>NZ_JBHRTA010000031.1:0-49760 GCF_042646065.1 Parapedobacter deserti
ACATAGATAAAGAAGGTCATGCATCCTGGGATTAAGTAAATACCTTTGCAGAAATTAAAAAGGATTATGCCCCGCTTCAAAACACTTCAACTAAAGATCACGCTTTTGGAAACCAAACCGAGCGTTTGGCGCCGGATTGTCATTCCCACCGGTTTTAATTTTTATCAGCTTCATATGGCTATCCAAGCCGCATTCGGTTGGGAGAATAGTCACCTGTTTGAATTCGGCAAACGTGCGTTAAACGACCCAGATGGTATCGGGATTCCCAATGACGAGATGCCGGTAAAAGATGCCCGTCGAGTAAAAATCAGTGCCATTTTCCGCAAAGTGAACGATAAGTTTACGTACGTATATGATTTCGGTGACTATTGGCAGCATCAAATCGTATTGGAGGAAATTACTGATAAAGAAATTTATACGGCGTATTGCATCGGCGGTAAAAACGAATGTCCTCCGGAAGATGTCGGTAACATCCGCGGTTACCGTGAAATGGTCGATACGTTTGCCCATGGCACAACAGCGGAAAAGCGGAGTTACCGCCAATGGCTTGGCCTACGAACAAACGAGGATTGGGACCCGGCATACTACAACCAACGCGAGGTCAATAAGCGCATGGCGTTGATCGCACCGGAAGACTGGATGTTTTAAGCATACCAGTTCCACAATCTTAGGGTTTGTCCTGTCGGTCGGGAGCCAGATATTCATTGAACACGATTAATTCTATCTTCGCGCCATGTTTAGCCGCGCCCTTGTTTTATTTCTATTCTTAACCAGCACATGAGTCGAGAAGATTTCCATGGTGTGGTTGACTCGATTTACTGGCAGGACTGCATACCACATCATTGTTCTAAAAACGTAGCGGCATTGATAATAGGAATATCTTTATACGGATGGAGCACGAGTAAATCTTGATCTCCGGTAATGATGGCACTCGCTTTGGCGCTCAATGCAATTTCTAGAAATTTATTATCCTTCGGATCTCGGCAATCCGTTACTGTATGGCGTGGGTTAATATATACTGCCAATGAATCGAAGTTCTCAATAATCTCTAGGCGGACAGCGAGTGGGAGATACCGATCGAATTTAGGGCGAACAAATACACCTTTAAACTCATCGGCCGTTGCTTTAGACAAGACTATACGCCCCATTCTTCGGGCGAGATTTAGCGCCTGCCTAGCGACGGAATTCGGCAATAAAAATGAACTGATTAGCGTGTTGGTGTCAAATACGAATAGCTTAATCCTCTTCACTCAGTAATTGGTTTAGTTTGGCTTCGGTTAATCCCTTTTTTTTTGCTGTTTTCCCAGCTTTATCCAATAGCTTATCAAATTCAGCTTCCTTCAACTCACGGAGTATATCAGCTATTTTACGCTCATATTCTGCCTTCAGCGCAGGAGCACTGTTTCTCCAAGCCCGGGCCAATGCACTATCAACTTCCAATACGATGCGATCCATGATTATGTTCCTTTCTGTCAAATGCATTTATACAAATTTACAAAATGTTTTCATAAACCTAAACTCTCCGCTAAATTCCATAGACGCTCGTTGAAAAATTAATGCTATAGAAGATGCTGTCGGAAACCTCATTTAATTGTGCCGTTGTCAAAGGCACAATTGAAAAAGTAGCATATGCCTCATAGAATTGCTCCATTTTTCATTAGGTTCCTTCGAGACAAACCCCTCAATCAAAAACTGCGACGCATCGTCGCAGTTTTGAAGATAACCTGTTGGTTCAAATCACCCCAACGCCCCCCTTAGCCTCTCCTCAATTTTCAGCCGGAAATCCTGCGGCTCCAATACCTTCACGCGTTCGCCGTGCGAGAGAATCACAGTCTCCAATTCAAAATTAGGGATCACGTCGATCGAAACCGTCACGCCCTCTTCCGATTTTGAAACGATCCGTTGCGACCCGTGTAGCGGTTTGGATAATATGTACGGAGCGGACTTCGCCGTAAAAAACAATACAATACGTTGCAGTGTCTGTCCCTCGATGCGGCTCACGCCGACGATATCTTCAAAATAGTCAACCGGGTCGAAACACGTATTTTCAATGAACTCCGTTTCTTTGCTTTCCTCCATGCTTATAATGCGGTCAAGTGCCAGCGTAGAAATTCGCTGTAGCTCGTCGTTCCACCCAAACAAAAACCAACGATTGTTATATTGCCGCAGGTAATACGGGTGGATGATCATCTGTACAGGTACTTCGCTGCTAAACGGGTGATACGTAAATGCCAGCACCCGTTTATAAAGGATGTGGTGAAACAAACTACCGATATGCTCTCTGCCTTGTAGATATTGGTTGGTGTCAAATCCGATGATCGGCAAAGTCTTTTTTTCAAGGAGGAACGTTTGCGTCAACGTCGGTATCATAAAAACCTTTGCACGGCCTGTCCTCAATTTAGATTTCGAAGTTTGGCAGCTTGGTCCGGTCGCAAAGGACCTCTTTGTTGATCTTAGTTCCAGCAAGCAACACCTGTTAAAAGACTACATACAAACCGCACTGGATGACGAGGGGCGGGCATACGTGTCCGCCCAGAGACCGTTTGACGATGGTGAATTTTCCGACAGTGAGATAGCCCTCATGGACTACGTGATTGATCGGTTCGGGAAATGCACGGCCAAAGAATTAGTCGGTCTCACGCACCGTCCGCATTCACCATGGACGATGACTGCTCAAAAAAATGGGGTATTAGAAGGCCTTCTGGCCGAAAAGATTATGACCACCGACCACCAAATCGATTTCAGCACCCTGTTGGATGACGAAGGAAAACAACGTTATGCGGATCATATTGAATATCTCGATATGTCCAAATCGCTACAGTAAACCATTGCATTTGCCCATTAACCAACCCTACATCCTACACCATGTTTCAGCCCGGTACCCTTATCTATTTCAATCCGTTTTATTTTAAAAATGGAGCGGCCAGTAAACCCAAGTACTTCATTGTGTTTAAAGAAATAGACCAAGGTGTTCAAAATATCTTTATCAATAAGCAATTAGAATTATAGCATCTTATTTATCATGAAAGCATTTTTATTTATCGCTATGATGGGCGTATCTATCAATTCATGCTCCCAAGAGCGCACCGTTAAAGAAGCCGAAAACCAGAAGGAATCCAACCAAGCGATCTAGCTGTTTTGTCGTTCGTTGCAGAAACAGACTGGGTTGTCCCCGGTCGGTCATGAGCCACCCACGATAATTAATGCAGACGGGGGAATTGTGGAGGATTACATCACATTACATTTATCCCACCTTCTTATAAGACAGGATTCTACGGGAGCGTCGTAAGTATTCAACCTCAACCATGTCACCCACAAGCCAATTATAGTATTCCGATTGGTTTATAAATATCTTCTCTTTTACATTTTTAGGTCTTTCGGACAGGTCTATTCTGAATTCCTTGTTTCCTTTAATCAGCTTTCCAGAAATCTTGGTCCGATAGACATATTTAACCCCATCCCTAATGTCCCTATCCAATAGTACGACATTCAGATAGTACGCAGCTAGAACCACTACTACCGCCAGAAGGGCCGAAATAACGAGTGCCTGTCCGTAGGAGTACGAATCGATTAACTTACTATGAGTGACCTTAGCCGGGAAGTATGGCATTATAGGAGTCAACAAAAGGTAGATCAGGCAAAACAGAAGTGCATTCTTTACGGTTCGAGGACGAATGTTATCACGCAATAGCGCTTTATCACTATCCGTTAATTCGTGTTTTTCAATGTCTATTTCCGGCTTGTGCTTCTTCATATTGATCCAAAATTATTTTACCCCATCTCCAAAGCGGCTCCGAACTCCAATCGGATTGCATGCCCAACGCATTAGGGTCGCCGTTCGGATAATTTTCGAATAAGCAAAGAAGCGTTGTGCAATTTTGTTCATCAATGGCAAAGGCGGCTTCGTTATACATTTGGTTCAGTAAATCCGGCTTCTTAGTCAAAGATACAAAAGATCCATCTTTTCTCCTGCTCACCGCTCTCAAAAAGATATGCCCGTTTACCAAATGAAGGACGATAGGACCTAGTTTTTAGGTCTTATCGTACCGCAAAAGGTAAAATTATCGCAAGTAGTCGATTTGTAATACTTTGTCAGTTGATAGCAAAAGACCAATTAATGTCTACAAAAACCGGAATTTCCGATTTTCCAATTATCGCCCTTACGGTTTCCCGTAAGGAGTCCATACTTACCACGGGTAGCTTTGGAGTCAGATTCTATCACATCAACAATAGCATGGCAAGCAGACACGAAATCAAATGCATCAACAAAACCAACCGTACCAACGCTCATGAGCGGATCGAGCGTATCGGCGGTATGAATGGCACCGGCACCTGGTGGTACCTCACGCAGCAGGAAGCAATTGCGGGTATCGAAGAGGGCCAGCGGGAGTTTTATGTAGCCCAGGGTGGGGCAGCCGTCAATGTCATTGTGGCCACGAGCGCCCACGGCAACAAGTACATCAAAACCGAAAACGATGGGGAGCAACCCAATAACCTACTGAGCTTACCCGAATGTCTTTTGCCTTCATAACCATAGAAGCAGCTGTAATTTAACTTGTTTAAGCTGGTTTCGGACGTATCATTATTTCGAAAAGCTGTGCTTCGTGATACCAAAATCCAAAGATTTTGGGAATAATAGAAAATTATTATATTGCCAAATCAATACGAATCTTTATGCATGCTAAACCTGTTATCTACGATTTTCCCATTCATTTGCGCAAAAATGAGTCAGTCAGCTCCCGTTACCTCCCATGGTTTCGCGAGGACATAATCTTGGCATTTGATTTTGGTCGATGGCTTCATACTTACATAGCCAAAAATTTATCATCGATTGATGAAGCAGCCCATTGGCAGGATAAAATTTTTTATTATCACCGCCGTGATGGAACGGCCGCGCAATTGTGTGCGGATTTTTACGCTAAAGGCGCTTCTGTATATCATGATTATATCCATCACTATTTTTTTGACGATCAATATGGTCCGACCGTTGCTTTTCTCCGAAGATTAGATGATACCCGTTTTTTAGCTTGGCTCACTGCGGACATCGTTAAGCAAGATGGCCAAATACATTGGCCCGATAATCTGTTTGACGATCTTGCCGATATATCATATACAAACACCATTGTGGAGGAACTTACCGTTAACACTGACCCTCAGATGGCAAAAGATCGTGTGAATATTCGGCTGTCCGACCCGAATGTCTCGTTTGATGATTTTGAAAAACACGTGTATTGCTGCGACACGTGTCAAAGCGAAGAAGTTATCTATATCGAAAAAGGCTATGATTTTTACAACATTATGGAAACCGAGTATCCATGTGGCAGGTGCGGCGAAGAAAGTGCCGCAATCAGCTCTGGCGATTTGATTTATTGTTGGGATGGCAGCGAATGGCATCCCAAGGTCGCCAATATTCCGTTAGCGTCGGGGTATTGTTTGGATTGTAGGCATTATTTTCAGAGTAAGGTTGAGGATTTGATGGTTGAATGCCGCTGTTGTGGACAAATCAAGGAAACACAAAAGTAATTATAAAAGAATATAGTCGACTATTGTCCTACCACACTATTATCGTGATAAATGTTAATTGGGCTTGTAAAATGGTTTGATTCCGAAAAGAAGTATGGCGTTGTTGGAACACCTGGCGGGAAGGAGTATTTTCTTCACATAAATAGCTTTTCGACAAACCCAAGAAAAATATTTAAGAAGACATCTATCGCCTTTCAAGAAGCTATGGATGCGAAGGGAGAAAGAAATGTGGCAAAAAAATGCCATTTGGTAGAAAAGCCCGAGGATTGGATATCGATTTTCAGTTATTTAGGTAAGCCCGACAATGTTGGTATAGAGGTCGAAGCAATCAGATACGGTAGGAGAGGCAATCCCTATTACAGAAGAGAAACACAAAATTTCAGTTTAATAGCATTATCAATCGAACAATTTCTTAAAGGAAAAGCTGAATCGGAAATAGTAAGTATTGTAACCGAGTATTTTGATAATGGCTTAAATCCCGACCATTTTATTTCATACGGTGAACACATAGAAAGCGCAATAACTAAAGTGTTTCCAAATAGTTCATCCAATATGCTCAATAAGGTCTTCGTTCATTTTCGTGAAAATCTAAACGAGGAAATCCTTTTCGCCGTATGGAAGAAGAAGAAATTCCGGTTTATTTCTTACAGCGATAAAGACGATTATGAAATACCAGAAGGTATATTAAAATCGAAAATCGATGAAATCGGTGTGCCTGAGTTAAATAGAATCGCAAACTTTAGTTTCGGTCCAGAATTTTGTTCTCAACATGTCGATACTAAGTTCAGCCGTGTTGAACATCTCTCATCTTCTGAAATTAAGAACTTGTATCAATTTCTTGGGTTTTGCAGCGAAAATAAACAAACGCAAATGAGGTTGACGCTTAATAGCCTACTCGCGCGAAAAACCGTCGCTGAATTGGCCTCACTCGCAAGTGATCTTGATTTGATAACAGACGATACTAGCTTTGTGAAATACAGTCGTCTTTTGCAGTTTATTCCTAGTCAGTTAAATAATGAGCATATTGGCCAAATAAAGAGGGAGTTTTATGATATAGTTTCCTCCCGATGTGTTGATGATTTTAAACCAGAGCTTTGGATTAAAGGGATTATTGATGAAATACCATTTGAATATGTTTCAGCGGCTTTTCTCGATGGCAACACAAAAAATGAAAAACGTATTGCTATTCTAGCCAAATCGCCACCTAACGAACAACTCGAGCTTTTAAAAGCGTTTTCAAGCAAGTATAACCACGAAAAAGCGTTCGTTTTAATCGAAGGGTTAGTGAGGAAAGAAAACTCGCTCGAATATCATTTCAAACTTTCGGAAGTCCTTTTTGACGAGGAGTTTTGGACTGACAAAAAGTGCAGTGAAATCATTAGTTTGTTTAATAACTATGTGAGAAATGAAAGTAGCGATGCGCTGAAATATGCGCTGTTTTTAAACGGATTCGTAAAAGATGTCCCTCGAAACGAAATTATTAAAAATATAGCCCAGCTTGGAAAGGATGATTGTAAGAGGATACTCAGTAATATTTCGGTTGATGACGAGGGATTTATTCAGAGGATACTGGAAGGAAAAGTGACGGACAAGAATATTCCCGATATTGATTGGCTTTATGATCTTGCGGACGAGTTTTTGGATCCGGCAGCCTTTATGCTTTTTGATAAAAAAGTATTTGAAACCATTGCACAACCCGAATATTTCAAATTCTGGTCAGTTGGAAAAGCGAAGATCTTCCCAGACAACCATATCGGAAGCATTCTGAATGATAGGTTCGAAAATTATGGCCAAATTGAAACGTGGATTAGCAGCAATATCATTTCAGCCGAACATATTAGTGGCTTCCTGTTATCCTATCTTCAAAGAGGAGACCCTGTAACAGATCGGTTTATATTCTGTAAACAGCTGAACCACATAAAATATCTACTGCAATTAAATGAAACACACCTCGAAAAAATACGACAACATCGGAGCGAATTCTACACTGTAATTCTATGGTTTTTAGATAAGGAAGACGCTCTCAATTTTGAGCTGCTTAAATCGAAATTCATTTATTTCGCCCCGGATGAACAGGTTAGAATCATACGTAAGTTGTTTTTTCTTAAAGCCTCTGGGCGTTTTGAACTAACCGTTGAAAAGCTGAATGAGCTTGCACGGTTTGATGGCGATTTGTATAAAGCAGGCTTAAATTTCAATCCTGATATACCGGTCGATATTTCAACAGATGTAGTTATTAAAGCGTTGCAGTCTTACGAGAAATATAAGCGTTTTATTGTCGAAAATGAATTATTTGCGGTGATTCTAAACGATTTAAATCTTGACAAAACAAGACGATTTAAGCTTGAGAATTATTTTGAAAGCTGTTTAGGGAGGGAAGTGGGAACGTTTGATTGGGACACACTCGGAACAATAAGCAAAATCACTGCTTTAAGCAGGAATGGTGCCAATGTAACTTATTTTGCCATAAAATTTGAATATAATCAGTATTTGATAGAACAAATAAAAAAGTTACCTGGCAGGAAATGGAATGCCGACGCAGGTCACTGGGGCGTTCCGTTACAGTATGAAAAGGAGGTTCTAGCATTTGGAAGAAAGAATCATTTCTTTTTTGATTTTGAAGGCAGTAACTACTCGAACAACACGCATTTAGTTGTGTTTGAAAGAAAAGACCGACCAAACGGAATTTCATTTTGCGAGGGCAGGCTGGCAAATCGACCGCACAAGCGTTTTAATAAAAAGTTTTGGTGGTGTGCTGGCCAGCCTTGCTTTAGTAAATGCGAAACAATTCACCCAACTGAAGAATGGGAACAGTACACCTTGCTTGATTTTTGCGAGATATTAGGTTTCGAAACGGATGAAATTAACCAAATGGGAGATTTTGTTCCTAAAGGTCATTATTATTTATTTATTGCGCTAATTAACCGCTTTAACAGATTGCTTGATAAATTATATTGTCGTGACTGTAATCATATTTTATTTCCGTCAGATTTTGGAACTGGTCATTTTGCGGCCCATACTGTGATAAGATTTCAATGCAGAAATGAGGATTGCGATAACAATGAAGAGGTGTACCTTAACCACTGCCTCAATGGACAGTGTAATTGTATTATTGATAGTAGAACTTCAAAGAAATGTCCCAATGGCCTATTTATTTGCAATAATTGCGGAAGTTGTTGCTCTCACAATATGCTACAGAGACGCTTAAAAAACTTGAAACTGAACGGTGGTTACATTCATCATAATTTAATTAGATGTGTAGAGGAACAATTAGGACACCTTGAGAGAGCGGAGTATTTTTGTTATCGGTGCGAATCTGAAATGACCGAAACGCGACCCGATGTTTTTGAGTGTTCTGATTGTAAAGTACAATATGACACAGGTAAATACAAATTCAAAAGGCCACATATTCATTTAAAAAAGGAGAAAAAGATGTACGAAAGCAATCAAAGAAATAGTGGGGATACCGCCAGCGATGACAAAATTGATTTGCCGTTCTAGCTGATTAAAAATAATGGCATGTTTTACTGTTGGTTGATTAAACAAAATCACGAATTTACTTCACCATTGCTATGGGTTCTTAGTTCCGCCCCCAACTCCTTGAGCTTTAGATTCAATTCAACCCTTTTATTAAACTGTGGAGTGCTGGCAATCCGTGATTTAAGCTTAGCTATTTCCTTTTCGAGTTTGGTAGCCGTCTGGCGTTGCTTAATAAGTTCCTCATGAGAAAGCGATGCAGCTTGCTCATTGCCGGTAAGCTGGGCACAGAAGTTATGAAATACCCAATCGAGATTTTTCCGCAACCGTATTTGGAACGGGTTTTCGTCCGTTGTTATCCATTCCGATTGGAAGGTCCAGTCAATGACCGCGTTGTTGTCGTTGGAGGGGTTCGGATGTTTTGAAGAGGCGGAGAAATATAACTCATCGTTGTATACGATGGCAAAAATGATTGGATAGGGGATAAACCTGTCAATAATATCGAGCAGTGGGGCGATATCCCTTTTTACTTTTAATTCAACGAGGAGCACCTGTATTTCGTTTATGTCTTTGGGTTCGACGTTGGTTGTGCTTGCTGATAGTTTGTGTAGCCAAGTAATCCGACCAATCCAATCAGCAAATAGCTTTTTTTGTTTCGTATTGGTGTATTTATCGAAAGTGTTTTTCGGAATCACCCGGTTAACGATAGTAGTTGGTGGAAGGTTAAAAAGTTCCATTATCGGATGATTAAAAAGGTAACCAACTTAAAGTCTTCTATACCCCTAAATCGATCGGCTAAGGCTGTGGTGCCTCCAGCTTTGAAGAGACTCAGTACATCTTTCTCTTCTTCAGTTTCCAGTATGCTACCTATGCTCTTCCTGAGTAAATTAGAATAGAACCCCATTTCGTGGTAATCCTGTGTTTCTACGCTTAATGTTTTGCAGAGTGCTTGCAGCGGTTCAGTTTGTCCTTTGCATAGTAACCGCATCGCATCGAGGATCTTCTTTGACTCGATGTGGTTCAATACCAATTCGCCGGTATCGTTTATATAAACTAGGTAATACGGATGTAGCCGATTCAGCTTGTTGATATTTACATCCGGATTGATGTTTTTCAGTACAAAAATCACTCCGGCAGAAAGACCGTTTACACATTTAGCTACCGCATGCAAGCCTTCTGGGATGTCATTAAGTTCCCCGTAGGATTTGATATAATTAGAAAGATCAATCCTGAAATCATTCAGCCCCAAGTCCGTAATGCTAACTCCTTCGCGAAGGTCTTCCAGGTCAATTACCTCCTCCTTGAGCTTTTGCAACTGTAGTTTCCGGTATTCCAAGTCTCGTTCATCGATGTTCAAAATATTATCATCGCCCGTTGCAGAGGCATTTACGATGAACATCCGGTTTTCCACGCGGTCTTTCAAATTTATGTACGTATCTAAGCTCACCGCAGGCCAGAAATTGACCATCTGGATCGTATCATTGATTGATCCGATTCGATCGATCCGTCCAAATCGCTGAATGATCCGTACCGGATTCCAGTGGATATCATAATTCACCAGATAATCTGCATCCTGTAGGTTTTGTCCTTCCGAGATGCAATCAGTCGCGATTAAAATATCGATTTCATTTTTCACCTCCGGCAACAACTGTTGTTTGTTTTTTGATAGCGGAGAGAAGCAGGTCAGGAGAGTGTTGAGGTCATTTTTTAGTTTTGAAGCTGTACTGGTTTTTCGGTCACCGGTTATCAAAGCGGTATCCAAACCATAACGATCCTTCACCACGTGGCTCACATTTCTAAAAAGATATTCAGCCGTGTCGGCAAAAGCAGTAAAGACGATTACCTTCTTGTTGTTCCCGTTCGCAGGCTTCTCGATTTTCTTGGTTATCTCGGCCAGCAGCTGCTGAAGTTTTAAGTCTGCATCGGGTGTGATATCAACCAATGATTGAAACAGTGACTCTAATACATCCAGATCGATTGCTAGGTCTTCACGCCATCTGATAATGTCCATGTCGGCGAGGTGTACCTTCACTTTCCGGCCGATGACATTTTCCTCATCGCCCCATTCCGCTTCCCAGTCAAAATTCTCATCATTGATCCGGGCCTCAATGCCGGAGAATTCGTCAATTGATTTGTTGTCTATCGCTTCGATGGTTTCCTGAATAAAACTTATAATTCCATTAAGCGTAATCCGGAAGGAATCTACCGAGCTTTCCAACCTTTTCAATAAGTTAATCCGCATCAGTATGCGCAAGCTGTTATCGCGGTCTTTTTGGGAAAGCCGTGATGTACCAGCGCGTACCATTTGTTGGTACAGCTCCATATAATACCTTTCTTTGCTAGGGAGGATGTAATTAAGTGGAGTGTAAACCGAAAGGTTTAGCAATGTCAACTGCTCGGCAATCCGATGAAAATTTACCTCACTCTTATTGCATAAATCGCTTTCAATGGAGATCGGTACTGATCGGGTAGGAAACTTACCTATGGCCGATGTGTCGTAGTAGGTGGTTATATGCTTGCGGCTGCGCGCGATTGTCAGTGCATCGAGCAACTCAAAGAAATCGAAATCCAACCGTTCCAAGAGCCCTTCTGTATTCCGTTGGTGAGGTTCCAGTCGGCTCCATTCCCGGAAAGCCGCTTGTGCACGCCGGAAAATCTGTTCTATGCCACGGTCTGTATCCAGCTTGTGGTCGATAAATTCAGGGTCTCCCTCGTATGCCAGCGCCAATTGATTCTTTAGGTCGTTAAATCGATTATTTACGGGGGTGGCCGAAAGCATAAGCACTTTCGTCTCGATCCCTTCCCGTACTATTTTGCGCATTAACGCCTGGTACCGGTTTTCGCGGGTTGCATTAGGGTTGTTGTTGCGGAAGTTGTGTGATTCGTCGATGACTACCAAGCCATAGTTGCCCCAATTCACATTTTCAAGTTGTCGGCCATTGCTCGTCCCACTCTTCCGCGTCAGGTCGGTATGGAAAAGCACATCGTATCGCAACCGATCGCCTGCCAGTATATTCGTCTTATCGTTGTGTCTGTAGCTATTCCAATTGGCTTCCAGTTTTTTGGGGCAGAGCACCAAAACATCCTTATTCCGAAGTTCATAATACTTGATAATACCCAGTGCAGAAAATGTCTTACCGAGGCCCACACTGTCTGCTAAGACGCAGCCGTTGTACTTCTCCAATTTGTTGATTGCACCGATTACCGCGTCCTTTTGGAAGTTGAATAATTTGCTCCATATCAGCGTGTCTTTAAAGCCGATTTGCTCATCAGGCAGTTTGTCCAATGAGATATCCTTCAGGAAGTCATTGAAAATATTATATAACGTAATGAAGTAGATAAACTCCGGGCTGTTCTCTTTGAAAGCATTCTCAAAGTAGCTCTGTACACGTTCGGTTACGTCAGCAAGGTCGTCCGTGTTCTCCCATATTTGGTCGAATAAATCGAGGAATGCCTGGCTATTGGGAAATTCCACGTTTTGGATCAGCGTGGGGAAACCCTTCTTGGGGGCAAAGCCTAGTCCCGGCGTTGTAAAACTGTCAACACCGGTATAGACGTGGTCACTGCGATCGGAATTCCTGATATGAATCATTCCACTCAGGGGCTGTTGCGCATGTTTGTTAGATTTAAAGGTTGCTTTTTTTTGCACCCAGGCAGAGCACTCCTTAGCAATGGCCCGCTGGTTCAGCTGATTTTTGAGCCGGAGCTCAACTTCACCGCCGCAAAGCTCTGCCTCTTTGAATAAATGCGGAATAAAAAATTTAGGGACCTCCTTTTTAAACTTTTCCTCTACAAAAGTAGGGGAGGTGAAGATAAAGCGCAGCTCATCGATTTTTTCCAATTCGTGTTTCAATGCCTCATACGCATAAATCGAAAAGGAAGCAGCCGCAATGCTAACCTGACTTCCCTTTTTAAGGCTCCCTTTCAGCTCGTCGCCCAAGCGCGTATGGATGTTATCGATGAGTTTCATGTTAGCGTACTATTTCCATCATCCGTTCGTAGCTGTTCACGGTTGCAAATCGTACCACACCTTCGCTGATAGCTTCGAAATGCTGTTCCGCACAATGAATCTTCAGCTGTTCAATTTCGCGAAGGTCCAGTACCGAATCGGAACCTTTCGTTTCAGCCACGAAATAGATGTGGCGTACCAGGTCCTTTTCAAAAACGATAGCCCAGTCGGGGCTGTATTTGGCTACAGGGGTTGTTATATAAAAGCTCTTGGGCAACTTGGCATACACTACTACCTCCGAACTGTTTTCAAGTGCTTGCGCAAACGCAGCTTCCACCTTAGAATCTGTGGTCAAAAAATCGTAGATATGCTTTTTGAGCAATGCTGAATTGCGGAGCGCATTTTTGTCGTTTGTAAACACCGTTTTGGCATCGTACCGTTCGTCCGTTTTATGATATACAATGTTGTTAATGACCAAGCTGGCTTTTACATTGTTAATAATTTTGGCGCACTTGGCGATAAACTCTTCCGGATTTTTACGTACCAATAAGAACTTTTCCTCCCGGATTGCCTTTAAAATATGCACAATCGTGCGGCGGGTCAGGTCAGTCAATACTTCAATCTCACCAACAATATCGTAAGTAGCTTCAGAGCGAATCTCTTTTGAGAGCTTCACGAACCCTCTATTCGATTCCCTCAGCAGCGTCCCCGCTTGCATTTCTTCTTTCGTCCCTTCATGCAATTCACCCGTTTTCACTTCAAATACGCGGTCGGCTACATGAAGGTCAGCGTTGATCTGGTTTTTGGCATCCTGCACCAATTTGTCCGTGTCAAACTGAACCTCGTAGATGGTCTTAATGTTTATTTTATCCCACAGCGCCTGGAACTCCTTGCGGTTAAAGTTTGCATTGGGGTTTAAGGTAACGGTTTGCCGCTCATCTTCCGGCTTGAATGGTTCACCGGTATAAACTGCTTTTAGCAGTAAGCAAATGGATGCTTTAAAAGGCTCCAGGTGTTCCGGTACGAAAATCTCATTACGCTCAATCAGTTCCCTTCCGGCCTGTGTAATCCTGTCGTCATCGTCAACAATGTCATGCTTATACAATAGTTTATTCAGTTTATTCGCATCGTCTCTGGTGAGCCGCAGCGTCTCGTCGTTAGCGTTTGTCACCATTTTGCCAACGAAGTAATCGATGTCGGCTTTGTGTGGACGGTCTTTCAGTGTCAGTGCGATTTCTTGCTGAAGCCCCCTGGCAAACGATTCGTAATTTTCCGACGCAATTACCGTCAATTTATTAATTTCGTGTACCTGCTCACCCACTAATTCAAAGTCTTGGCGTACGCCACGCTTGTCTACACATAGGCGCATACCGCGTCCTACCTCCTGTCGTCTTCTGGTTTGGCTGCCGCCTTCAGCGCTTTTCAGTGCACATATCTGGAACACGTTGGGGTTGTCCCATCCTTCTTTCAATGCCGAGTGCGAGAATATAAAACGCGTAGGCTCTTCGAAACTAAGCAGTCGTTCTTTGTCTTTCATGATCAGGTCGTATGCCGATATGTCGTCAGAATCGTCGCTGCCGCGTTTCGTCACCGGATTCACGGATTTTCCTTTTTTGTCGATGGCGAAGTATCCGCCGTGCACTCGATGTGGATCATCCCGTTCCAAATACTCGGTATATCCCGTTGGCATATAACCCTTGTGCACATAGCCCGGATCACTGTCTTTCAGGTATTCGTTGTATTCCTGATGGAACAGGTCCAGAAAATTGCTGCGTACGTTGTTGTATTCCTCCTCAAATATCCGTGCATATTCGCCTAGTTGTTCCTCGCCATGTTCATCATATACCCGGTAATTTTCAACTGAATCAATAAAAAACAAGCTGAGCACCTTTATCCCTTTATCAAAAAGTTGCTTTTCCTTTTGCAGGTGGGAGAGAATGGTTTCCCTTATTTGCACCCTTCGGAACGCCAATTCATCGTTGTCGTTCAGAATATCGCCGGGGTAGATATCCTGCCCATTGATCACCACCTTATTCAGATAGCCATTTATCTCGGTAATGGTATGGTTTTTATATGCCGGCATGTTGCCGGAAAGCTCATAGAGGTTGTCGCCCTCAGACAGTTGTCGGCGCACCTTCTTTACGCTCGTTCCCGACCGTTTTTCAAACTCAATCACCGCAAAGGGTGGTTTGGTGGTACTCAAGCTTATCTGCTCCAGGTACAGGTATCCGGTCGTTCCCGTAGCGCCTCGCAGGTTAATGCCTTTTACCTGAATTTTCTTTACCAACTTACGGTTATACGCATCCAACGCGTCCAGACGGTATATCTTATTGTATTCTTCCCCTTCGGCGTGGGTGGCGGAATAACGCAGTGTGAACAACGGCTTAAAGTCTTCCATGCCCTTTAAGGTTTTCGATCCTTGTTTGCCGACTGACTGTGGCTCATCGATGACCAATATCGGGTTGGTTTGTGCAATGATGTCAATCGGCCTCCGAGAACCGAACTGATCCAGTTCTTGATAGATCCGGCGGGCATCCGCGCCGCTGGCATTAAACGCCTGGGTGTTGATGATCATTACGCTGATTCGGCTGTCTGAAGCAAAGTTCTCAATATCCTGCGGTATACTTGAGTTGTAGATAAAG
The DNA here is from genome assembly GCF_042646065.1 of Parapedobacter deserti. NCBI lineage: Bacteria > Pseudomonadati > Bacteroidota > Sphingobacteriia > Sphingobacteriales > Sphingobacteriaceae > Parapedobacter > Parapedobacter deserti. The sequence goes on from NZ_JBHRTA010000031.1 coordinate 15,592, forward strand.
GGATTGATTTTATGCCCGTATATTTCCTGGAAATGTTCCTGCGTAATTTGAAACGATTTATGCACGCCCTCACGGATAGCGATGCTTGGCACGATGACTATAAATTTGCTCCACCCGTACTGCTTATGCAGCTCATACATGGTGCGGATGTAGGTGTACGTCTTTCCCGTACCCGTCTCCATTTCGATGGTAAGGTTGTAGCCAATATTCACGCCTTTCGTCCGTTCGATTTGCTCGCTCTCATTGAGGTCCTGGCGGCGTTGCACCGTAATTATGTTTTCAAGCACTTGGCTTTCCGAGACATGCAGCGCCGCGTTGCGGTAGCCAATGGCTTCCTCGATCTCGTAGCCGAATTCCAGTGCTCCTGCAGCGGCCAGCTTCGCCCTGCGCATGATTTCCCGGCTGCGCTCCAAAGAGAAACTATGCGTTTTTACCGGCTGTCCGGCAAAACAGTCTACCACCGCTTTCACGGCTTGCAGTTGAAAATCCTGTTCTTTGAATTGAAGTTTCATTGTTAGTCCTTCGTCTTATAGGCTTGTTCCGGGTGGTTAATCATTTCAGGATATGTATAAGTTAGTGTTTTGTCTGCAATCATGCTTGATAAATATTTCCTTTTAAAATAGTCCTCCTCGCGATTAAATAGCTTAGCTATTTCACTCGCTTTATAGGGCCGTATTTTACATATTTCCAATATGAGTTCTTTTACTTTATTGGCGTCATTAACCCGTTCGCCCAAATCACCAATCTTTACGACGATTTCTTCAATATCCTTATCCGGCGGCAGCTCATCAGCAGGTGGTGTGTTAGGCTTAGTGAGAGGTGGCGTGTTAAGCTCGGGAGGTGGTGTGTTAAGCGCTGTGGAAGGTGGTGTGTTAAGGGCAGGAGGTGGTGTCTTAAGCTCCAGAGCGGGTGTGTTAAGCGGTTTGCGCACAACATCGTCTTCTTGATAGCGGGCAAATGTGATGCCGGGAATATAATACGTGGCCTTTCCCTTCCCCTTTTGGTACAGAATATCTTTTTTTCTTAAATCCCTTAAGTCAGCACTTGCTTTCAATGTGTCAATGCTATTCAATTGCCTATAGGCCGAATTATCAATCGCACCCACTTCTTTTATAAAAATCAATGCCCGCTTTTGGTCGTCGTTTAAGTCATATGGCTCAAAGGTAGCCAACCATTTCACGTCCTCCTCACTTAAGAAATGATGCAAGAGTAAACGCGTGGTAAATTGATTCCTACTATGATTACTCTCGAAGGTAGGAGGGAGGAGGTTTGCCTTTTGCATCAAGGCGCGCATGGTTCGTATACCCGAGCCTTTGGTTTCAGCAAGATTCGTGTCATGAAAGACCGCGGCGATATGCGGGTTCCGGTTTTTCGAGCCCGGTTCGCCCAAATACTCCTCCGGCTTCAGTGAAAAACCAGGATTAATGATTTCCAATCGATTGCTATACCGGATAATCTGTATAGGTTGGTTTTCACGGTACGTACGGTGTATAAGCGCGTTCACAATAGCCTCGCGTAACACCCGGGTTGGCAGGCCGATGCTTTCCGCTTGAAGTTCACCCTCGGGCAGCAAGAAACCCTTCGGTAGGTCATCCGAAATCTGGCTAAACACCCGTTGTACCATTTCGAGCAGCGAGCCTCGCATATCGATAGTAACGAAGCGGTTATCCGGATCAGCTATCCAATCGTTTCCAGGCACACGGATGTAATCCACGCGTACCATTGGCAATAACCTGCGGTGCGCTATCCGGCTGCCAAACAATAGAAGCCCCGCGTAGGTGAGTTTAATTTCGCCATTATCGTTCCTCATGCAGCCCAATGCCCGTAGAAGGTCGGTGTCATTGTATTGCAGTTCCTCGGCGTATGGATTAACCTTGGCGCGCAGGTTCCGGTATAGCGAAATCGCCTCCTCGCTGACATCGTTCCACGAAGAATCCTTAACGACGCTGCCATCCAACGAATCCTCTTTGTTATAAAACACAAAGAGGTCGTCGTCTGTACAACGTTGGTCGCTAGAGCCAATGCGCCGATATGCGCCTCGCGGCAAGCCCTCATTCCGGAAATAGACCGGCTTTTGGCCTTCGGGCAGTTCCGGAACGAATACATTGAGCACGGTGTTGCCGGAAACTTGTTCTACCGAAATCTCAGGTCGTACAGGCTGGTTGAATACCGACGCACATTGGGTGCTCAAATCCAATTGTAATTTGTCTGGATTAGTAACGCCCGATACCACGTATTGAGGGAATAGCGAGTCTTTTTCTTGTTCTACGCCGAGCAGGATGTTGCCACCGCCCAGCGCTGGTTCATTCGCAAACGCACAAACCGTTTCCAGGATGGACCTGTCTATAGCAGACCCTTTTTTTGCTTCGATGGTGGTACACTCATCGGCGATGTTTAATTTTTGAATCAGATCCTTCGTACTTTCCATCCCCTTAAATTACCTTCATTTCCGTTTCGGGGCTGAGCTGCTTGAGCAGCTGCCGCACGTTAGATTTAGCAGTGTCATTGGCAAAGCCACTATCGCGGAAGACGATGCGCAATGGGTGGTCTTTCGCAATCTCTTTGGCAAAGGCTTCATCAATGCCCTTGTCAAAGCAGGCATACAGCGAGTTTTCTGCCACCATAAATACCTTTTTGCCTTGTATATCTTTGCTTTGGATTTTAAGGCTCAGTGGCAGGCCCCAGTCTAACATCACCTGGGCTAACAGATCATCAGCGGTGCGATCCGGTTTTACGTTGTCGGTAAACAAATCCAGATTGGCTTGCTGGTAATCCTGCGGTCTGTAGTATACATCTTGCATGTTGCTGCTATCCAGCCGATATACCCGGAACCCGTAATCGATATCTGCGCCGGTTTTTTCCTTGATTTTTTTGGCAGCTCGGCGGATACGTTGTTTGCCTATTTCGCAGATGTTTTTGTAGCCGGCTTTGTACGCTTCGCTTTTTTCATCCGTGGCTTCGGGAAGCTGAACCATAATATATTTGCGTTTGCCATCCTTCTCCTCGGCGTTTTGTTTCATAACCGCGTGAGCGGTAGTAGCTGAACCAGAATAGAAGTCAAGGATTATCCCCTTGGTATCCTGTGACATCTGTACTAAGGTTTGAAGAAGGTCAATTGATTTTGGTGCTTGAAATATTTTTTCTTTAGTCAGAAAAAGTTCGTTAAAGATTGATTGCCCTTTTTCGGTATGAAACCTTTTATCGGTCCAAATTGATTTCAATTGTTTTAACGGGTTTTCTCCATTTTCATGTGCATATGCTTTACGATATATTTTCCAGTTACTTTTGACTTTCCTTGCTACAAGAAGATTTATTTCATTTTGTGATTTTTCTTTTCCCCAAGTCCAACACCCATCATATCCGTCATCCCATTTTGGAAAAATTTCAATGCTATCTAGCTTCTTGGTAAGACTGACCTTTCCGCTCTCATTTACAAAAAAAGGGTAATATAAGTTTGGCCGATTATGTTTTCCAAATTCTCTATGTGTATTACGAAGTTCTAATTCGCGATATGATCCATTTTCGTCCCGTAAAGGATAATCTTTAGCTATTTCGTCGTCATTTTTAAATACAGACAATCGCCCCTTTTCTAAAATATTTTTTGAATATATTAACAAATACTCGTGGCACGTAGCTAGATATTTATCTTGGGATCGACCTTTCGGGTTGTTTAAAACAGTGATTTGGCCTACAAAGTTCAACTCCCCAAATAAGGAGGGGTCATCACATAATTTCCGAAGGTTTGGCAATTCATTGTCATCAATAGAAATAAAAATCACCCCATCTTCTTTTAAAAGATTCCTCGCTAGCTTCAACCTCGGATACATCATACTCAGCCAATCCGAGTGGTACCGACCTGCGGTTTCGGAATTAACCACCAACCGTTGGTTGTACTCATCCTTTTGTCCACTTTCAAGCAGTTCCTCCTGCCTTCCCCTCGCAAAATTATCTTTATACACGAAGTCTTTTCCTGTATTGTAAGGAGGATCGATGTAAATCATTTTTATCTTGCCCAAGTAACTTTCCTGAAGCAATTTAAGAACTTCCAAATTATCACCTTCGATATAGAGATTTTCCGTGTTGTCAAAATCCAAGGAGTCTTCGCGCACCGGGCGCAATGTTTTGGTCGTAGGCAAATTCGCTGTTACAATTGCCTCTTTCTTTCCAGGCCATTCAAGACGGTACCGTTCTTTAGTACCTTCAACGACGGAGTCGCTTAGTTCTTGTTTGAGTAGGTCGAAATCAACCGCAAGGCCTTCCGCCGACTCGGTCACACAATTTGGAAACAATGCAGCGATTTTCGTCACATTTTCATTAACGATGTTTGGTGATTGTAAATCAAGTTTTTCGTTCATAGTATCCTCGATGAATGCTTAATCCCCGAAAGTTTAGGGTATTTGGATGGCAAATTAATAAAAATTGACGGTCTTTATGGTCTACAAATCACTCGAAACTCTACCCCGATTTCATTAGCGCTTGATAGCACGGCATTTACAAACCAGAGTATTTGCAAAGTCACACCTTTCTCTTCAAATCTTTCTCCATTTTTTAGTCGGGTCAGTGACGCGGTGAGCTCTGCTTTGGAAAGAAAGTTTATAACGGCAAATACACTTCTTTTTAAGTTTCCGCTTGCTGAAGCTTTGTAGATAGTTTCTTTTACACTCGGGAGCGGTCTAGCGGGGTTCGCACATCGCCTTATCCTTTTTATCCGAGTTTGTATGCCGTTTAGTCGGTATTTACTTGACCAACGACGTCTTCGGTATTCTACCATTTCATCATTTAACTCTAAATAACCCAAATTCTTTTGCGCTTGGCCGAATACCTCTTGCAGATCAGAGGCGGAAAGGGCGTTGTCATTGTATTTGCAATGATAAAATGCAATCTCATTGTTATGTATGGAGATGAAGTCTCCCCATTCTACCCCCATATCGTCGCAGATTACACATTGTTTATTTGCTAACGCGGTGTCCATAACGCCAAAAATCGAGTTGGGAGAAAAAGTAGTGGATGTCGTAGTATAACCGATACCTTTCTCTGAGACGACATTTTGAAGAAGGGGTTCGGGTATGAAAGTTTCCAAAAACACATCTAAATCATTTAATAATTTGTGGTCTTTGAAAATCTTGTGGTGGGTATAAGCGTACTCTGGCTGTTCAAAAGTGATTAGATAGTCGCTTCGAGTGTTTAAATATTCCGAAAGCCGAATGCTATTGTCTTGAACAACAATATAAATATCCTTAAAAGATTCACAATGGATAGTCATCGTTTTTTTGTTGATATGAACGGTGACGTCGCTTCCGGTATAGCGAACTTCATTTTTCTTGCTTAAAGTAATCAGACTTATGAAAGGGGTAATCTCTTCTATTATATTTATTTCCTCTTGTTTTTCATTCTCAACGAGCCGATATACTCTTTGAATCAGGCCATTTTCAAGTTGTTCAAAAAGCGGGCTGAATCGGAACATGAGATATTTGGGAGTTAGCGATTTGATTTCTTTTTCGAAATCGATGGGTCCTGCAAAACCCGCTATGAATCGATGCATTTTATTATTTGCGATTGCGGCGGTGATAAGATTACACATTTTTATTGCCCAAAACAGGACTTCATCAAAATCTTGTCGCAGTTTAAGAGCGTTAACTCGAGACGTGTTTAAAGATACGGTCGCTTTATCGCCTTCATTGTCGAGCCTAAGTGCAGAAAGAACCTGTTTGCTAGCGCCAAATCTTGTCATTACGCCTTGTAGATCAACTGCTTCTGAAGTTTTTGTTTGGACTGCATTGTCTGCCGTATTCAGTGAACTCGAGATTATTTTTTCAAATTTGCTTTTGTCATTAATATAGAAGTTGGCTAGTACATTATAGTCAATGAGCTCTGCTATCGCTTTTAAGGTTTTAACCCCCGATATATTCTTTCTGAATACAACAAGATAGTCACGGTATTCTAGCAGCAACAGAAAGGCGGTTTTTGTTTCCCATAAATCCTGTGCTTCTCTCAAGAACGAGGGTTTTTGATCAAAGTCAAAAATGTCCAGTGAATATTTGGCTATTTCTTGACCGCCCTCAAACAGTGATTGCCTTATTATTGAATCGTAGGACCGCTTTGCTTCCTTATCATCGCGTGCTTCTCGAAATAGGGTCAGAACATTGGCTTTGGATACCCGTTTCTTTGCTTTGTAGAAGTAGGCGTTCTCATTCAATAGGATATTGGCTGTGTCGATTTTTTTCATCCGCAAAGGCCTTAAAAGTTTTAGTCTTATAATTGTGTATTCAAAAGTACATCTTGGTTTCGAGATTACAAAAGGTTGAATTTTATAAATTATTGATTAATAGTCTACTATATTTGTGGTTGCAAAACAGCTAATTACCATATGCCATCGTCATCTAGGATTAAGAGCGTTTCCGAGTTCATCTCAACTGTTGAAAGACGCGCGATTGAAACCCGGCGAATCTATTTATTTCGTGGCCAATGTGATAATTTTAAATTATTGCCGGGTATAGCTAGACCTCATTTATTTTCCTACAGTAAATTAGAAACCGAAAGAAGAATTCTTGATGATTTCAAGGCTAATTCGATTCCATATCTAAAAATACTCCCCAAAACAGACTTGGAGTACTTAGTTATTGCTCAGCATTACGGCGTACCTACAAGGCTATTAGACTGGACAGAAAATGCCTTAGCAGCCCTATACTTTGCTGTCAGTGGCGCGCCGACCAATAACATGGAGCCAGAAGTTGTAGTGTGTTCTTTTCCTAATAATTCCGATCTAATTATTAGAGATTACGATATTGACATATTTGAGCAAAAAGAAGTCAAATTTTTGAAACCGAATTCTCTTGTTGATCGCATAACATCTCAGTCGGGATGGTTTTCCATGCATCCACAAACAGGTAACAACAGCGGTTACTATATTCAAGTCGACAAGATTTCCGATAACGATATGAGGTTTTCTAAGATTAAGATCGACCCTGTATTCGCTAATAACATTTATAAAACATTGAATGACTGCGGAATTAATAAGTTTTCAATTTTCAAAGACTTAGATGCATTGGGGGCTTACTTGACGTCGAAATATCAGGGATTTCGGAAGTAGCTTTATATAGTCTTTATTTCCTCCTCAACCCCACCTCATAATACGCCTCCAACTTCTTCTGAAACTCCTCCGCGCGCTCCAGTGCGCGGCGCAAGTTTTCCAGTGACTCGGCAATGCCAAGCTCCGGCGATCGGGCTACGAAGCGGCCCAAATTGTAATCGGTAACAAGCACTGACCACTTGGTTTTAAATTCCTCCGGCGTGTACCATTTATCATCAAGCCGGTCGTAAATCCACTGCTGTTTATTCCACGCATCAAGCATCAGCTGTTTTACGGCCTTGGGTATCGATCCCGTCTTCTTTCCAATTTGCCTTATCACGAAAGCAAATATACTACTAAAAATATTAGCTTATTAAATTAAGAAAGAAAGTTTTTTCATAGCGACACTCTGGTTGCTCTCATTAATCGATCCGGCATTAGACGCGTTGATTCAATAGGTATAAAAATCACCCGGCGTTGCAATTCCGGGCCGTCCATTTTGCGGACTGGACGATTTATAATGCTGTTAAAATTCTATAGAGAATTACGCTGCCGTGATGGCTACTCTGATTCTGGCTACCTCGCTGCCTCTACCGCGATATGTCCAGCAAACTCCCTGATAAACCTTTTTATCCCCGTCGATTCGTTTAGGTCCAGATATTCACCAGTTTCTTTTCCTTCGCGTGGAGAAATAATAGTTGTCGCTGTATTATACAATTGCTCCTGCATTAGTTTTTTGCACATAATATCGTAGCGAGTGATGTAGGAAGCATCTTTAAAGTCTGGGAATATTGGGAAATGAGGTGATCGGTCCGTTACAGGTTTGTGGGCAGATTCACAGTCTTCCACGAGTATCAACCAGCCCACGAAGGGACGGTTTGCCGTTCCAAATGCACCCTCGCGATAAGCCGTCCATAAATCGACAGCGGTGCCAATCGCTTCCTCTGCTCGATTGTTGAAATTGTTGCTAAACGATGGTCCGACATGGCTTTTAAATTCCAACGCGGCGATTAGCCGATTATCCCGCACCACGAGCATGTCCCAAAGTTTGGTAGGTCGGAAATACCCAGGCAGCGTCAGTACTTTCTGCGTAAAATGTATTTCGGCGTCAGAAAGGCCGTTTTTGATGACGATTTCTTTGGCTAACGCAATAAACCCATCCATGTTTTTGCCACCGGTTACTCCAGCACGCTCTCCCTTGTCCGTTATTCCTAGCTCAATCTGCTTTTGTCGGGCTGAATAACGATTTTCCCAAAAAGCTTTCACCGCTTCGGTGGTCAGAGGCTCGAAGTCCGATAAATTCAATCCCATGGTTCAGTTTTATAATCCGTACATTTCGTTGGTCGCCGTGTTTCCCAAAAGGCTATCCGATGTAGTAAACGCGGTTATTAGCTTTTGTTTAACGCTACTATTAACGTCGTTCCATTTAGGCAGGCGTAGGCGGCGTAAGTATTGCGCTTGCATGCGCAAATACCCGCCTCGCATTTTCACAGCGTACGAAGATAAAAACAATTTAGGGATATCCGAACTCAAAACGGCTTGCAGCGCTCTCAAATCCCAATCGTCGGTAGCGATATAGTAAAGATTATGGTGTGGGTAAAATTCGCCAGTATCGAAAACAGTAAACAACTCCTGCTTAATATCAGGTATCAATAATTTAGGGGTGAACTGCAAGGAGGGATAAACTCGGTCAAGAGTCTTATACCATTTATCCGGTTGCTTTTTTGCGCAATACCTATTCTTAAGCCGTTCTTCATTTTGGTGGAAGTAATTCCTCAATTTCGGAAATTCTTCCAAATTCACCAAGGAACCATCTTCGCCATAAGGATTGATTAAAAAATTACCCGGCCATTGAATTTGTCCAGTTGCTAAGTCCTTTGTTTTCACTAAAGGAATCAGCCGGTCATCTTCAACGTCGAGCTCAGCCTTTTTGCCAATAAAAATATGATCCGCTCCCGTCGCCGATCCAATACCAATAGTACAGCCTGCTTCATTAATGAGCGGAAAGTTCCTTTCAATTTGCGAGACTATCTGCTGTGTCGACCTGGAATTGAGAATCCACGGAGCGGCGCCATTCACAAAATCGCTCCGGCGTCGGTCACAGGTCTCAACTTCACGTGATTGATTCAGCGAAGTATAGAGTGTAGGCAAGTCGGCTATATCTGGGGACCTATCTATAACCCAGGTCGAGCTTGGTTTTTTATTCTGGATGACGAAAATACCGGGGTACGCATCAACTTCCTTTTTAAAAGCTGGTGTTTCGCTCAAGTTGATATAGGCGTGTAAGTGGTATTGCTCCGCGATCAACGCCCGAAGCCTGGCGCCATACTTGTTTTTTATCCACCGATCGGCACAGATAAATGTAAGAGTGCCATTCTCAGCTAACAGGCTGAGGCTCCGCTCAATGAATGGAACGTATAAATCAGCGCGCTCCGTCATCGTTTGATGACTTTTCCGATACGCAGCCAACCGATCAGGGAGGATCGACTCAAGGCGTACATAAGGAGGGTTGCCAAATACATGCGTAAATTTTGTGTCAAGCTCGCACAGCAGAAAATCTTGATTTAAGATCCATTGATTTGCCAGATAGCTGGCTTGGTCGGGGCCGACACCGTACTCGAGGAGCTCGTCGATTACCCTGTCGCGAGTGTGCGTGACATTGAAACGATTGAGTTCGACGGCTCGAAGCGCATCTTTAAGATCGGTGACGGTATGTTCGCTAATGCCCACATGATGCTGATAACATTGCAGTAAACGCTTTACGATTGGAATAACAAAATCTCCCTCGCCACAGGAAGGCTCCAATACGCTATACGTATAAAGTGGTTTGTCTATCGTATACCCACCCAGGTCAAGCATAAAAGCAACGACCTCTGGTCGCGTGAAAACCTCGCCGAGCGCCGAAGCCAGAGTTTCTTCTTTAGTTGACGGATATACTAATCGAACACTTGCCATATATTGAATAGGTCGGTCGTCAAACAATATGCCTTCGTGTCTGATTTCATGCCGAAGTTATTAATTTCTCAATGTTTTATCATAAATAGTATATTCCTTTGTCTTTTTTGAATCTTCCTCTCCCAGATACTTCAATCTAATGTTCGTCATTTCATCGTTATTTGGATAACGGTTTCCCCATTTTTCATGTATAAATATCGAAGATGAGTTAGGGCATGTGCTGGACGAAATTACGATTAGCCTATCATAAGGATATGTATCCTCCGGTAGAGACATTAATATTTTCTTTTTAAGTCTTATGTTCTCCGGTTGTTGCGACAATTCTACTAATAATTTATAAAGGTTTTTATCTTCTGATATTATGCGATCAGTCTCTCCATGCAACCTTTGTTGATATCGTGTGGCTGAAATTTTGGAAGTGGGTAGTGTCGTCATAAGATATTAATTTATAACAAATATAAAACTCCAAATTGTCATTCTGTTACTAAATTTATTAACATCTTAATCTTTGCTAACATCTTTTATTTTAATGCTGTCAGTTTTATTAGTCGTCCGAGCTGTTTCCGGCCAACCTTCATGCTTTCTTCCAACCTCGATGATATGAATGCCATAAAAGACTGTTTTCACATTCCTGGGTTTTCCAAGATGTTAATCATCATTGGTCGTTTCCTCTTCAACGCTGACAATTTCTTTTCCTTGAGCAGTAGTCGTGTACGTGTTGACGACATTCCCCTCTTTGTGCCGCTGATGTAACGTAAGCCAACCCGCTTCAATAGCAGCCTTTAATGCCACTTGGAATTTTGGAGATTTGCGTTGCAGGCCAACGTGTTTTAGGATTTCGTCATCTGTTTTTCCGGCGTCGATAAATGGTAGTATCGCTGCAATCCTTTTTATCTCCTGTAGGGTCAGGTTATGTTTGTCAACCAGTTTGTTCTCGGTTAACCCATTTGTGATATTGGCAATTATTTTTTCGGACGGAGATATTTCTTCTTTTAATCCTAAGTGGCCGAATAAGTCGTTTTGCATTTTGCAGGGACCGACATTAATAGCCTTAGCTATAAGCTGTAACTCGTACGCCCTTAAAAAACTCTTTTCATCATAGCATAGTCTATTTAGTCGTGTTAGGCTGATACCAACCTTTCGGCAAACATCCGATTTGTTTACCGATCGGTCTGCTAGATATTTACCAAACGGTGTGAGTGTTTTTGGTGTGTTCGATTTCTTATTTGGCATTTCTGTGATGTCAAGCTTTGTTAAAAGTATTTAATCACATTTTATTGATACATTTTGTTGTTATTTTGATACATAATGTATAACTTTGCCGTAGTTAACGTTTCTGGAACAAAGAAATTTATTATGGAGTAAGTTTGTGAGAGAAACTAAATAGTACATTCCGAAAATCTTGTGACGAAAAGTAGGACATTCAGAACACAAGGAGTAGGAAAGACCTTTGCCTTATTGCTATCTTTGTATGGCAGTAAGGCTTGGTCGCCCTGCTTGGATTGTGTTCGGCCGTCGAAAGACGGTGGTGGTCCTACACCTTCGTCGCAGTCCAAGCATTAAGGGCGGCCTTTTTAATTCCTTCTTTATTGTTCTTGGTTTTCGGAATCAGTTTGATAACGAAAGCCAATGAAACCAGAGAACAGAACCATCGAATCTGAAGCCGTCCAGCCTATTCAAGATAGGAGGGATGATGGTCATTTGGAATCCAAAACGTGGAAGATTTCCACGAGTAACCTTTACCGATCCGTCGTAAAATCTCCTGTTTGACTTTGGGTAAGATTCGGATTCATAACCAATTCTTACATCTAAATCAAACAATAGAATGAAGCAAAATTTACGCTTAACGGCCATGCTTTGGCCTTTACTGAGGCTGTTTGCCCTTCGCTTATTGCGATCGACAGGGCCTAAGTCAACTAGCCAACATATATACGTCGGTTCCATCGGCAGGATTACCAACCGCCTTATTGGGCGGAGTGCGGGACGGCTTCGAGACCGCTCCCAGACTGCTGCGGTCACACTGGCGGTATCGGGGCGTTCCGCTAGGGGGCACAGTGCTGTTTTTAGGCAGCGAACCCCGAACGAGACTGCCGGAATACCGCACGAAGGCCCGACCAAGATGCGGAGCCGTTTGGGCGCGGATTTACCAAAGGGTAAACCCTACATGGAGACATGCTTCCGCCCACCTTCCCTTACCCTTCCTTCGGGTCCTATCCCCATGTGTCCCGCATATACTTCGGTAAAAAGCCCAAAAAGCGGCACTTTAGCGAAGGGTAAGCGGCTATATAGCGGGAGAAAGGGGCATAGGGAGGGGAATGCGACGGAGGATGGATTGCTACAGCGTGATACCGGAGGCCGCCTGAAACCAGATTCGGTGCTTGGTGCTAACTCCGAGCTAACTCGTATTGCACTCCATGCCCTCCGACCAAACCAAGGTAGCACGGAGTCCAAACCAAGACCAAAGGAAGACCAAACGGAGCTCCGAAGAAATCTCGAAGAATCATGTGTTTGTACCCATGCGATGGCCCCAGCCCGCTACGGGCTGGGCCTCGCTTTGGGGGCAATGGCGACACTGTTTCTGACGGTCATGTGTTTGTATGCCGTGCAGCCGGTCTCCGCCCAAGAGGCGGGACCTGCGGCTACGGCAGTAACAGACATCAAGCCACTCCAAATCGGCGATACCATCCCCGAGGCGCTGTGGCATTTGCCGTTGCAGGTGGTAAACCATCCGGAGGGGATTACCTCCTTTATGCTTAGCAAATACAAGGGGAAAACCATCCTCCTTGATTTTCTATCTACCGGATGCAGCGGTTGTATTGCGGCTATTCCTAAATTGGAAGCTGCTCAAGATAACTTCGGGGGCGATGTGTACATCATAGCCATTACGTCGCAAAAGGAAAATCAGGTGGCTGCGTTTATTCCTAAGAATAAACACACCCGCAACACCCGGTTGCCTTTTGTGGTGGAAGATAAGATATTGAAACAGCATTTTCCCCATCAATACATTTCTCATGTGGTATGGGTGGATTCGAAAGGCATAGTCCGGGCATTTACCGGTACCAAACATGTTACTACGCGTACTATCAACGAGCTTCGAAGTGGCGTGCCACTTAATTGGCCTGTAAAAACGGAAACTACTTCGTTTTTCAACGCGCCGCTGGTCACATTACAAACGGGATCTAATGTATTACCGAACAATGCAAGACGTCGATTTCATTATGCTGTGATTACGGGATATACGGAGGGGGTAGGGCCGCATGTAGCTACCGAGCAAGATAGCTTGATGGGAATTGAACGTGTGTCGTTTCGGAATCGTACAATTCTTGACTTGTATCTCATTGCAGTAAATCGGTTATATAAACTCAGACCGCATCAGATTGTGCTGGACGTGGCTGAACCTTCAGCTTATACCTATTCAATGGCTGATTTTTCATCCGTTACAACTGAGCAATGGTACCAACGTCATGCCATTTGCTACGAACGCACGGTTCCTTTGGGCACATCCAAATCGGTACAGCGTAAATACATGCTTGCCGATCTCAATAGTTTATTGAACCTGAATGGGCGTATGGAAGTCAGGAATGGCGAAACTTGTTTTGTTCTTTCGGAAAACGATAACACTAACTAATACACTTAAACCCAAAATGAAAACGATCATCGCGTGCATTTTGCACATCATTTTTATTATGGTGGCCCAAGGCCAAACGTACATCATCAAAGGGCGCGTGCTGAATGCGGCAGACAGTCTCCCTATCCCAAATGCCGGTATCCGGGTGGCCGACATTGGAGCCACCCGTACCGATGGCGACGGCAGGTTTGAAATAAAACTGATGGAAAGCCGTGTGACGCTCCGTGCCTCACATATAGGCTTCCAGCCGCAGGAACTGAAGATCTCACTGCCCCTTACCGCTTCGCTTACCATTATGCTGCACTCAGCAGCACAGCAGTTGGATGAGGTGGTGGTGTCTACGGGTTACGAGGAGATTCCGCTTGAACGGGCTACCGGATCATTTGAAAAAATAGACAACGCGCTATTGAATCGTAGCGTAAGCATGGACGTGCTAAGCCGGATTGAAAACGTGACCTCAGGAATACATTTTGACCGCCGGGGGGCTAGTTTCAATAACGCTGGCCGACGTCCGAATCATGAAATCTATGTTCATGGCATAAGTACACTTCGCGATGGTGCCGTAGCCGGGAATTCGCCGTTAATCATACTTGATAACTTCCCTTATGAGGGTGATATCAACAATATTAATCCAAATGATATTGAAAGCCTAACCATATTGAAAGATGCTGCCGCTGCTTCGATATGGGGGGCCAAAGCTGGAAATGGCGTAATTGTAATTACCAGTAAGAAAGCGCGGTATGAACAGCCCATCCATGTGAGCTTTAGTGGAAATGTGAATATAACAGACAAACCCGATCTTTTCCAGCATCGAATCATCGATGTTTCGGATTTGATCGATGTAGAAAAATACCTCTTTTCCCAGGGTTTTTATAGCAATCAGGAAAATAGCCGTGCTAAACCCGCACTGTCGCCGGTGGTAGAAATTCTGATCAAACAACGAGACGGATCGATCGATGAGGATGAAGCACAACGGCTAATAGACGGATATCGAAAGCAAGATACCAGAGACGATATGTTAAGTTATACATACCGGCAAGCCGTGCAGCAACAATATGCTTGGAATATGAGTGGCGGATCGGCCAAGCATCGCTTCTTACTGGGATTGGGGTATGACAATGCGTTACCCTCCCAAGTAGCTAGCAAACATGATCGCATGACATTACGTTTGGAGAATTCATTCCGACCCAGTGATAAGTTGGAGTTATCAACCGGGATAAGATGGACAAACAACCGCCAATACAATGCTACATTGTTCGGGGCATATACGGATAATGGCTTTCGTTTTCCTTATGTGAAGTTGGCGGATGAGGTGGGCAATCCATTGGCGATTCCCAACGATTATCGACTGGGATTTGTCGATACGGCAGGCAACGGCCGGCTGCTCGATTGGCAATACAGACCGTTGGAAGAGCTTCAAAATTACACGCTCATCACTAAAAGCCAGGAGCTGTTAGCGAATTTTGGAGTACAGTACAAACTAACCGCGGCGTTGCGCGCGGATGTCAAATACCAGTATGTTCGAGGTGGTTCAACGGGTCGAGATTACTATGATGTTTCTACCTACTACGCGAGGAACTTGATTAATAGAGGGACAGAAATGGTAAACAACCAATTGATCTATCATTTTCCACTGGGTGGGATTTTAAAGCAAAGTTATGCCACACGCCAAAACCATAATACACGAGCGTTATTAAATTACGCCGAAAAATGGCACGGCAACCATGCCGTTCATGCGTTGGCTGGGGTGGATATTACGCAGACGAGCTTCGAGGCGGGGGGATTCAATACTTACGGCTACGATGATGAATTACTGACCTATGCCAATAATATCGATCATACATACCGTTATCCGGTATTTGCTAATCTTGCTTCCACTGAAAACGTACCATATCCTGTGGCTGATTTTGCAAACACTATGAATAGATTCGTGTCGTACTTCTCCAATGCATCGTATACGTACAAGGATAGATACACGGTAACCGCTAGCGCCCGGCGTGACGCATCGAATTTATTCGGCGTAAACACGAATAATAAATGGACTCCACTTTGGTCTGTAGGTGCGAGCTGGGCCGTACACCATGAAGAGTTTTTCAGTTCAAACGCACCGCAGTTGTTGAAACTAAGGGCTACTTATGGTTTTAGCGGAAATGTCGATAATAGCATGAGTGCGCTTACAACAATCTATTATTCAAATAATGCCGCTTCGACCGGCGTTGATTGGCCTGCAGCAATGCTGAACTATCCGCCCAACCCAGCACTGAGATGGGAAAAGGTAGGGAATGTCAACATCGGCGTGGATTTTAAGTTAGTGGGTGCGCGGTTATTCGGCAGTGTAGATTTTTATCAGAAATTCACTAACGATCTGTTGCAGGAAGCACCTTTGGACCCAACGACCGGCCGTACAAGCATGACAATGAATGTGGCTAATACGCGCAGCCGTGGTGTTGATGCAAATATTCGGGGAAGAATTCTTGTCAAGAGCATTTCATGGGATGCAAATCTATTGTTTAGTTACAACAACAGTTGGATAACGAAATCCGAACGCGAGTATGCCAATCCTCGGGCATATGTGAGCACGGGAAGCTTATCATTTACCGAAGGGACAATCGCGTTTCCGGCGTATAGCTATAAATGGGCCGGCCTCGACCCCCAGACCGGTGAGCCTCAAGGCTATTTAAACGGAGAAATCAGCAAGGACTATCGCGCAATAACGTCCAACCAGACAACCCTTGAGGATTTGGTGTTCCATGGCTCGGCCCGTCCTTTGATTTTTGGTTCGCTGCGGAATGATCTAACTTATAAAGGCGTTTCGATATCGGCCAATATCAGCTGGAAATTTAAATATTTTTTTAGAAGGGCAGGGATGGACTACACGAAGTTATTGAACAGCCGCGACGGCCATATCGACTTCTATCATCGGTGGAAGAAGCCCGGTGACGAACAATTCACGCATGTTCCGGCGTTTAGCTATCCGATAAATCCGCAAGCCAATACGTTCTATCAAAATGCAGAGGTGCTTATGGAGCGTGGCGACCACATACGGCTTCAGGATATCCGCATTGGATACGCATTTTCCGGTGAAAATGAGCGGTTCAAAAGCGCTCAATTTTTTATATGCGGTAATAACCTGGGTATACTATGGAGGGCAAACAAACTTGCGTTAGATCCTGATATGAGTGGAAACATCCCGTTCCCACGAAGCTACAGTTTGGGGCTTAACATCAATTTCTAAACATAAAAACGAATGCATTATGAAATCAATAATTGTTCCGTGCTTGCTCGTATTGTTTCTGGGGGCTTGTAATGAATTCCTGTCGGTGAAACCGGATAGAAAACTTGCCGTGCCCCGATCTTCGAAAGACCTTCAAGCACTTATGGATCATGTGGCGACAATGAATTACGGTTTCTCCGCGGGGTTGTCTGAAATCGCATCTGACAATGTATTCTACACGAATCAAACTTGGTCTTCAATTACAAGTGAAGAGGATAGGGCTAGCTATGTATGGCAAAAAACTCCAGTGGCAAGTATCTACTGGAATACCGTTTATCGAAAGGTCATCGCTGCGAATACGGTCATCGATTTGATTGATGAAGTTTCGCATGAAACCTTATCTCAACGAAACGGAATCTTGGGGCAAGCGAAATTCTTCAGAGCAATTTCATTTTTTGATTTAGTTCAGCTCTTTGCTGTGCCGTTCGATGCTGCTTCGGCTTCTCAACGTCTCGGAATCGTGTTAAGGTTAACCTCTGACATTAATGTGCCTTCTCAAAGAGCCACTGTGGCTGACTCATATGCTCAAATAATCGAAGATCTTGAGTCGGCGGCTGAGTTACTGCCGATAGCCAGTCCGAGATATCCCACGAGGCCCAGCAAAGCGGCCGCTTATGGAGCACTAGCGCGTTGCTATCTCGCCATGGGAAACTACGAAGTTGCAGGGAAATATGCAGATCTTTGTCTCCAAATTCGCCAACAATTGCTTGACTATAATCAGATTGAAGTAAGACCGTATCCCTTTGATCGATTCAATGACGAAGTGATTTTTTATTCCGAACTCGCAGGTTATAGTATGCTTACCGAAAGTAGGCTGCGGGTCGATACGGCGTTGATGACACAATACCTTGATACAGACTTACGTTTACGGTTATTTTTTACGAAGATGACCGACGGTTATTATGCATTTACGGGCGATTATGGCCAGAACAATACCGCGTTTAAGTTTAACGGAATCACCACGTCTGAAATGCTTCTGACGAGGGCAGAATGCTATATTCGAAATAGCAGGGCGTCAGAGGCACTAAATGACCTGAACACATTTAAAAGAAATAGGTACCAAGAGAAGTCATTCGTGGCATTTGATGGTGTAACCGATGCTGCAATATTGTCGGAAATCTTATCAGAAAGAAGAAAAGAGCTGGTCTTTCGGGGAGTTAGATGGAGCGATATCCGGAGATTGGATCAAGAAGTTCCATTGGAGCTCAAAAGGCAGCTCGGCAAGGAGTCGTATGTGCTTAAAAATAGCGACATCAAATCGTTTGCTTTTCTTATCCCTACCCAGATTATCGAACTAACAGGTATCGAGCAAAACTAAAACGAAAGTCCCTGCAAGAAACTTTCTGCAGGGACTTTCTAAGTCTGGCCCGTTAAGGTTTAAACATAAGCTCGCCGGGTCTTGGCGTCAAATTGTCTATATCCGCTGCTAGCGCCTGCAGAGCATTACTATCCGGAATAGGGTTTCCCGGATCAGAATCATCTGTTTCCACTTGAATCGCGCATACTTGGTTTCCCGAGGTGCAGTTTGGGGTGCCTGTGCCCTGATAGGGCGAATAGTTTTCAGGATTGTGCGGATCATATTGGTTATTTGGATCTCCTTCGTCCAATTCCGGCCCGGTATACTCAAACCATTGAATTAATACCGTTTTGTCCGTAACCACCGGTTTTTCCTCGACCTTGTTGTTTTTGACGTAGTAGTTTACACCTAGTGCGACCACTACGGCGGCTAAAAAGCCTGATGTTAGTTCAAATACTTTCATTGTATTGATGTTATTCGGTTAGTTTTTGGAATGGCTTACCATAGCCATTTTATTTTTAGCGATCTCCATCCTCGATGGCCGATCCGCTTTGATCAGGGTCCCATGGTACTACCTCCTTTGTATTTAAATGAGTAATTGATAGGGTATTTCATAACCACCACCTTTCCTTAGTAAGCAAATCCGGTCGGATGGCGAGTTCGGTGCGCTCGGTGATGCGTTGGAAAGCAGCCTCTACTTTCCGCGCGCCTTTTTGTTTGGTTAAGGTCTCCCACTCCGCAGGCTTCAACGGTAGAATGATGTCACCATTGGCAGCAATATAGCGGCTATATCGCCTCAGCTCATAGTAGGGCGCGAGCAGCTCATTCAGGCATAGCAGCAAATGCAGGTATATATTAACCGGCACGGCGATATCGATGTACAGCGTTTTACACTCAAACTGGAGGGCCAAGACGCGTTCATGGATGACGCCCGAGCCGACCAGCCGATAGGTAAGCCGGTGGGCATCTTCCGCTAACACATCGCTGCACGATTCGATTACCATCAAAGGCCCGTAGCAGCAGTCGAGGGCAAAAGCAAGGCCGTCGCTGGTCGAAACGTTCAGAAACGGGTTGCCACCTCGGCCAAAATACCACGAGCCGACCATGTCTACTCGGGTCATCAGGTTCTTATAACGCTTTTCTTCGGCGTGGAAGTCGTTCCAGCCTGCCGAGGATGCGGTTTGCTTTTGGTTGGATATGTGAGTTGCTTCATTCATAGAAGCAAAGGTCGGGCAGATGGAGCGGGTACACCTGCTTCTGGAGAAGCAAGTTTTACGAATTGGGCTAAATCTCCCGGTTTGCGCGGGTGATCGTAACGCGCGAGATGTTCAGGTAATCCGCTTGCTCCTGCTGGGAAGTAAGGCGGCGGAAAGATCTCATGTAGTCATTCGTCGCAAATGCTTTGTAGCGTTCGGGTTCTCCCTTGATCAGCATCAACCGGTTCTTCGCCCGGTACTGCTTTAATTTTTTCTGTTCCATCACATCCACGAGGGTATCGGCCTCTGTGCACGCCTCCTTGTAGAGTTTCAATGCATTTGCGGAGATGCGGATGGTGGTACTTGGACGCAACGCGACCACCTCGTAATAAACTTGGTGGCTGGCGTAAAGATTGCCTTTGGTGAGTACACTGTGGGTGGGTGGCAGCAACCGGTCGATGCGCCGGTTGCCGTTTTCATCCCACCATACTGTGGCCAACAAGCCCTCACAAACGAAGTACACGTAGTCATCCCTGTCTCCCGGCTCGAACAGCCTTGTGCCACGCTTCACGTTTACCACGGTAGCGAAGGTGTGCAGCCATTCGCGGTGTGAATCTTCCAGTGCACAATACTGCACCCAGTAGGCGAATAGCGGGGCTAGTGGATTGTTTGGGTTTGTGGCCATCGTGTTTTTTGAATTAGCTGTTGGCCGTGGTATAGCGGATGCTTACCTGAAGGTGGCCGGTGGCCAGCGCACCTTCCGATTGCCGATAGACAACCTGTTGGCTCTCATTGAAAAGGATGAGCTTGCCGCGTCCTTCATCGTCGTCTTCTGGCGGCGTTTCTGCCTGCAAAGACATCGGGAGGCGATGGCCGATATAGTGCGAGACCAAAGCGGACGCATGCGCGATGAAATCGGGATCAAAGTTATCGATGTACGCCGTTTGGCTGCTACTCAGTTCGAAATGATCAATCAGCCAATCCTGAAATTCGCTGCGGGCGGCATCGGCCTCGGCTTGCAGGGCTGCATCGGTAAGCGCATACAGTTCTTGTTGTAAGGCTTGCACGCCTACGGAAGTAAATGGTTTTTTTGCCATGTTTTTAATTTTGATTAAATAAAAAATTAGTTAGTAAGGCAGATGGCACTGCCTTGGAATCGCCAAAATTAGGGCATACTGGGTGCTTTTAGTAGGCTAACCCGAATTTTGCTACACGAATGGCCAATTTAGGTACACGTTTGGCCACCCATTTTGCGAGGTTCTAGGCATGCGAATTTGGCACTTAAGGCACGATGTGTTATTTTGGGCGCTGACCTCTGATAGCACTTAAGCTGTTACCTTAATACAAACGTTATGCAGACACATGAACTAACCTATTTTTCTGCGCGTGGCCAAGTGGCCACGGCGTTGGCTGTAGCAGTAGTCATCGTACTCAACAACCAGCGTATTCCTTTTATTGAAATTATCAAATATCCTGGATTTTATGTCTCCGTGGCCTTCAGTTGGCTTTTTGCTTGGATGATCATCCATTTCATTGCTTGGTTTTCGAGATCCATAGACCGTTTTCCACGATGGAATAGATCGCATGACGTACGCTTTTTTATGCAAATCGGCGGTGGGGTAGTGCTTCCCTGCCTGGCCGCCATTGCCTTGGCCTTTGGGTTTTTGCAAGGCTTCGGCCGGGATTTCATGGCGAGCGGTTACCTGACGCATGAGTTTCCGATTATTTGTTTGCTGATCGTGATCATGAACCTGACCTACCTCGTGCTTCACTACCGGAATGAAGCTGATCGGCTGGCCGAGGAGTTGAACGATAGCACTGTGTCGTTGCGGAAGGCTGTGATCCGTGGCGACATTTGGAAGCGCCGCGCCTTGGTACTGAGGCAAAAACTGGAAATTGCAGGAAACGATGCGGCCGGGATCTCGAGACGACTATCGGAGGCGGAAAGCGTATTGGCGGCTTTAGAGACTGAACTCCTGGCGAGCAAAGATGAATTGGGAAACTTGCCCGAAAAGCCTAAGCTCCACGGCGTTTTAGAAATGCAAGGCGCATTGGGAATGGAGAAGGTTCCGTTTAGCAAGATCCGGTATTTGGAGTACGATAATCGTAAAGTTTGGGCCTACACCACGAAATCGCCGCGTTCATTGATTGCCTCATTACTTACACTTCAAGAAGCACTGCCCGACTATTGGTTTTTCAGGATACGTAGGACGATCATAATCAATAGAATGTATATCGTAAACGGACCGGGGATAAAAAGGAAGCGGGGGCTGGAGGTGACGATCAGGCTTGCGGAGAACACAACAAAGACATTTACCCTGCATCGGAAAAACGCAGCTGCCTATCTGGAGTGGTTTTCGATGCCCCACGAGTAATTAACCTGCATCTTCTGTAACCAATGAAAAACAAATGTTATGCGCAAACCAACTCGATTGGGCCACGCACAACCATGCTGTGCCTGCGCCAAAGTGTTCGTGATGCTTTATCCCGAACTGAAACAAATCCGCGCCGACCAACAGGAAATTCTTAACCACGTCCTCGAGAAACAGGAAGCCGAAACTGCGTACCTCGATGCTGCGCAAACGATGGACCGCGTAGGCATCAGCGCACGCACGCTGATGCGCTGCCAGCAGCGGGGCGAAATTGCCGTGGCCAAGATCAAAAACCGCAAGAAGTACTTCCGCGATAGCGATGTGGAACGCCTGCGGCGGGAGTACCGGGGGCTGGCGTGATTAATCGCGGTTTTTGGCTATCTTTCCTTTCGAGGATTCTCCGGCTTCCTGAGCGAAGCGTACCGACCAGGGTAATGGCTATGATGCGTTCGGCACTTTCCGGGCACATGCCATGCCAACGCCCGCTAATTCACTTCCACGTAGTCGTCTAACCGGCCCTCCAGCTCGTCCCGGTATTGCTTTACTTTCCGGAGAATGAGGCTCAGCAGAACATGGAGCAGCCCGACGGTGACCAGCCCGATCCCTATCCAGATGCCGACGGTCATGCCGGTGATGATGGGATTCCAGAGCAACAGGGCGGAAAAGAGGACACCCAGAATTCCCGTTGCCAGTACCCAGCCCCATTTCCTTGTCCCCATACGCTTGATTTCAAATGCATTGATAATCGCCATGACTGACCGGAACAGCAACCATAGCCCGATAAAAACTGACAGCATCAATGCGGATAAGCCTGGGTTGGAGAGTAGGTAGACACCGATCACCAGGTTCAATATGCCGCCGATCAAACTCCAGCCCCAATTATCAAGACGTTTCCGGTTGGCGATGGCATAGACCAGTTCGGCAATTCCGATAATCAGAATTCCGGCGCTCAGGAACACCGTCATGGCAAGAAACGAACTCAGGGGAGTTATAAATGCCCAAATTCCCAATATAAGGTATAAGATTCCGATTATCAGCGTCAAATACCAGTAGTTCAATGCCTTCTTAACGATACTTTTTTTCATGGTTTACAGATTATGAATGATAAAAATTAAATAAATACGACACTTACTATGCTATTAAACAACACCTGCTATGTCTTGGGCACCGGCTGATGCCGCATCCCTGGCTTTCCCGTTTCTGCGGCTTTCCCATTCGGACTTGCGCATGCGGTATCTTGCGATGCGGTACTTGAAATCGCCGAACTGGTGGAAAAAGATGAACGTGAGAAATGCCAGCCCCGTGATGATGACATAGCCCAGCAGGGTCTTGTTGGCGGCCAGTATGGCGCCCAGCTGCACCTGCCCGAAATTGCCCACCGAGTGGTACGTGTTCATGATCGTGGCATCGAAGTAAAAGGCGAGGTTATTGACGCTTTGCCATTGCAGGGCATACTGCAGCCAGCTGAACAGCGCGCTGAAAAATGCCGTTGCAATGAAACTGCGGAATACCATGACCGAACCCACGGATGTGAGCATATCATTCTGGGGGATTCCGTTCAGTCCGTAAAGCCAGAGCGCGATAAACAAGGAACACATCCCATAGCCGTTCAGCAGCTGCGGCAGCAGGAACCAGTCAATGCTGAGGCCCGGCACCATCATGAAGTACAATATCACGTAGTTCAATACATAGGCGGCAAACCCCGAAAAGATGTACATTTTGATCGGCAGGTTATGCTTGGTCCAGTGGAAACTGACAAATCCAGCGATGACCATGCCGGGCATCGTCATCAGGCTGAGCGAGGCATTGATTTTCCAGTTGTAGCCGAGGATGGCATTGGTATAGATGGACTGGATGGAACCGGCGCCCATAAACATTCCAAGGCCGACAAGCAGGATCACACCGATGCGCACGTTGGCTCTTTTGAACAGCCCGAAGGTCATGTAGGGCCTTTTCAGGAACTGCTGGCGGACCACCAGGCAAACCGCCAGCGCAATCGAAGCCAGGGTAGCATACCGGATGCTTGTGGAAACGAACCAGGCCTGTTGCCTGCCAAAGGCGAACACATACGCCAGCGAGAGCATCGAAGCCGAAAACAGGACCACGCTCAGCCAATCAACCTGGTACAGCGGCATTTTCCGCGAGAAACGCAGGTCATGCATCACCACGGTGCAGATGAGCGCAACCAGCAGCAATATCGCGGCGGCGTACAGGTGGATGGATTGCCAGTCGTAGTCCAGGGACACGTTTGCGGCAATCAACCCGCCCAGCTGGCCCGCGATGATTGCAATGGGGTAGAAGAGCGAATAGAAGCGTCCTTTGTCGCCCGTAGGGCTCAGTATGAACATCACCGGCAGGATTACCTCGATCATGCCGAACATCTTGACAAAGCCGAATAGGAAGCTTGACCCCACGATCACCTCGGGCGACATCGTGGTGGCGATGGCCACCGATAGCACGGCCATGGCCAGCAGTGAGGAAATCATCAACTCTTTGGAACGGAAGCGCATCTTGAAGCGCATCACCAGTGGTATGGCAGCCGCCATCCCGATGGTGGACGCAAAGTTGGCCCACACGAAATATTCGGACATGATGCCCGTGCTGCTTACCATCTGCCCCATGTTGCCGCTGTAAATCGGATTGATCAGCATGAAGGTAAACAGCAGCAGAATGATAAGCAGGAGTATGCCGATTTTCGGCACCCAATCCTTTGTCAGTCCTCTGTTATACACGGTTGTTATTTTTTAATAAACACGTTCATGTTCATCCCCGCCCTGAGTTTCCGCAGGTCTTCCGGGGCATTATTTTCCGTAAATTCGATCCTTACCGGGATGCGCTGCTGCACTTTCACGAAGTTGCCCGAGCTGTTGTCGACGGGAACCATCGAGTACCGTGAACCGGTTGCTGCGGATACCGCGGTGACCACCCCCTCGAATTCGTGTTTGCCGATGGCGTCGGCCGTCATGCGGATGTGCTGCCCGATATGGACGCCCGGCATCTGGCTTTCCAGGAAATTTGCGGTCACCCATTTATCGTTGTCCAGTACAATGGTGGCCACCTGCTGCCCCGGCTGGAGCAGCTGGCCCTCATTGATGGTCCGCCTTCCCATGATGCCATCGTAGGGCGCCGTGATGACGGTATACGAAAGGTTGAGCCGGGCCATGTCAAGCGCAGCCTTCGCCCGCTTAATTTCGGCATCGTTCAGGGCGAGCCTGCTTTTGGCTTCCGTCACGGAAAATCCCGCCGACCGGTGTTGGTTGAACTGCGCCTCGTACGAAGACCGGGCCACGTCGTATTCCGTCCTGATCTGGTCATACTGGAAGCGTGTTACGGCTTCAGAAGCCACCAGGTTGGCGTAACGCTCCAGGTTCTTTTCGGCATTTTCCAGCCGGGCTTTGGCACCGGCGGTGTTGGCTTCCATCACCTGCACATTATTGGCTACGGTAGTCACCGTGGATGAAGTGACCCCCTTGGAAGCCAGTGCATTCTGATAGGCGGCTTCCGCCTGTTCCAGCTGCGTGATGATTTCGCGCTCGTCCAATATCAGCAGCGTATCGCCCCGTTTCACCTGCTGGTGCTCGATGAAGCGGATTTCCTTGATATAGGCCGATACCCGGGTGTTGATCGGGTTGACAAAAGCCTCTACCTGGGCGGCATTCGTGAAGTCGTCATCACCGATATGGAAATACTTCTGCACAAGCCAGATGAACCCGCCGGCCACGACGACAAAGACGAGCAGGTTTACGATGGTGGCACGTAGCCTCATGTTGCTCTTCGGGTTGACCTTCCGGCTTTCCTTTTCCGGATCTTTCGCGTTCGGTTGCCGGTTGCCTGCAACGGGTTCCTCTTGTTTCAGTGTGTTGTTTTCTGTATGCTCAGACATGATCCTGTGATTTTGTTTTTTTAATTGTTCTAATGTGTTATCCCGGCTAGAGTGTTCCCGTGCTTTTCAGCAGGTTGTAATACTGGAAAAGGACGCCGATCGCCGCGTTGGCGTGCTGCAGCTCGGCTTCCAGTTTGGCGTTTGTCGCATCAGTCATCTCGGCCGTGATGGCCAGCTGATTCAGGTACTTCGCTTCGACGATGTGATAGTTCTCGTTGGCGAGGCGTTTGGACTCCTCCATCAGTTTTTCCTGCTGCACGGCCTCCCGGTATTTGGTATAGGCGGCATTGATGCCGATATCAATGTTCTGCAGGGTCAATTCCAACGCCTCCTGTGCGATGACCGTCTGCCTTTCCCCGACCTGTATGCGTTTCTTCGTGCGGAACAGGTTGTCGATAGTATAATTCAGGCTCACGCCCACCTGCCAGGTGTTATTGTATAGGTCCATCACCGGCGTGCCTGTCGTGAGCGGGCGCTGCATGTTGTACCCGCCGAAGGCTGATACCGCAGGAAGCCGGTCGGTCTTGATCAGGCTTACGTTCTTTTCGGCCATACCGATCTGCTGGTTAGCCGAACGGATAACGGGGTGCGCACGACGGGCTAGGTCCACGTAATGCGACTGCGCCTGAATCCGGGGCTCGCCGATGGGATCGGCTGGCCTGACCAGCACATCAGCCGGCAGGCCCAATGCATAGGCCAGTTGGTTACTCAGGATGGCGTGGTTGTTTCGGGCCGTCAGGATGGATTGCTCCAGGTTCTTGATCTGCAGTTCCCCGCGGATCACTTCGTTGCGCGTAACCATATCCTGTTCGTACTGTCTCAGCACATTGGCCAGCCGCTGCTCGGCGAGCACCCTGTTCTGCTCGAATACCTGCAATTGGTTGAGCACCCTGCAGATATCCAGGTAATTGGAAATGACGAGGAACTTGATCGACTGCATGTCATTTTCAAGGTCGAGTTCCACAAGCTGGGTCTGCAACCCAGCCAATTCGATGGATTTGGTTATTGCACCGCCCTTGTAAAGCAACTGCGAAGCCTGCACGGCAAAGGAATTCCCGAAATGCGGCATCTCCACGGTCTGCAACTTGGAAAAGTCCGTATTCAGCACCAGCGCGTCACCAAGATAAAGTGCACTGGCTGAAAAGGTCGCCGTGGGCAACCGCTGCTGTTTCGCCACATCCTGCTGGGCCCGGTTGAGCGAGACATTGGCCTTAGAGAGCTTCAGCTGCTGGTGGTTTTCCATTGCCAGTTCCACGGCTTCGTCAAGGGTTAACCGGTGCTCGGCACGTTCCTGCCCGGAGGCTGCCGATGTCGTCAAGGCAGCCACCGCCGTCAGCCACATCACGCCCCTTAGTGATTTCAACGCCTGATTTTTATACCTATTCATCATTTTTATTAGTCAATATGTTAACTGTTAAATATCTAACTATTGTATTAAATTTTTTATTCGATTACCCTGTTCATCTTGGCAATCACCCGGTTCATCACTTTCAGCTCCTCCGCCGTTACATCTTTATAGAGCAGGTCAAACATCTCATCGAATATCGGCTGTACGACGCCCACCAGTTCCCTGCCCTTGGCCGTCAGGGTGATGATCTTGTTTCTCCTATCCGCCGAATCCTCATTCCGGACCACCAGCCCCCGTTTTTGCAAATTATCTATCAACGACGTCAGGCTGGCTTTATTTTTAAATGTAACATCGGCGATCTGCTGCTGGTTCATATACTTTTGCTTGGAAAGTATCAGCAGTACCCGTACCATTTCATAGGTGACGTCCAGTTCCAGGGCCGCAAAACGCTTCTGAAAATAATGGCGCACATTGAGGCTCAGCATCTGCATATTCTCTACTAAATTTTTGACAGCGTCCATATCTCTCGTTGTTTATGGGACAAAGGTAAAACAAAAATGGTTAGAATACAAACTAATATTTAAAAAATTCGTTGTGCGTGTGAGTTTCATGTTTGCTTGACTTTGAGGGTAACAGGAAACCTGACGTTGAGCTTATTGGGTCTGCGCAACCGGAAACCCTTGTTTGTAATCGCAATAGTGGTTTGGTGGGGGGGGGTGGGAGCCAGCCAAAAACAAAAATCACCTTTTCATTTTGCGCGGAATTGAACAGCACGCAAAGAACCAACATTAAAAACGCTGTACAAGACGCTGCCGATTTGAACTGTGCAACTTATGTTGTCAATATGGCCTTGGCAAACAAGCCGGACCTAGCAATCGGTATTTGCGTGGACGGGACGCTAGGAAACGGCACATATAATGCGGCAACAAAGAGCATCGTGTTTTCGACAAACTTTGCTTCGACCCATGTCGAGGTTATACGGCACGAACTCTTCCACGCGTATCAGGACAACATTGCTTATTCAGGTGGCATCGGCAATTACAGTCTAGGTGAACCGGTTTATAGCAACATCGAATTTGAGCAAGCGCTTTTCCATGATATTATGATGCTTCACGGATCCAGTGCAACCGCGATGAATTATTCAGAAGATGAACAACTCAAAGGTCAATATAAAACCTGGATAGACTCTTTAACTAACAATGGCACCGAATACCCGGATTTTTCAGCCAATTGGTCCACGTTCGAAACCAAGTATTTCGAGTTCTTGGAAGAGTTCAAGGACACCAATCCGTATTATAATGCACCGATCATCGGCACGTTGAACCGGAAGCATTGAAACGGGTTTTTAACGGAGGGTTACAGCCCGATTGTGAAAATTGATGCTTTATTTCATCTTTATAAAAGACAATAGGATATGAAGAATTTTTTGAGAATAATGACAATTGCCCTCACCAACCTGATTTTCTTATTGAATACCGAGGCCCAAGAAAAGTTTATTGAAGGTAAACAGACGATGGGCGACCGAACTTTTGAAATAAGGATTTCTAAAATCAACCCAGAAAGAATGTGGGTTACTACAAGGCTTCCACAATACAAGAACGGCTATCCTTTGCCTGAAACCCCAACCCCTCCTATGCCATTACAGAAAGGCGATTTGAATGTGGATACCACAACTGAAAAGACGATTATCCACCAAGTGCTTAAGCACAAATTGGAAAAACTAAAGAAAAATAATGAACAAATCACCATCCATTATGTCTTTGGACAGGATGGAAACATCGTTGATATAGAGTCATTTAGTTTTCCCAAAAACACACTCATCACGCCAAAGGAATTATATATGATAGACAAGCGCCTTCGCAAGGACGTCAAAGCCACTTTCAAGGGAAGGGAATACCTTGAACACCCGGTGATATTCTACGGCCGGGAAATCTGGTTTTGAAAAATACAAAGTACGAATTGGCTCATGGAATACAGGTATTGCAACCGGAGCTACATGGCGGTCTATTCCTGCTTCTCCGACCCGAAATACGCTTTCACAATTGCACTCTTATTCCTAATGTTATCCCTGGAAACCAAATATTTCGAGTTCTTGGAAGAGTTCAAGGACACCAATCCGTATTATAATGCACCGATCATCGGCACGGTGAACCGGAAGCACTGAAACGGGTTTTTAACGGGGGATTACAGCCCGATTGTGAAAATTGATGCTTTATTTCATCTTTATAAAAGACAATAGGATATGAAGAATTTTTTGAAATTATTAGGGATTACTATAATAAACATACTTTTATGTTTAACCGTCAGTGCTCAACAAAAATTTACGGAAGGAAAAATGATTGTTGATGAAATATCTTTTGAGGTATCATTTCCAAAAACCGAAAGTATAGTCGTAAGTAGTCGCTTACCAAAATATAAAGACGGTTACCCATTACCCCAAAGCCCTACCCCTCCACTCCCGATACGGCGTGGTGATATGGAAGTAGATACGCTTATAGATAGAAAGATCATTTACGAAGCGCTCAAAGAAAAGCTAGACAAGCTAAAAGCAAATAGCGAGAAAATTACCATCCGTTATGTTTTCGGGCAAGACGGGAATGTTCTTGACATATCATCTTACAGCCTTCCCAAAAACACGCTCACACCAAAGGAGTTGGCGGTGATAGACAAGCGCCTTCGCAAGGAGGTGAAAGCCACTTTCAAGGGAAGGGAATACCTTGAACATCCGGTGATATTCTATGGACGTGAAATCAGGTTTTGAAAAATTCAAAGTGCGAATTGGCCCATGGAATACAGGTATTGCAACCGGAGCTACATGGCGGTCTATTCCTGCTTCTCCGACCCAAGATACGCCTTCACAATTGCGCTCTTATTCCTAATGTTATCCCTGGAAACCAAATATTTCGAGTTCTTGGAAGAGTTCAAGGACACCAATCCGTATTATAATGCACCGATCATCGGCACGGTGAACCGGAAGCATTGAAACGGGTTTTTAATGGTGGATTACAGCCCGATTGTGAAAATTGATGCTTTATTTCATCTTTATAAAAGCCAATAGGATATGAAGAATTTTTTAAGATTATTGATAATTACCACCCTAGCGAATGTAATTTGGTGCTCAATAGTTGGTGCACAGGAAAAATTTACGGAAGGGAAAAAAATAATAGGCAATCAAAGTTTTGAGACAAAGTTTCTTGAATCAAGTATGAATAGGATGGTTGTAATTACCAAACTTCCACAATTTAAAAATGGCTATCCATTGCCAACAAGCCCAACTCCCCCACTGCCAATACGGAGTGGCGATATGGAAGTGGATACAGTAGTTGATCGGAACATTTTTTTTGACGTGCTGAAAAGCAAACTAGATGCATTAAATACGAACAAAGAAGTAGTTATCATTAATTATGTTTTCGATCATGACGGCAATATATTGGATATTTCTTCTTATGGTTTTCCCAAAAACACACTCATCACGCCAAAGGAATTATATATGATAGACAAGCGCCTTCGCAAGGAGGTGAAAGCCACTTTCAAGGGAAGGGAATACCTTGAACATCCGGTGATATTCTACGGCCGGGAAATCAGGTTTTAATGCTTTGGAGCCGGATTGATTGTTTGGTTTTAAGCCCTAGCTTCGTTCGCAGAGTCAAAGCAGACTGTAAGACTGTTGTCGAATTGTACAGCGTTGGTGGCAATCCTTAACAAAAATTGACTTGCAGGTTTTATGCTTCGCCAGTTTTTCAAATTCAGGATGGTGGGTTTTAACGGTCTCTTCATCGATTTTAGTATTACCTATATATTAAGGAAAAGCTGCTATGGAATAAATTTATTGCCAACGCTATTGGATTTTCAGTAGCCGTAGTTAGCAACTATAACAGGGTATGGACTTTTGAAAGTAACGACCCACGAATTATACGACAACTAGGCTTATTCATTGTAATCAGTTTAGCAGGACTGGGCTTAAATACACTGACCATTTATATCCTCCACCAACGGAAAGAAATCGATTTCTATGTCAGTAAATTCATAGCGGTGATCATCGTATTCTGTTGGAACTTTTTTATTAACGCAACGGTTACTACTGCTTGAGCGCTGACTAAGCAGCAAACGCTTTTAATCAATGTGACGTGCTGCCGTTACACTACCCACTGGCAACGTAGTGCCGATAGACGTCCCGTTTAGTTCTAAAGAAGAAGGGGACCTTGCCGTATATACGTATAACATCAGGCTGTGAGGGATATTGCGGCCTATCTACCCTTCGCAGTGGCGTTTTTTCTGCTTTTAATTTCTATGGTCGCTTTCCGGATTTATTATCCTTACTCCTCCTCCTCCAATGACTTCCGGCATATTTTCCCGGCTATTACCCCATTGGTATTGCTTGCCGTTGCCGGGTTATTGGGTCTGCGCAACCGGAAACCCTTGTTTGTAATCGCAGTTGTGGTCTTGGTCGCGTTCGCGGCCTCCGGCCTTTTGTTCCAAGTCATTACCCTTGCAGCACTATTGGGGGTTTGACACTGTTGTGGATTTTCTCCACACGGGCTTTGGGCTAAAAACGAATAGATTATAAGGAGTATCTTGAGCATGTCAGCCACAGGCTCGGTGGGAAAATGGGATTTGTGCTTTTAACTCTTTAGTTGATTTTATGCTTATTTCCCGTTGCCTCCTCTATTGTTTGCAATTTAAATTGTTTAGGCTTATCACGTTGCCGATTTCCTACCTCGCGGAGGAAGTGGCTGTGAATACACAGGTAACGTTCTGTCATACCCGGTAATGTATAGGATTACGACATTACTGAATTTGAAAGTCTTTTTTATATTTCAAGAAAGGGACATCCTCTAATGATAATAGCTCATCCTTATCCAATTCGAACAGACTGTATCGAACTGCTTTGAAATATTCCAACAATGTCGGTAATTGACTTCGCCTAATAGGAAGTAATTCATTAACATATGTGTAATTGAACCCTAACGATTTACTGTATTGTACAGAATCCTTTTCTATTGCCTTATTTAAAAACGCTAGAAATAGTTCTCGGTTAGACCCATATTTTATTTTTCGTATTTGACTTCTATACTTTTTTTCAACAGCGTCCTTTTTCTGTGCGTAGTCTTTATTCGGCTTTGCAATTTTCAAATACCGATCATAATCGATACTGTAATCTCTAAGTTTGTACAGTTCGGCGGCGAGTTCCCTCGCTTGTTCTCTAGTTTGACACTGAACTTTACTGGCCAACGTGATAATTATGATTACTGACAAATAGATTCTTAAACTTTTCATGTATTCTAAGTGTTTGGACGATAATAGACGCTCGTTGCACGGCCTACGCCTTCAATGGTAATTCTTGGATCCACTATAGACCTGACAGGCGGATCGCAGCCTGTAGACGCACGATATACTGCGGCTATCTTGCTGTCCCTCGGCATTGAAAACAAGGAACCGGCGTATACTGATGTCGCGGTTATTCACGTAGTGTTCGGGTGCCACCACCCGGTTGCCACTGCGTGTTTCCACAATCCAGGCGTCTTTCCCCCTCAGGATCAGCTTCTCCGCCGGGTCGCTGGGTCCAGTTGCTGCGTGTGCCATTCACTTCTCTGAATACCGATCCACCATAAAATACAAGAGTATCGAAACGGGAATACTGATGATAACGATGCGTACCAAAAGATTGAGATTATCCTGCCAATCTGGCGACGGAACGTAGGGCAGAAATACCGCCCAAAAACAAATGATTCCTGTCAAGACCAAACACTTTACCCACAACGAAAACCCATTTTTGCGTCTAGTGTAGCGCCACCCTTTAATTACTTGAAAGGGAATCAATATAAGGACAAAGAAAAATAGTGAAACAAACCACATGGGACGCAGGAGTACCTTGATATATTCCCAAAATGTATCATAATAGGCATCTTCATACCTGAATATCCCATTCTTTATTCCATCGATTAAACTACCCCAATGCCTTGACAGTGCCAGAATAGGAACGACAAACAAACTTACCACCAAATTGACGACAACCTTTCGAATCATAGCCTTTCTTTTAATCAGGACAATCCTTACTGAGTGAGCTTAATGGTGCATCACCATTTATTACATCCTCAACTAATCCCCAATCGGGCCTGTGAACCTGTTTGGGGGCTAAGTTGGATGCTCCCCCATGCTGGTTCACATAATCATTGATCTTATTCTGAAATGAGGCCCATAGTTCATCTGCCCGATTAAATGGCACCCCACTTACTGACTGCAACAATGCAACAACAAAGGTTGTCAGTCTATCCACCCCCCTTGTGTAAAAAGTATACGACCCATCATCATTTTGCTCATAACCAAAGTCCCTATTCCCACTCACTGGATGATTGCCGTATTTGGGGTCAAAAATAGTGGAAAAAGTCCATTTGTCTGTAGAATAATCACTTACAATAACGGATCCGTTGTCATCTAGTACCCCAAAGAGCTCGTCAAAATCTATCGCGATAACAGCACCCAATGGGTTAGAGGAATTCTATAAAGCAGTCTCATTGACACTATACCATTGATAAGGTTCGAACTCAGTGTAGTCAGTATTTATTAAATAATTGATATTCGTTCGGATATGCCGTAAAAATTGTTGAGGAGTGAGCCTTTGTCCATTTACTTCAGGAAGTTGGTCTATCGTGACCGGAAAATAGTCCATATTGACAACTGTGCTGTAGGCATTATCGATGTCTTGAAGTCTAGCTACCGTTTGCGTGGTAATGCCTGGCCGCATAGTTGTCGTACGCACAATTTCGTCTAGCTTATCAAGCTGCGATTGCTGCGGTTTATGCTTCGCGGTAGCTAACCATTTTTTGATGACATCGCACGGGACGTCTGAATCCAATAGAGCAAAAAGCTTGTTCGCGAGTTGCATTTTCAAAAGCATCTCTTTCGTTGTTCACTATCTAACCCATCTATTTCCCTGTTTTGCTGTAGTTCTTCCTCGGAAATATACGGCAGGGCGAAACGATCGAAGTGATCTAACCATTCTTTCCACTCCCAAAAACGCCAGGGATCAAGCGTAAACGTACGGTAGAGTTGCTTGTCTTTGATGGTGGGGTTAGTATTGAGAAAATTATGATACGCGTTATCTCTTGTATCATAGGAAATACCTTTTAGTCTCATTTCGTCAAAT
>NZ_JBHRTA010000032.1:0-8801 GCF_042646065.1 Parapedobacter deserti
GCTTTCATCTCCTCGTAATCGAATTCTTCTTGCTTTTCTTTCATTTTAAACTGTGACTAAGTTAACATTTTATAACTCTTGACACAGTTGATTTTACAGTCTCTTATCGATTATGAATTCCGGTAGTCACTTCGGCACAACTATCCCTTCTTGGGGTACTTGGGTGTTTTCGAGCTTTGACACCTTGGCATTGCGTAATATGTATCCACCATCGCCAACTCGTTTTTACCTCAATCCGGGTGTTTCACCAAAGCGGAATGTAATTCTTTTAGATGGTTGGGCTGACCCTCTATACGTACAATGGGATTCCACTAAGGTGACCGGTACTTTTGTAAATATCGAGTTATACCAATATGGAAATTTGGTTCATACGTTTTACAATCTTCCCAATATTGGAGAATCGTATCAACAAGTTAACACACTTTTGACATCTACAGGTGGGGGGAATGGGGTGAAGCAAGAAGTCCAGTTGAAAATAATTTCGAGTTCCAATCCTAGTGTCTTTGATTTTTCTCCAATTTTCAAACTAGCGTCTACTTGATGATTAATTGTTTGGTTGGTTATTGATACCTAATTGTTGAGCGTTTGGCTTCAACTCGCATAAAGGACGAAGCTTTGTTAGCTTGTTTCGAGCGCAATCAATCCATCCACGCTAGATAGCTGGTTTCAAGGCGGGAATTTCAAAGGAGCTGTTGAAGCTTCGAACAATTGGGTGACCCAAGGTAATTGGGCCCGTTTGGATTAAGCTATTTGTTGTTCAAAAACTTTGGGGGCTGTCTAAAAAGGCGGCCCCTTTTATTTTGCCGATACCGGTGATTCCGGTTGGTGGTGTGAGTGCAGAGGTTATTTGTTATGCAGCCTTCCCGATTCGGCTATAATGATTCGGGCATAAGTGGCACAGTCTCAAAGGAGAAGGGCTACAGGGATTATCGGGGCCGTTATTTTCACTGTTTTTGGCCTTTGCGGCCATTTTCCTCAGGTTGTGCCCGATGGCCATGAGGGCAAATTCAATTCCGACACCCACCAGTCCTTTCAGGGTGAACCTATTGAAGTTGTTGTTGCCTTTAAGCTGCCCGAAGGCGGCTTCCGGTTCGATGGGCCTTTTGCTCCGGTGCATCAGCCCACGTTCGGATGTCAGCAGCTCCCGTGCTTTGTTCCTCAGTTCATTCAGTCGGTGGTTGATCATGATTATCCGGTCTTCCCTGCTCTTGTGGCACATCCCCAGCAGCGGGCAGCCTCCGCACCGTTTTGCACGGTAATAGCTTATCTGCGACACACACCCGTTGCCGCTCACCTTTTTACCCTGCCTGTACCTTTTCATCGGCTGCCCCATCGGGCATTTGTAGAAGTCTTTCTCTTTATTGTAGAATAGGTTTTGCTGCAGGAACGGGTTGTTCGTGTAAGCGCGCTTCTGCTCGGTGTGGAAGTAATTATATTTGACAAAGGCGTCCATACCATGGATTCCAGCAGTTCGTAGTTTTCCTCACTGCCGTATCCCGAATCGGCCACCACCTCTTTGCTCTGTGTGCCGTATTGCTGCTGGAAACCCTCCAGATGGCCTTCCAGCGTGGTGGTGTCACCCGCCGTTTGGTGGATGCTGTAATGGGTGATGAGTTGTTCTTCCGTGCTGATTTGCGTGTTGTAAGCCGGTTTCAGCTGCCCGTGCTGCATGTGGTCATCCTTGAGCCGCATGAAGGTGGCATCTGTGTCGGTTTTGCTGTAACTGTTGCGCCCGCCGAGTGTTTCCAGCTGCTGTTCATACTTCTAAAGAAGTGGGAAAAGATCTTGTTTCGGCATGCTCCAGAAATTCCCGCTTCCACGTGGTGATCTGGTTAGGGTGGATCTCGCACCTGGCTGCCAATTCGTGCACCGTACTGATTTCCTTGATCGCTTCGATGGCAACTTTTGCCTTGAATGCTGCGCTAAACTTTCTGCGTTCCTTCTTCATTTTACAACTGCTAATTTAGAAATTAATTCAGTTGTCTAATATTTGGAGGAAACCGCAGACAACCACTATGGGGCCATATTCAACTCATCTCCCGCAACCTGCTGCGCTTAGCATAGGATAACGCTACCGCCATCCTCTTAATTTGGTCATCAGATACTTTTGGCCTTTTTCCCATAATAACTACTGAGACTTTTAAAGTTTAAAATTCTACCCTAAAAGTCTCCAGTTAAATGTAGCAACTCCAGCTGATTATTGTTCATAAACTAAGGAGTATTTTACCCTAATAATGGGAAATACTTTATCATCCTAATAAAGCATGAAATAATTAAAACATGTTTGGACAATTACCTGTTTGGTGTGGGGAGAAGTTTGTGTTAGCGCGATACACCTTGGAAAATACTATTTCATCGTCAAATTTACCTGTATAATCCTTTATTTTAAAGGTATATTCTAGTCCCACCAGTCCAGAAAATCGAGCACCTCTATCTGTTAACAGATACCGTGCAGTATTAAGATAAGCTTGTATCCAACCGAATGATGCATACGAACCCGTAACTTCTGTCCATTCGGACTCCCATGGATATTCACTGTCGTGGTAATCGTGGATAACTTTTACCCTTTTCTCAACCAACTCCAATTCATCAAGGATATCGGGGTTTATCCAGTCACTTATCCTTGACACATCCAAATAGTATCTTAAGAAGCAGGGGCTTTCGCGTACATAATATATACTGCCACTCCAAAGAAATGACAATACAGGAGGGTGGTATATTTGCCATATACCCGTTCTTTCGGTGTAGATCGGAGTGTAATAGCTTGGGTTTAATGGACTGTTTGGTCTAGGGCTCCAAGTGATAAAGTAGCGACTACGCTGAAAGTTGCTTGTACCGTTGGTTGAGACCATTCCATCATATTTTATCATTTGATCTGGGATATGTGCCTTTTTTCCACCAAAAAAAGCTTTTATAACCCCTAGCCCAGCGGCCACCGCCGCAATAATCGTGCTGGCTCCTTGAGGTGCAATGATTGTTTCAGGTATAGAATCACTGGCTCTGGCATTGTCCATGTTTTGAACATTTGCACTCGGATTCGAATCAAATACGTTTTCCAAAGCTTTGATAAAATCTGCTGAGGTTTTTGCAAATTCATGTCCTCGATTAATAGTGGTGGCGAAAGAATTGCCGCCGTTAGAATTTGCTCCGACTGAAATTTGTGCGGTTATATCACTGAAATCGGATGAAAGGTTTATTTCGGATTCATCGACCGCATATACAACCAAATCCAACAAATGCTCAGGACCTTCAGGTGTCCCCTCAAAGTTGGCAATGCTAAAATCTAAATTTAACCAGGTCTTTTCTGCATTTTTCGGAACTATTACTGTCTGCTTCTCATCACTACGATAAGTTTCGTGGGTGGAGTACTCCGGATCTGATGTGAAATTCAACATTGAGTTGGAACGAGCTTGATTTTTAAACGATAGGGTGGCTACAAAGTATGTTGGGGTTTGCTCGTTCCAAGGATTGGTTTCTTTATAATTATATATAAAAAATCTCAATATGCCTCTATACTTGTTGTACAATGCAAAAAAAGGAGTCTGGGCAGCTCTGTTCGGCGTGCCAAAATCTCTAAAATATAACCGCCAGCCATCTTCTGGGTAAAAGTCTTTGTCACTATCGGCCACTGCGGTAGGGTTTCCCATCGTGTTCCATGGTAACGAAATTGATCTGCTTTCGATTGGACCGTTTCCTTGAGAAACATATATGTCTGCATGTGTAGTACTACTCTCGTACCAATTCCACTGGTCAGAGAGATTTGGGTCTGAAGGGTCAGTTATTGCAGACAAAGTCATGTCATCAGCGTTTTCCCAAATATCGCCTAAGTCGTTAATATTTTCATGTGCTGGTTTTTGACAGGATACCGTCAAGAATAGGAGCCCTAGAAGGAAAAATCTGATACTTTTCATAATTTATATTTTTTTGTAAAAAAATTAAGCAAGATATTAAATGGTGTTGGTTAATATTGTAATATTCAAATCAACTACCTTTAAATATTTTGTTAAGGTTCTGTTAAAATTTAAAACATGCCGACAGGTAGGAATCTCCTAGCTAATCGTTGAAGTTGAGTAAAGCACTTCTGGAAGAAACGGCACAGTAAATTGTCAAACTGGCGATGACGACGACGATAACAGCGGGGTGATGGAGTACCTTCGCGTCGAGTTTGCCGGAATAGAACTGACCGCTAATAATGAAACGAATAGTATCACGTTAGGTGGTGTGGGGCGCGGAACGAAGTTTGAGCACATCATGGTTTCTTTCGGTGGCGATGATGGTATCGAGTGGTTCGGTGGTTCGGTAGATGGTAAATACATGGTCGTACAGGTACCTGGGATGATAGCTTTGACATTGACAACGGCTTTTCCGGTAGTCTGCAATTCGGGTTGGCCCTTCACTACCCCAGCTATGCGGACCAGTCTGAGTCAAATGGCTTCGAATGGGATACGGACGGACAGAATAATCTTGACCGCTTTAAAACCTCTGTCGTAGCATCTAACTTTACGGTGATCGGTCCGGCGATAGATGGCAACAGCATCAGTAATAACTTCAGACATGCGGTTGACCTGCGCAGAAATATAGCTGGGTCTATCTTCAATTCCGTATTTGTTGGATTCCCGACAGCTATCCGCATGAACCAATCATCTGTGTTTCCGAACTATGCAAACGGCACAGGGGTGATTGCCAACAACATTTTCTACGCACGTGCAAACGCTGTTCTTTCGGGAAGCGATGTACCGGTGGCTGATATAGCAACTTATTTAGCCAACAACGACAATGTGGTACAAGCGGGCACCGACTTTCAGGCCTCCGCAGCTTATACCGCGTTGGGCTTAAATCCGAACTTGTTTTATGGAACAAGGACAAAAGAAGATTACCCCGTGAACCCGAACTTTGCTGTAACTGGTGGAACCCTTGCATCAGGAGCAAAATTTGACTACGCCAAATTTAACGAAGCCGGTCGTGCGGATAAATTTGACAAGTCGGTTCAGTTCCTCGGCGCGTTTGGCGCAGATGACTGGACGCAAGGTTGGACCAATTTCGATCCAATTGACGCAGTTTATTAATAAATAAGATAGGCGTGAAAGCAAGGGCACACGTGCCCTTGCTTTTTGATTTAAGTGATATGAGGAAGCTGTTATTATTTTTAGGAGGGCTTGCATTTTTTTCAAGCTTTCTGTTGAGCTGTAACCAAACAAGAACGTATGCACCGGATAATCATTTATCTGCCGCTCAACAGGATTCATTTAAATATGAGATCATCCGTTTTGTAGGGCGGCTGCCGAAACGTGCGACCTACGCCACGAAGTTCGAAAGCCGGTTTGATGAGCCGTATCGGCTGATGGCCCGTGCTATGGAGCTGGACAAGTACTATTATAACCCCAGCGACGACTATATTTATTTTGAAATGAGCCGCATTGCGCCAAGCCTCTACGAGAAATATGTAGCTACCGGCGGACGGCTGAAACGCGACGATCAGGGTAAGATAGTTGAGTATGAAGAGATTTACCGCACTTGGAAAATGGCACGTGAGGACCTGGAAGAGAAGACCGCCATATTTTTTGACCATATGGTTAAAGGGAAAGACCTTTCTTCTTTTTACACGGTAAATGTAGGCGATACGGAACACATCGAGTTTCCGGATGAGCATACTTATTTTGACAAAAATGAGCGGAGATGGATCCGGAAAAATTTTTCGATAAATTGATACGTTTTGCTGTTTTGGCAACATACGCGTTGGATATAGCAGAAGGTGACGTGCGGCATTGTTGTATTTTCCGCCGGTACAACTGATATTCAATGGTGATTAGAAAATTTGTTTGCAATTGCGGATTATTTATCGTAATATTGCAATCAATAAATTAGGCGATGGGTATTACCAAAACAGAAATATTCAATGAGCAGCAAAACAAGTTGGCCATGATGTTGAAAGCAATGGCGCATCCTGCCCGTATCGCCATCCTGCAACATATTATCAAGCAGCGTGCCTGCATCTGCAATGAC
Source organism: Parapedobacter deserti (assembly GCF_042646065.1). Classification (NCBI taxonomy): domain Bacteria; kingdom Pseudomonadati; phylum Bacteroidota; class Sphingobacteriia; order Sphingobacteriales; family Sphingobacteriaceae; genus Parapedobacter; species Parapedobacter deserti. Next base: position 6,004 of record NZ_JBHRTA010000032.1, read on the forward strand.
CTGGTGCAGGAGCTCGGATTGGCACAGGCCACCATTTCCCAGCACCTGCGGGAGCTTAAGAATATTGGCATTATCAAAGGGAGCATCGAGGGTACCAGCGTATGCTATTGCATCGATGGACAAGTCTGGAGGGCGATTCAGAGGGAACTGGATCTTTTTTTCTCGCAGGACGTGGCTGTGGAAAAATGCTGTTGATTTTTTTTTGATTTCTTTCATCGTAATAATGCGTTAATATAATATATCGTTTTAAATTGTTCCGTTTATTATAAATTATAAAAAGACCATGAGATTATCAGAAGTAAAGCGGCTCTTGCCCACGGTGGATGAGGTGGTATTCCAGTTGGAAGACGGTACCTTCGTGCCCGAGCACTTCCACGTCACGGAGGTAGGCACCATCACCAAGCATTTTATCGACTGCGGTGGGGTAATCCGCCACGAAGAGGTGGTTAATTTCCAATTGTGGAACGCCCATGATGACGAACATCGGCTGAAACCGGAGAAATTGCTCCGCATCATTGAACTTTCGGAAGATAAGCTGGGGATGAAAGATGCCGAAATTGAAGTGGAATACCAAAGCAGCACCATCGGCAAATACGGGCTGGATTTCAACGGCGATCATTTCATCCTGAAAAACAAGGCAACGGCCTGTTTGGCGCAGGATGCCTGCGGAGTTCCAGCGGAGCAACAACACAAGGGATTGGTACAGGTACCTGTTGCGACGGCAGCGTACTGTTCGCCGGAAGGGGGGTGCTGCTGATATGGGACAGGTCAAGAAAATATTGGTGCTTTGCACCGGCAACAGTTGCCGGAGCCAGTTGGCCGAGGGTTACCTGAGGCATTTCGGCGGTGACAGGGTTGAAGTTTACAGCGCGGGTATTGAAACACACGGCGTAAACCCCAAAGCTGTGCAGGTGATGGCTGAAGATGGTGTAGACATTTCCGGACATACGTCCAATCATGTGGATGAATACAACCACATTGATTTCGACTACGTCATTACAGTCTGCGACAACGCCAGGGAAAGCTGCCCGGTGTTCCCGTCCAAAGCTCGAAAGTTCCACCACAATTTCCCGGATCCTGCGAAAGCGCAGGGAACCCACGGGGACGTGATGGCGCAGTTCCGGTCGGTGCGCGACCAGATCAAGGCCTTCTGTGAGGCGTTTGCCGATAACCATATCACCGGAGGGCAGCGCGATGTCGGTAACTGACTGCGCTCCCGCGGCCAACCGAAAGCGGCTTGGTTTCCTCGATCGGTACCTGACCCTTTGGATTTTCCTGGCGATGGCGGTTGGAGTGGGCATCGGTTACGTCATGCCCGCTTCGGCGGGTTTCATCGACTCGTTTTCCAGCGGCACCACCAACATTCCGCTGGCCGTAGGCCTTATTTTGATGATGTACCCGCCGTTGGCGAAGGTCAAATATGAGCAACTGGGCAGCGTGTTCAAAGATGTCAAGATCCTGGGGCTTTCGCTGCTGCTCAATTGGGTGGTTGGCCCCTTGCTGATGTTCGCCCTGGCTATTGTCTTCCTCGGGAACTATCCTGAATACATGGTGGGCCTCATCCTGATCGGGCTGGCCCGATGCATTGCCATGGTGGTGGTGTGGAACGAGCTGGCGGAAGGGAACCGGGAATACGCTGCCGGACTGATCGCCCTGAACAGTGTTTTTCAGGTGCTGTTTTACAGCATATTGGCATACCTGTTTATTTCGGTATTGCCGCCGCTGTTCGGGGTTGAGGCCACTGCGATCGACATTACCATCGGCCAGATCGCCGAAAGTGTAGGTATCTACCTGGGTATCCCATTCGCCTTGGGCGTCATCAGTCGCTATGCGCTCATCGCCTGGAAAGGGGAGGAGTGGTTTGCCAAGACTTATGTTCCGTTTATTTCGCCCGTCACGTTGATCGCCCTGTTGTTTACCATCGTGATGATGTTCAGCCTGAAGGGTGAGCTGATCGTGCGGATTCCGCTGGATGCGGTGCGTATCGCCATCCCGTTGGTGATCTACTTCGCATTCATGTTTGTCTTCAGCTTTCTGTTGGGTAAGCGGGCCGGAGCGGACTATTCAAAGAGCACGGCCATCGCCTTCACCGCCACGGGCAATAATTTTGAGCTGGCCATTGCGGTGGCCATCGGTGTCTTCGGCATCAACAGCGGACAGGCTTTTGCCGGCGTCATCGGTCCGCTGGTGGAGGTTCCGGCACTTATCGCATTGGTCAATCTTGCCTTTTGGCTCCGGCATAAATATTACAGCGGGGGCAGATAAACTTGCTTTTATCAGCGGGCTTACCTAAGTTTGGCCAAAGGACAATGTTCAGACAGGCTTAGTAGATTAGTTTGGAAGATAACCATCATACGGAAGACAAGCTGACCTATCGGCAGGAGATACGTAATTTTGTACGGCGGCTTTCCGGTAATTTCATCGAGTGGCTGAAACCTTCACCGGATGACCATTGGAGCGTACAAATACTGAAAACGATAGGAAAGATCCCGGTGGTGCTGTTGCTTGTGGCGTTGTCGCCCGTGTTGCTGGTTGTCTTGTTGCTGGTATTCCTGATCGCATTATGAGCCGGTCACAGTTAACCACCCGGATGCTGACCAGGGCCTGGTTCGTCATGCTGCTCGCCTTGGCTATTGCGCATCAGCTCGCGCAAAAGGCATTGGCAATACCCTTGCCTTGGTGGGATAGTTACCTTGCGGTTTCCCCCAAATATTAGACAACTGAATTAATTTCTAAATTAGCAGTTGTAAAATGAAGAAGGAACGCAGAAAGTTTAGCGCAGCATTCAAGGCAAAAGT
>NZ_JBHRTA010000033.1:0-6925 GCF_042646065.1 Parapedobacter deserti
GAGCAGAATTATATGTTCCTTCTTCCACATAAGATGAATAGTTGTCATTAAAGGTAATAGTTGTACTTTCTTCATCTTGACTGATAGCTCCCTTCGCAATTTTGAGTGATTCCGTTCCTTTATCATTAAAAACTTTATCAAAATTGTCGTCAGTCTCGCGTAACAAAGTTAATTCCCCATTCCTTTCGAGCCGATAATCATCCAATGGCGCCATCCCGTCCGGGTCGATGAACCGCATCGGATTATTGAACGTATAATTGTAAGGACTATGCCGCCGCATCTGCTCAGCAAGCGGGTCCACGCTTCCCCACCTGCCAATCACCGGGTCATAGAACCGTGCGCCGTAATCATACGACCTTCCATGGATTTTCAGCGTTCCGGCCGTTTTCTCTACAGCCGGATTTTCGTTTGCTCAAAGAACGTCTTACCTCTCAAAGATAATGTTTTTGCGGATCGTCCGGCCACGGTTTTTACGGTTGTTTTCGGGCAACCAACTTAACCTGCCCGCGCGGTGAGCGCCCGCCGGAGGCACATTTTATTGATTCTGGGTTCGTACGTTTAGGGTTAGCTGTCCGTCGCAGCAAAAGTAGTCCTCGAATGACGGCAGTAAAGGGCTTTCGCGGCATAAATGCTCTCTGCGCTCCGCTTTATTCCACGTCCCTTGACAGTCCGCCCTTCTCCCGCTTTCGGTGGCTTAACGGAAGGCAACCCCGGAAGTGTGCCCACTTGGACGCCGGAAAGGCAGCCCCCGGCTGCGGGTGGACGGGCTTCGGTCTAGCCATGTGCGGCACCTCGGGGGTGAGACCGATGGGCCGTCCTTCGCCCTACTCGATGCGTTCCTCGCAAAGAGCAAGATGCAGGCAATACTCAAGTAATGCAAAAAGCCCGGCGCAAACAAAACGGCCGGGTTTGGCTATGGTGACCTTCAGACACCTGTACACTTGTTTGGAGTCTAATGTTCGTTTTGGGAAGTGCACTTTATAAGTGTTAAAACACTATGTTTGGTTAGAGGGCTATATTTGTCCAGAAATTCAACCAGCCTCATTTCACTTTCCCGATCATAAATCAACAACAATTTATCCTTTTCCCCCAGCACACCCCAAAATTTATCCGCGTGATCTCCGAGAGAGCCGAATCGGACGACCAAAATACTATCCCTAAAGATTTCCAACTCTTTCCTTACATACATTTTACCTTGATAGTCCTTGACCCGAAATGGCGTCTGGTTTGAGGTAAATTGCTTTTTCGCTACAAGAAATCCTATCATCGACTCCTGATATGCCTTGATTCTATGGTCCTTATCAACATAATAACCATTTTGTCCGCAGACACAAGTATATGAAAGTAGAAATAGGGAAAACAAAACTATTGTATGGTACGCTTTCATTGTTGTTGTTTCTTCTTTTGTTCATCCAATTCTCGGTAATGTCTCAATTCCTTAGTTCTAGGCGCTTTTTCAATCTCGCTATTTGAAGCCTTGGGGTTTTGAAACCCTCTGGAATTTCTGTCCGTAACATGCGTAGCTTCATGGACTCCTACGGCACCTATGTGTTCATCCTTTGTATAGTTATCCATCATAATAATCTCGCCCAACTTTATTACTGCAGGCCTTGATCCGGGCTTGGGAGCGGTTAGCTCGTCAATACCCTTTTCATATATGGTAATATCATATTGGATGATTTTACCTTGGTTATCAACAGTAGGTTCTGCAAATCCTGACACAATGGCCCCGTTAGACAATGTCCGTAATTCAGTTGTATTGATTGACATCCCTACATTAATCTCTATTGCGTCCAACTTAGATAGTGATTCCATTCCTACGGCAGTTTGTGCCATTGCATTTCCTATACGCATAATATCACCAGTTGCGTTTTTTGACCAAGTTAAAGAGCCGTCCTCGTTTCTTACATAAGTTACACGCCCACCCTGAGGGTCCACTATCTTTTTACCATCAGGATCAGCCGGCTTTTCCTTGGAGAAAACTGTTTCGGCATGCTCCAGAAATTCCCGCTTCCACGTGGTGATCTGGTTAGGGTGGATCTCGTACCTGGCTACCAATTCGTGCACCGTACTGATTTCCTTGATCGCTTCGATGGCAACTTTTGCCTTGAATGCTGCGCTANGGCGTCGGCGACCCCTATCTTGAGGGGAATATTCGATATTAAACTGTTCCTGGTATTCATAGATGGTCCAAAAGGATATATCGTCTCTTTTTACGCCTATTCTTTCTAACGACGAGAACTTATCTCTCAAAACCTCTCAAAACCTCTAAAAACCGGGTTATGAAATCGAAACAGAAATCTGTATCTCCGCTGGTTACCTCGTATGTCCAACCGGTCCCATTTTCACCAGCAGGGAACACCAAGAACATCGCTAATATGCGGAATCTGCTCGTTTGTACTTGTTATACTGAGGCTATAATACGCTGTACTCATTTTCTTTATATATCATGCGGCCTTTTCTCAACCCTCTTCATAATCATCTGCCCATGAATGTTCATATCGACTGCGGCCATCCATCCGGGTCGATGAACCGCAATAGGCTGTTCATTGTATAGCTACTTCCCCACCCTTAGCTACTTCAATCATTCGATCGATCAAGGGATACTGTTGCCCAGTAAATTCCTTGAATCTTAAAGGCACTATTTGCCACTACGGAAACATCTTGATTAACTTCATTAAAAGCATTCGCAAAATTAACTTCCCAAATATCCGACACACTCGAAACTTTCTTTAAAAATTCAACCAGCGATCGATCCGATGTCTGGAAACTTAGTTCTTGTCTAAATTCTGCTTCAAAAAGATTCTTATCCTTCCAATAGGGCTGAAGGTTTAAAATCTCGCATTCGCCAATATGCTTAACCAAATTGCCGATTAAACGTCTTGCTGTTTCCCTTTTAGTCGTATTAAAAAGAATACGCCAATAAATATTACCCATATTAATGTGTTATTCTTCCGTCTAACGAAACATTTAAATGCTTCCCATCCCTAGATAAATGCCCCAACTGGCTTTTACCTGTTTTTGACAGTTGAACGTCCCATTCAAATGCTTGCCCGGCTGTTCTTGACGGTCCTTTTTTCCAGATATTCCCAAACTTATCGACATATCCCCCTTCTTTTACTAGTAACTTTCCTGCTTGAGCGTCCGACGATCTAAGAACAAATCTTATTTTCCCCCGACTCGGGAGTCTAGCATTTCTAAGCAATGACCTCGAGCTAACCGCCCGTCTAGCTATCCTTGTTAACTTTATTGCATTGAGCCCTACTGGTCTTCCGACGTCAGGAGCATTCCCCATAATTGGAGACGGACCCAAATTACGCCCATTAATATCATATTGGTATCCGTCATCTTCATGTCCACCGTTTAGTACAAACCCTATCAGTCCATAACCGGAATAAGGCTTGCGATCGGTTCCGCGAAGGCTCATCCAAATCATTGCACCGCCAGTCACTGAAGCGGTTGGCAATAGCGTAGTCGTTGTAGTTGAGCCATCCTGTCCTACACTAACGATTCTGTCTCCTGGTTCTGCATCTGTCGGAATCTCATCACCCCGAGGAACATTAAAAATCGTATCGACAGCCGCCATCCCATCTGGATCAATGAACCGCATTGGATTGTTCATTGCATAGTTATAGGGTGACACATTATCGAACTCATCCGCCAACGGATCCACACTTCCCCACCTTCCGATCACCGGGTCATAGAACCTTGCCCCGTAGTCATACTGCCTTCCGCAACTTTTTCGCGTTCCGGCCATTTTCCTTACAGCCGGATTTCCGCTTGCTCAAAGAACGTCTTACCTTCCAAAGATAATGTTTTTATGGATTTGTCGGCCACATCCAATCAACCTTAACCTGCCCGCGCGGCGAGCGTCCGCCGGAGGCACATTTTATTGATTCTGGGTTCGTGCTTTTAGGGTTAGCCGTCCGTCGCAGCAAAGGTAGCTCTCGAATGACGGGCAGTAAAGGGCTTTCGCGGCATAAATGCTCGCTGCGCTCCGCTTTATTCCACGGTCCCTTGACAACCCGCCCTTCTCCCGCTCTGGGTGGCTTAACGGAAGGCAACGCCGAAAGTGTGCCTGCTTTTCTGTATGCATGGACGCCGGAAAGGCAGCCCCCGCTGCGGATGGACGGGCTCCGGTCTGCGGGATGGCCATGTGCGGCACGTCTATCAGCGGCGGGGCTCCAAAGGGGTTTGGGGATTGGAAGATTCCCCAATGGACACGTGCCATGCTGCCGCAGGCCTGCGCCTTGACCGACCGGAGGGAGATGCGCACACGGTGGGAAGGGCTGCGGCTATTTTGCATAATGCCCCTATGGGGCTGTGTGGCTTGTGCCATGGATATGCGCGTAAGCACCATAAGTACGCATTATGTAACTTAGCTTAGGTATAGGATTGGCTGGGAAATGGCCTCAATCATAGGAACATGCCGTTCTCCGAAAGTAGGGTGCCTTGCATTTTCGACATTCCATGGGTTACTGCATTTTTTGCACTGTATATCTGCGCTTTATGAACCCACCATACCATTGGGTCACCCACGGGTTACCGGCCTTCCATGAAAACTGTTTTGAAATAATTAATGAAAATTATTGGCAACAAATACATCCTATTGTTTAGCACTATCCAAATCCTGCCTTCATTTCTTCTTCCGTCCATTCTCCGTTGTCAATAATAGAAGATGTTGAAAAAAATTTATGCGACCAATAGGTCGTAAATCCAACAAAAAGGACGGAACGTTCCTTCCATTTACATGGCCTCAACAATGGCCATCGCATCGCCTCTAACCCTTGGTATTTCTGACCAAGGTAGATATACATGGGTAAAATCTGTGTCACGAAACCCCATAATAGTCAGTATAACAATAACTTGTGATTATACCAGCGATGTACTGTGTGCCGTTTACTGTTCTCCAAAACAGGGTGCCTTTCATTTTTCAAACACAATGGCCCACTGGCTGTTTCGCACTGAATATCTGCGACTTGAGTGGTCTATTCAAGCGTTGGGCCACTCATGGGCCACGGTCCACTCGAAAAGCTATTCTATTTCATCGACATGTCAATCAGGGACAGCAAGGCCAAACAGGCATATACACAGTAACCAAAAAAGCCCTTTTCAAAAACGTAGTGCCTTATCAAATGGTACCCCTTGGTGTTAAGAATATGCCAATTACGGTAACCAACAACATAACAAGCGCAAGTCCACCAAAAAAGTAGTAGCGCCCTCCTAGTTTAGTTGCCAACCATATACTTTGAATCAGCAGAATCGACAAACCCAGTAACATAACTGCATTCCATACGGACAGAATGTTTTGGGCCAACTTTACATTATCGGTCATAGCGTACAACAACCTGTTGCGAACAGTCATCGTCAGTAAAAAGAGAACAACTGAAACAATAAGATTTATCTTATAAAACATCTTAATACCCATTAATTTCATACCAAACTTATAGCGGTCATGCGTATTTAATATCGACCCTTTAAAGCGTGGGTCTGTTGTGAACCTCGAAAGTATATAATTTTGCTTGATTGAATTTTCAAGCGTGGTCAATGACTTGTTAGACAACCCCCAATATAAGTCATTTATCAATATCTGCTCCTGATAAAGCTGCTTACTATCCCACGATTGGGCGGCTGCACCAACCAGCGGCTGGCCGTTATACAACCCTTGTAAACTTCCCCAAACATCATCCAAAATGAGTTTGTTGCCGGATTGCACAAACCCCCTTATCTCTGAATTTGAGTAGCCAAGAACATCTGAACTTTTCCACAATAACATTTCCAATTTGCCTACGGTACGGGCAGCAGCACCAGCCCACCGGGTCTCGAACCCTCGGCTATCCGTTTCCGATTGGAACCAACTATAGAAACCCCTTCTCTGCTCCAAGGTTTCATACTCATTGTAACCGTCAACACGCTGTATATTGGTCTCGTTGGCAGTTTTCCATACATCGGTGTTATTTTCCCTATCGGACTTAAGCCAATGCCCATCGCTTCAATCAAGGTTGCCGTTCGGATTATCTCGGTAGTACTCCTCCTCGTCATCATATTCACGAGGCGCCATCCCATCCGGGTCGATGAACCGCATTGGGTTATTGAACCCGTAGCTGTACGGCGAATGTCGCCGCATACTCTCGGAAAGCGGGTCCACGCTGCCGAAGCGCCCTATCACCGGGTCATAGAACCTTGCGCCGTAGTCTTACGACCTTCCGCGGATTTTTCGCGTTCCGGCCGTTTTCCTTACAGCCGGATTTCAGCTTGCTCAAAGAACGTCTTACCTTCCAAAGATAGGTTTTTGCGGATTGTCCGGTCACTGTTTTTTACGGTTGTTTTGTGGTTGTATTTAATGAGGTGGCATCCATCACTGAAGGCAACTCCAAGGTTAGTTTGGATACTCGGTACCGATGAACGGAATGTCAAAAATAAGTGCTAATTTTGTAAGAAGCCATTGGATGCGTACACCAAGATTAAAGTATGTGGAAATGGTCTATTCAAGTAATTTCAGGGATTATGAGACTACAGGTAATACAGGACAGCAAGGGCAAGGCCACCGGGGTGTACATCCCCATCAAGGAATGGAAGGAACTCAAAAGGCAGTACCGGGATTTGGAGGCTTTGGAATACGAGGAACCCACCAAAGAGCAGCTGTTGCAGGAACTCAGGGAAGCGGTGAACGAACTCAAACTGGTGGAGCAGGGCAAACTGAAAGCCCGGCCCGCGCAAGAGCTGCTGGATGAGCTATAGCATTGCCTCCATACCGCTTTTTGACAAGCAGGCCAAACGGCTGGCCAAGAAGTACCCATCGCTCAAAAGGGATTTGGCCGGGGAGTGTAAAACAAACTGTGTCAGGGGTTGAGCATCGGCCCCGCGGGGCCGATGCTCAACCCCTGCTGCTCAAGGCAAATCTAACACCATTCTCCCGGGAAAC
>NZ_JBHRTA010000034.1:0-6488 GCF_042646065.1 Parapedobacter deserti
ACCTGACTACGTGTTCGAGCCGGGTTACGAACTGCAAGCCCTGGCCGATGTAGAGGCTTACGTGAAAAAGCACAAACACCTTCCGGAAATACCTTCGGCAAAGAATATTGAGCGAGACGGATTGAACCTTGCTGAAATGAATCTGCTGTTGCTGAAAAAAATAGAGGAACTGACGCTGCATTTGATTGAAAATGAAAAGTCCGAACGGACTATAAGAGAAGAACTGCAGGCCACTAAACTAGACGTTCACGAACTTAGAAACCTGATCAGGGAAATCCAAGCGGCACAACCATGAGAACGAAATACATATATGTCAGCTGTATTTGCTTACTGCTGGTTATGGTGGGCAGGATCCAGGCCCAAACGGAGACCACCCTGCATCAAAACTACAAAGCTATAACGATACCGATGGACCAAAACGTCCCTTACTCGAGATCACTGATCCTGCTACATGAAATCTATAACGGCGCCAACCCATTGGCCAATAATTATGTAATCGGTACGATAGCAGCACTCAGAGGAGCTACAACTTCCATCCATCGAGCCGACATCGTGCATATCAACTCAGGGTCGGCATACACGATGACCCGGGCATCGTTGGGCTCGTATAACATTAGTGTCAGTTGGCGGCTTAAGACATGCATTTATGATAGCAAGCACTATATGGCCTTGGAGGTGCCTTATGCCACAGCGCAGCACAGCCAAGGCTACCATTTTGTTGGTTGGGTGTCATCCAGCGGGGAAAACCTGAAAACGGTTACTTACAATGTCAACGGCGTTCCCCAAAACCAGCACCTACTGAGCAATGTACAAGACTTTGAGCCGAACATGACGGCCGAACAACAGGTAAGCCGATTTGTAGTCACCGGCAATGTCGGTATTGGCATCCACAATCCAACGGAGAAATTGTCCGTAAACGGCAATATCCGGGCTAAGGAGGTTAAAGTGGAGATGGCTAACTGGCCGGATTATGTTTTTAAAGAAGATTATGACCTGATGCCGCTTGCCGAACTGGAATCCTATATAAACACGCACGGGCATCTTCCCGGTATCCCTACTGCAAAACAAGTGGAGGCCGACGGCGTGGCCCTTGCCGAAATGAACCGCAAGTTGCTGGAAAAAGTGGAGGAGTTGACGCTGCATTTGATAGAGAAAAAGCGGGTTGAATTAGTTCAAGACGAACGCATTGAGCGTCTGGAAATGGAGGTCTACAAATCGAAATCTAACGAGATGGGCGAAACTGATTAATAAAGCTAGCATTATGAAAATTTATAAACGCACGGGGGAACTTTACATCAACGGCGGCAGCGCGGATGATCCACTCCACCTTATGTAAAACATCACAAGCACCTGCCTGAAATCCCATCGGTTGCAGACATTGAGCGTGACGGCCTAGACGTTGCGGAGACGAACCTGCTTCTCTTAAAGAAAGTGGAGACCTGACGTTGTACCTCATTGAAAAAAGCGAGGAAACGGAAACGATGCGCAAAGAAATAGATAGGCCGCATGGAATGCCTTCTGCTGTTGCTGGCGCGGGAGATACTGGTCGAACCGGCTACCCGTCGGCTCAATGGCTCAGACGGATAGCCTTCCGCTGGCGCCGAACGCTTCAGAATTAAAGTGGTTTTGATGATAGGCAGAGCCTATCAAATTTATAGTCCCTGCCTGTCATATTTATAGCCTTGACGTGCATGGACTAGCCTGTTTCCGGCTTAGCTTTACTCCCGTTGATTCAACATAAATAATATTAAATAGTTCATATTAAAGCCATGATTAAAACAACCGTTGTATTGGTATTTTTTTGTGTTTCCAATGTGTTGTGCCTGGGGCAGGGAAATACGTTTCCGGCCAGTGGGCATGTTGGGATAGGAACGACTTTACCAACTGCACCGCTGGATATCCGAGGCAGAATTGTCATTGACAACGACGGGGACGCTGCAATTTTTACGGGTGTATCGAATCAGGAGCTGAACCGCTACCTGACTTTGATTAACTCCGTTGGGCGTACCTCTGCGTCGGGCTTGAAAGCTGGCGGTATACTGGTCTCAGACTCGTACGCATATGCCAATCCTGGAAAGAATGATCTGATCGTCAAGGGAAGTATAGGCGTCGGCACGACCAATCCCCAAGCAAAACTGGCGGTAAACGGCAATATCCTAGCTAAGGAGGTAAAGGTAAAGACGGACATCACTGTGCCGGATTACGTATTCGCACCGGAGTACAAGCTGCCCACACTGGCTGAAGTGGAAGTCTTCGTGAAAGAACACCGGCATCTGCCGGAAATCCCTTCGGCGAAGGATATCGAGCGCGATGGTTTGGACCTCGCGGAGATGAACCTGTTATTGTTGAAGAAGGTGGAGGAGCTAACGCTGCATTTGATTGAAAAAGATAAGGGAAATCGTCGGCTCAGTGAGCGATTGACATTAGTTGAACAACGGATCGGATGGGAAGACGGCAACTAATAAGTATTTAATTCTTTAGTCATTAAACCGTCTAAATCTGAAACTATGAAACGAAAACTAATAATTTTCACATTGACTTTGTTTATTAAAGTCTCGCTTTGCCAAGCACAAACCAATACCTTCCCGCCAAACGGAAATGTGGGTATCGGTACCGCCACGCCAACAACGCTGTTGGAGATAAAAAAGGCGGCGCAAACAGGCGCCGAAAATCTGCTGAAGCTTAGTGTCTCTGATGCGCCAGATGATTTCTTTACAATCAGTAATGGAACCAGCTCTGATGGGCGATTCGCGCCTTGGATAAAGGGAACAAAGGTCTCCGATAATGGTGTTGCATTGTTTCTTTCCGGTAGCATCGGGGATGGGGTTGTCGATAATGGCACTAATCCCGTAGTCGCTTTTGATGCAAGATTAACAACCGGAAAAGTAAATCATCGACCACTTTTCGTTTGGCAAAGCTATTCCACGCGTTACATGACCATGCTGAGCGACGGAAGTGTAGGCATCGGCACCACCAATCCCCAAGCCAGGCTCGCCGTAAACGGTAATATTCTTGCTAAAGAGGTGAAGGTGAAGACGGACATCTCCGTACCGGACTACGTGTTCGAGCCGGGTTACGAGCTACAAGCTCTGGCCGATGTAGAGGCTTACGTGAAAACGCACAAACACCTTCCGGAAATCCCCTCTGCCGCAGACATCCAGCGAGATGGTTTGGACCTTGCGGAGATGAACCTGTTACTGTTGAAGAAGGTGGAAGAATTGACGTTGCATTTGATTGGGAAGGAGAGAAAATTGAATGAACTCAGTAAGCGATTGGACTTGCTTGAAGCGGATAAAGCCAAACGCTTAATCCGGTAAAAATGGATTTGAAGAGATCACTGCTATATCATTGAAAGATACTAGCTAGATCAAAAAATTTAACTATGAGAATTTATTTCAAATACACTAAAGACTACCTGCGACTCTTAAGTCGCAAGCGGTTTGCATTATTGTTCGCCGTTTTATTTGCGCATTTGCATCAAGCCAATTGTCAACTTTTTGAGAATGTAGTAGGTCCATCTCCCAATGCTGCATCATTTTCGAAGTATGGGGAGGTACCTGTAAATATATACACTGGCGTGCCCAATATTGAAATTCCATTATATACGATTAAGAGTGGCGGACTACAAATTCCGGTCTCTTTGAGTTATCATGCTGGCGGATTTAGAGTTGATGAAGAAGCCGGAAGAACAGGGCTGGGATGGACATTAAACGCTGGTGGCGTCATCAGTCGGACGGTTAATGGAATCGACGATTTTAGTCCTGTAAAAGGATATTACAATAATAGTTTCCCCGAATTTATCAGTAGTTCCGCCACGGGTATCTTACAGAGTGGTCAAAGCTATTTGGAAAGTACGACTACAGGCAATTATATCATTAATGTGGTGGGCAATTCGACAAATATGAATGCCTTTCTTCCCACGAGTGTATCATCAGACGTGCCTTACGATACCGAACCCGACGTGTACACATACAACTTCGCTGGATTTTCAGGCAAATTTTCCTTAAAAAAGAACGGTGACGTAGTCAAGCAGAAACCTGATGGCGTTGATATAAAATTATTGAATATTGATGGCAGTAGTTGGCAAATTACAACGCCAGATGGTGTGAGATTCATTTTTAATCGAACTGAACGATGTAGTTTTCAGTCGCCGAACGGATATACAGGGATTTACACGACCTCATGGTATCTAACTGAAATCGTTTCTACAAAAGGAGATCAAATAACTTTTGGTTATTCGGAAATCGCTGGAAGTGTTATAAATTATAATAATATCAATGAACGATACACGCTTGAAGTGGTCAAACTCTATGGTTTGGATTCAGCGTTACCTCAACCTGGTGAGCTATCTTCAAGTAATCCACCAATAAAAAACTATAATGCGGTTTTTTTGAGCTCAATAACCTTTCCGCACGGAATTATTGAATTTGAATACCAAGCACGTGAGGACTTACAAGGAGATAAACGCTTGGTCAAGATGGATGTCACAAACACAAGCGATGCCCGATACAACTTTTCTTATGAATTTAAGCAAAATTACTTCGTGTCATCATCCACAGGCTTTACAATGCCTAACCCCTTACCAAATTTAAATCCAAATCTTTTTTCAAAACGGCTACGTTTGGATTCGTTAATAAAGACGAACGCGAACGGGGCGGCTTCGGAAACGCATCACTTCGTCTATGAGAGTACAAACCTTCCTTACAAGAATTCTTACGCTAGGGATCATTGGGGATTTTACAATGGCAAGACAACGAATAGGACGCTTTTGCCAAATATGCAGTTTTTGAGCAATCAACACCCGGGTACCCAATTATCCTATTCCGGTGGCGCCAATAGAGATGGATCAGGTACGCATGTTAAAGCTGCGATGCTTAAGGAAATTGTATACCCTACAGGTGGGAGAACGGTCTTTGAGTTTGAATCAAATGATTACGAACCAGTAATCTCTAATAGTAATGGCGGCGGTTACATAAAGACGGCAACCCTACCATACTTCACCAGGCGCGGTACTGACGATACCTTGAGTCTAACTATCCCGGAAATTCTTCCCTTTACGAAGGTTAAGTTTAATATAAAATCCGAAGGGGGTCAGACCACTGGATTGCCGTTTACAAATGCTCACGATGCCATGTTTGCAATCTACTCCGTAGATGACCTGACAACTCCCGTTGTTCAAACATTTTTAGGTTTCGAAAGCTTTTGGACTAGAGAGTCGGGTTTTACGGATTACCGCTGTTACCGTAACGATCAATTTGAGTTGCCTGAAGGCGAGTATATTGTAATAACGCACATTGCCAGCCATGTGATGTTTCTCAACTATGTTCGCTTTTCGTTCGAATATAGCTACTATGCGGATGCCACTACAGGTCAAAATCCAATAACGATAGGCGGTGGTGCTCGCATCGCTAAAATTTCTGATGTTGATGCATTGAACAATGTCAATGAGACTCGTTTTTTAACTATCATTATTTGAAAGATCAGGATGGCGATGGCGACATAGAAGAATGCTCGTATGGGAAGCGACTGGCTCCGATAAATTATGCAACATTTGACAAATTAGTTACGTGTGGCGTTGATCAGGTAGGTAATGCTGTTGAAACGGCAAGTCAGAGTTTTGTGCTATATTCAGAGAGCTCAATACTTAATAACGAGCCTATTGTGGGTTATGATAAAGTGACGGTTTATACGCAGAGTAAAGAACTTAATGGTTATACAGAATATGAGTATAATAACACAATAAGTGCTTCACCTAATTTTGCAAATGGATCTTTTAATGCCCGGCCGGCTGGTATTCCTAACTTGATAAGACTGGGGAATGGATTACTCATAAAGCACATCGATTATGTGCATGAAACGTCGACCAATTTATTCCGAAAGGCTAAGGAGACTATAAACAACTATGCTTCGTTGCCAACTATAACGCATGTAGGACTCCGGTTGATGAGAAGCCTATCCGGCTCGTGTGTTTCATATGCTGGAAAGGGTGTTTCTTATCTTCAATATCCCGCTTTTCAATCGTCGTGGAATCAACTTTCGTCCCAGACTGTAGTTGAGTATCCCTTGGTCAATGAGGGATTTTCCACCACTACAGAATATGTTTATGAACAAGGTGAGCCCGAACACTACTTGCCTATTCAGACTAAGGTATTAGGTAGCGATGGCTCGATTACTTCATCTATATTGGTTTACCCCACTGATTACGCGAATGCGTCGGGTGCGATATACGAGATGCAGCAGAAAAATCTACTGTTGCCCATCGAACGGGTACAATACAAGGAGGTCGGCACTACTCGGACGATCCTGTCGGGCAGTATCACTACATACAAGCCCGGTGGACAGGGTTTAGTGGACCAGGTGCTGGAATTGGAGACGGTATCGCCCGTGCCGTTGGCTTCCTTCAAGTTCAGCAACCGGTCTACGGCCGGGCAACTGCCGCCCTCGGCAGGCGGCCCCGCCAATTACTCGGCGGACACCCGGTACAAACC
>NZ_JBHRTA010000035.1:0-76048 GCF_042646065.1 Parapedobacter deserti
TGCCCAGGGCTACGGGGAGACACGGTTGGTGAACGGATGCAGCAACGGTGTTCCCTGCTCGCGCGAGCAGCACCAGGCCAACAGGCGGACTGAAGTGACCGTGCTCGAGTATTGATAGTGGCCGAAGCAGCACCATCTATTGGATAGACCAACTATTTGAGCTTCGATTGCTGTTCACTCAGTACACCCTGTCTGCAACCAATTTGGGGTCCCATCTGCGCATGGGCGCCCCATAGTTAGCCTGCTGTTTCGAGCCGATTGAAAAGGCTGATTAACTAATCTTTACTAGCCCGCTTCTGTGTTAATGAGTACGTGAATCAAACCATTTCCCAACCCGGTCGAACCGGCTCGCGGAGATATCGGTCTGCCTCCGGTAAGCCCTTCACTTTCATGTTTTCACTATCCCAGCGAATTTTCTTTCCGCCCAGGCGGAGCGAAAGTACACCAAGAAGCGTGATCTCGGTGAGGCGGGCCCCGTACTCAAAATTCGAACTCGCGGCCGGGCCACCCTTGATGGCGTCGACCCAGTCCCTAAAATGTCCATTTGACCGGGGAATGCTGAGCTTTGGCGGATTATACCTTTCGCGTAGCTTTTCAGGAAAGAGCTGCGGGTTTGAGCCACCTGCCCCAGTTATGAGAACACCCTTTTTTCCGATGAACATGGAACCTCGGGCGGGTAAATCCACGTTGTCGGGCACTATCTCGGGGCGGGCGGGCCGTAAACCGCCGGAATACCAAACCTGCTTGAACTCCGGCTGATCCCCTTTTTTGGCAAAATGGTAATATCCTACCTCTCCATAGGGCGCGATATCGGCATCGCTATATCCCGCGGGGTGTACCTCAACGCTTTCCGGTGCCTGCAGGTTAAATGCCCATGTGGAAGCATCCAGATCGTGGCAGCCAAAGTCGCCCAACGCACCGCAGCCGAGCGACCAAAAATCCCTCCACCTTACGGGAATATACTCCTTGCGGCATGGCATATACGGAGTGGGTCCCAGCCACAGATCCCACACCACTGCCTGTTCATCGAACGTAGGCCCTGTGGGCAATCCCTTTAAACCCGGGTTCCACCGGGAAGCAGGCACCCAGGTGTGCGCTTCCTTAACTCTGCCGATCGCACCGTCACGGAGATACTCCACGGTCTGCCGTATTCCATCCCCGCTATGAAGCGCATTTCCCATTTGAGTCGCGAGGCCGGTTTCGAGTGCAACCTCCCTTACTTTGCGCGCTTCCCAGATGTTATGTGTCAGCGGTTTTTCACAATACACATGTTTGCCGGCCCGCAACGCCTTTATCGTGACATACGCATGCGTATTGTCAGGCGTGGAGCACATAATAGCGTCGAGCGAAGATTCTTTCTCAAGCATTTCCCTGAAATCGATGTATTCGCTGATCTTGAAGTTCCGGCTGGCCGGCCTGTAATGACTTTCTATCATTTCCTTTACCGGCTCCCTGCCCGCTATGGACTTATAATAAAAATCTTTTAAATCCCAATACTTTACCGGATCCGCAATGGCTGTGATCTGCACATCCTTCAATTTCAAAAGTGCTTCTGCGTTTTGTCTGCCTTTTCCACCCGCTCCAACGATACCCACCGTTATTTTATCACTCGGCGCTAAAAATCCCTTTCCGCCCAGCACATGCCGCGGAATGATCATAAATCCGGCGGCCGCCACCGCGGCGCTTTTCACGAACTCTTTGCGCGAATATGTTTTTTTCTTCATGCTGTTTCTATTGATAGATCGTTATTTGCTACCAAATTTACGGAAAAGCTGAGACATATGGCCAATGGTACGTTAGCGTCTGACCGGCCCACTTCGGCCGTAGTTATAAAATAGAGTGTATCTCCAGCAACCGTTGCGTCCGAAGATCCAAAGGACTAGCCGTTGATTACGGCAGGTCTATCTCCTCATACAAGACCCGGAGATTTTCAACGCGGTTGCCTCAATTCCGGCAACCGAACGCATAAAGCACTGATGCCAACTATTTAAAGCGCCTGACGATTGAATCCATTCACTAAGGAAGAAAATCATCACTATTCCCGTTTCCCCTTGAGATAGGCGTAAATAGCAGTAGCGTGCCCGTGGCCTAATTCAAAGTCTTCTTTTAACCAATTGGTTATTTCAGTAGCTTTCACGCTTTTTTTAATTTCACCATTTTCGGTAAACCCTTTTTCAGCGGCAAGCGCTTCAAAATCGGAAGGGGATTTTCCTGTTTTTTCCTGAATGTTTTTAAGGTAGGTTTGAAATGACATCGAGTTAGTTTTTTCCAACAAAGTAGCAAACTTAATAAGAGAATTGTTATTTCGCAATACTGCAAAGCTATTTGGATGCAGCTCTTGGCAGGAAATCAATCTGGTTGAACAGCTTAAAAGCAGCATGTTATTTAATTATTTCACCTTTGACAAAACAAACATCTCTTTTTTTCGTTTAAAAGACAGGTTTAGGTTGATAGCCCCTAACCCCATTGGGGCGGACCCGTTACCTTTATAAGGTAGCGGGTTTCTTTTTTTAAGAAGTCGCTTTCCAATTCCGGTCATTCATCACCGTTGCATCCCCCTCCGCTTGTTTTCGTGATTAAGCATGATTTATTCGTCTTGACGTATCTACGGATTTCAGTTGGTTTAAAATAACGTTAATTTTGCTGGAATATAAACGTCTCAACCGCACGGCGATGCAAACAGGCTTCCATTTGAATGAATGATATGAGGATTAAACAATCTGCTGTTTCAAATCGAATGCTCCTATCCACTTCGGTGCTTTTGGGGCTCTTCCTCATTTATCCCAATATTGCCAAGGTGTTACAGGGGGGACATGATGAATATCTTAGGGATGGCGGTATAGTTGAATATATTATTTTTTTCCTGTTTAGGTACATTTACTTCAGCTCGCTGTGTTATATTTTGCTACGGAAGAGCATTGGCGGTGCCGTACCCGATCGATATTTCCGCGTGGCAAGTCAAACGTTCATCATCGCTTGCATCGCGTTCTTTCTTTACCTGCTTATCGCTTATATATCCAACAAAATACTGGATTGGTTCAGTGTTATCCTGTTATTTCAGTTTATGACGACCTTTGCCGTCTGCACGCTTTTGGGATATGCTTACACGCTGCACACGCAGAAACAAGCCAGGGAATACGAAATCGAGCAGTTGAAAGTGGATAACCTGCAAAGCCAATATCAGGCGCTCACGAACCAGGTAAATCCGCATTTTTTCTTCAATTCACTTAATTCGCTCTCAGCATTGGTTCGAAATGGTGACGAGGAGCAAACGCTTGCGTATATCCAGAACCTTTCCAAAGTCTTTCGCTATATCCTGGGAAGCGAGGGAAAGGGCCTGGTTCCGCTGGAAGACGAACTGGACTTCCTCGATAGCTTCTACTTCCTCCAGCGTACGCGGTATGGCGACTATTTTCGTTATAGTATATCGATTCACGAAGACAATAACGATCTGGAGCTGCCTGTATTATCGTTGTTGCCTATACTCGAAAATATCCCGAAGCATAACGTCATTGACAGTGAACAGCCGATGGAAGTGTCGATAGACATCAATCCGCAACAAGAGTTAGTAGTGACCAACCCAATACAGCGGAAAATTGACCCGCCTGCTCGCAGCAATCGAATCGGTATTGCCAACCTGGAGAGCCGTTTCCGGCTGTTGATGGGCAGTGATATCGTCATTTCGGATGACGGAACGCATTTCGCGGTACGTCTCCCTTTAAAACAAAGAAAAGGATAACCATGCATGTGCTGATTGTAGAAGACGAGCCGCTTGCGGCCGCAAACCTCGAGAAGATACTGGGTGAAGTGGCACCGGATATCCGGCAAATCAGCCGGACCGAAAGTGTAGCACAAACCGCAACCTGGTTCCCACTTCACGGGCGGGAAGTTAACCTCATCTTCATGGATATCCATCTTTCTGATGGATCGGCGTTTTCCATTTTCCAAGCTACCGAAATCGATGTACCCGTAATCTTTACGACGGCGTATGACCAATATGCCCTCCAGGCATTCAAGGTAAACAGCATTGACTATTTGCTGAAGCCGATCGACAAAACCCATCTGGAACAAGCCATGCATAAATTCAGGAAGCAGGGTACGGCTGAAGTAGCGCGTTACCTGTCGAGGTTGGCTGTCATGGCGCCGTTCGGGCGTTTCCCGGAAAAGATATTGGTGCCTGTCCATGACAAGCTGGTCCCTGTCGCTGTTGAGGAAATCTCTTATTGCTACAGTACCAATGGCGAGACATCAATTGTTACGAAAGACGGCAAAAGCCTCTCTTACAACAAGCGGTTGGACAGCATCATGCTGTCGCTCGATCCCGATCGTTTTTTTAGGGCAAACAAGCAATTCATCATTGCTAAGCGGGCTATTGAAGGGATTACCATCTGGTTCGACAACAGGCTGATGGTATCACTGAACACCAGGGTGCCTGAAAGCCTCTTTGTCAGCAAAAACCGCGCTTCCGAATTCCGTCAATGGGTTGCCGGGTAATTTCGTCATAACCTTTCAATATTTCGTGTTGCCGATGAAGTCGCAAAATTTCGTCAAATGCCGCAGTATACTTGCGGTATGGATAAAAATTTCCTAATAAGCTGCATACTATGTATAGGTTTTATTACCACCGGATTATCGAAGGCACAACGGCCGCCGCATAACGATATATCCGGCAAGGTTCTCAACCATCGGGATCGTACACCCATCGCTGCGGCCACGGTTCGTATCCGCTCTGGGGATGGAAACGCTGTCGTGGCCAGCACGATTACTGACGATTCGGGGTTGTTTACACTATCCGGTGCTCAGCCAGGAAGGGAGCAGCTTTTGGAAGTGTCTGCATTGGGTTATATACCCTACCGCTCCCTCGTTGATTCGATAGGTGCATCCAGTGAGATCCTACTGGTTCCGGATAACGTGGAGCTGGAGGAAGTCACCGTCATCGGCCAGCGGCCCGATATGCAAATGGGCGTGGATCGCAGGATATACAACATTGCCGGAAATCTCAATGCCGTGGGTGCGTCGGCAATCGATATCCTCAAAGACATCCCCAGCATCTCCATCGGTGTGACGGGCAACATCCAGTTGCGCAACCGCGCCCCCATCATCTTTGTTGATGGGAAGCCGACGCTGCTGACGATGCAACAGATTCCCTCGGATCGAATAGACCGGATCGAGGTCATCACCAACCCCTCCGCGCGGTACGACGCCGCCTCCGGGGCGGGCATTATCAACATCGTGCTAAAAAAGAATTACGAACGGTATTGGAGCGGCATTGCCACGGCATCCGCCGGATTTCCCGGCATCGGCGGGGCCACGTTCAACGTAAACCGGCAACAAGGGCCGTTCGGCTTTACATTGGCCGCTGGCCACAATCGCTCGGGTGGGATAGCCGATTCGCGTACCTACCATGAGAATATCCGCGATGGCCGGGTTGTAAACCATTACGGCCAATACACCGAGAACGACAGGCGAAACCGGGATTCAGACATCAATTTCGGGGTCGACTACGCCATCGACAGCAACCACACGCTATCAATTTCCCAACTGTTCGGATCGGGGCGCGGTATTGAAGACGAGCAGCAACAACAGTCCTTTTTCTTCCCCCCCGACGACGCCGGGCACCAGGGGACACGGTTAGGCGACCGTGACAACCGTTCCCTCCGAAGCAGCACCCGGCTGGATTACCGGTTTGCCAACGCTGGGAAGGAGCTGACCGCTTTTGCGCAGTATAACACCAGCACCAGTGACGCCCGCAACAGGTTCCGGTCAGACTTCATCATCGATGGTGATGGCGTTGACCATACCCCTGCCGATCTCCGAGAAGCCAACGAAACCGGGAGCAATCAATGGACGTTCCAGGCAGACTACGTAAACCGCCTTGACGAAAACCGGACGTGGGAAGTTGGCGTACGGAGCCTGTTGGGCGAGAACACCAGTCGCTTTACATTTACCAACGTTGTGGATGGAGTAGGGACGGTACTCCCCATTAGCAACCATTACCGCATCGAAGAACAGATCAGTGCAGCATACGGGCTGTTCAGCCAAAAGATACGTCGGTTTTCTTACCAGGCGGGATTGAGGCTAGAATATTCACGGTACACCGGCACCTTGCTGGACCGCGGGGAGCGTTTCGGATACCAGTACCCGTCGGGTAGTGGTGACTGGCAGAACATGCTCTTCCCGAGCCTTTCCACCACGTATGAAATTAATAAGGCAAACCAATTGCAGGCCAGTTACACACGCCGGCTTCGGCGGGCGGTCTGGCATGAAATCTCACCTTTTGTGCAGATCCGGGATTCCTACAGCCTGAACCAAGGCAACCCACTACTGGAGCCAGAGTTCATCCACTCCTTCGAACTAAACCACCATAAGACCATGCGGGCATCCCAGCTCATCACGACGGTATATTGGCGCCACATCCCACAGAGCATCATGCAGTATGCCGACACGCTGTCTGCTGAAATCTATGAGCAGATGGGCTCGGCCAGTGTGTCGCGCGAAGCCATCGTGGACTACTACATCAATGCCGGGACGGCCAATGTATTGGGGGCGGAGTTGG
Source organism: Parapedobacter deserti (assembly GCF_042646065.1). Classification (NCBI taxonomy): domain Bacteria; kingdom Pseudomonadati; phylum Bacteroidota; class Sphingobacteriia; order Sphingobacteriales; family Sphingobacteriaceae; genus Parapedobacter; species Parapedobacter deserti. The sequence continues at coordinate 6,557 of NZ_JBHRTA010000035.1, forward strand.
CGGTGAACCTCAAACCGACCCCAACCATCGGCATCATGCCATCCATCAATGCGCAATACAATACTATTCCCATAATCGGTGTCGGCGAGCAATTGAACACAAGTGGCGTAAACTGGCAGGCGCAACTATCGGCCTCGTACAGCACGGGGGATAGAAATGGTCTTTTGGGAAACATCAGCTTGCAGTTAAATGCAAACTACGAATCCAAGCGGGCCATCGCCCAGGGATACGTGCTTCCGGTGTACAACATTGATTTCGTAATCAGGAAAAGCTTCATGCGAGAAAACCGGGCTTCCGTCGCACTCGCGGTAAACGACCTGTTCAACCACCGCCGATGGACGGCCATTTATGATACACCCACCTATTACCAGGATGCCTATCAGCGTTGGGCTATCCGCACGGCAAGGCTCACGTTCAGTTATCGGTTTGGCAACCTGTCGGACTTTCCGTAGTCTATTGCCCTAAAAGATGTTCTGAATGCTCCGATTTTCTGGGGGGTCAGAAACTCTCCGAAAGGAAATGTAAAGTAGTCCTATGCAATTCTAAACCGCGGCGAATTTCTTTTTGGGACTGTTTGTAGAGTTACGATAGATTCGTTCGCTCGTCGGCTGGAAACATTGAATTATCTTCGGGTCTACAGTATCCGAATAGTACGTCGAATACGATCTTGCCTGACCAAATGTTTCTATTCAAGGTAATCCGGTCTCCATCTATTGTGTAGTTCTGGTTTTCTTGGAAAAAGATAAAAGAAACTGCTTTCAGTCGAAACAGCGACCTCTCCCCCAAAAGAGGGATGGCCTGGCAGCGTTGAATCGCCTACCTTCGTTTTCAAACAATAACGCATCTACTACAATTTATTTGAAAAACATCTCATTATGTCAAACTGCAATGTAACGTTTTACAAGAAAACCGACGGCGAAAAGGGAACCGACGGTTACAAAAACTATGATGGCCCGCAGTCTGTTGCAGACCTAAGCCAGGTTTTATGGGAAGGAACCACCTTTGATAACGATATGAAAGACGATATCAGTTGGGTAGACACCGGTTCCCAGGCATGGGTACGGGTCTATTCCAAAGCCAACTTTCAGGGAAGAACAGCGCTCATCGGGCCCGATCAGCATATCAGTATGCAAACGCTGCGGGACGAAAACGACGAGGACGACATGGATGACACCATCGAGAGCTTTCAGCTTTATGATCACAAGCCCGATGTCAATACCAGCACTATCATCAACAACCTGTTGGCGCTTTATCCCGGGTCGGTGCGGTCCCGGAAAAATAATCGGTATGAAACGGAATGGTACGCGCAAGACTCCCAATACCGTATCTACGATCCTTCCATCGAACTAAGCGGCAACACGCTGAGTTTCAGCATGGACCTTGACCATATCCAGCTCGAACAAGACGATCATGCTGTCATAACCTTCCGTATGGATCTAAACGGCGGTTTTGTCGATCAGATCAAAGTGACCTATGATATTGCCGAAGCGACACAAGTTCCCGAATGGGCCATTAAGTTGATCGATGGCACAATTGAAGCCGCCAAATACGGAGCGATGGCCATTGCCGATGGCGCTGTGATCGTCCTTACTGATGGGGTCGGCGTAGTTGCCACGGTAGAAATTAATCGACTCATTAAATACACTGCACAAGCACTGACGTTCTGCGTCGATCATCTAAATATTGTGCTCGGCGCAGTTTTCAAATTTCAGAGCGACGGCGGGACCGCCAACTTCCCGGCCATTGTGTCGCACGGTATTGCCAGGCTTATACTCGCCTATTATCAAGAATTATACGGGCCCGACCCGCATGACACCCTGGGTTTTAGCGAACAACGCTTTTTAAACACATTGGGAACAGGGGCATGGCAGCATACGAAACACAATCCGTTTGTAGAATTCGACGAAAGCGTATATTCCTACCGGGCATATTACCCCGATAACACGTTCTTCTACGCCAGGGGCGGGGCATTGTCCACCGTCAAGGTCGATGCGATCACAGATAACCGCATAGATGACCACTTGGTGATGCAGGCTATCTTTGATCCACATGGTAAGCTGTTCGCTGTGGCCGGATGCATCGATATTTTTTCGGTAAAAAATATTTCAGATTACACGATGCCCGCAAGCGGCGTGTTTGCTTACAATGCCGAAGGGAAGATGATTCATGTCCTTCAGGGCGGCGAGAAGGTAATCGAAGTACAGGGCTATGACTCGTTAGCGGCTGCATTTGCCGATAGCATGAAGAGTGCGCTGCGTCAAGCGGAAAACGAATACGGTATCAACCTATCGGACCAGCAGATCATTATGATCGATGCGTCCATTCGGGTTTTGAAGGCAATGGGTGATGCAATAGTAAACGGCTGAGCTTTCCCCAGAATCATTGGTGCCATCTGTCATCGAGTCGGCGTCTTATTCGTCCCCTAGATGCAGTCGATTGTGGCTGATGTTTATACAGGGCAATAAGAATTCCGGAGCATAATCTTCACTTCGCCGGTGGGGCATAATCAGTGTTTCGAAAACCATTTGGAGTTCTGCAATAACAGCGCTCTCAAATCGACTTCATACACGTTCCCTTCCTTATCCGAAGCCAGCGCAATCCACGCTTGTGCCGATGCCAAATATTGCTGTTTTGCAGTTGTCAGATCATTGATCATATACTCATTCGAGTAGATGCCTATTTTGGGTGCCCCTACCGACAGGTTTTCCACATCAACCGTCGAAAACTGAACGATGCCTTTGTTCCTGTCCTGACTATAGACGGTATAGCCTACGAAAGCAATGTCTGGATAGTCCGTTAGTATAACGGCTGGTCTACTGGGATGGATTTCGGGTGTTAGGGGCGCAAACGAACGATACTGCCACTCGTGCTCTCCTTCTTTCTTTCGCCACAGCTCAAACACATTCGTCCCATGACCATCGTGGCTGTTCTTCGTTACCATCCACACGTCGTCACGCTGGTTTGTTTTGATATTAATGTGGTCATCGGCTATCTGCTTCTCTTTGCCCAGAACCTTCGGTGCGGACCATTGCTTAACATGGTCACCAATCACGTGGGTGCGCGTTTCAAAGAACCCTAAATTCTGGTTAGACCATATCGCGTGTACCTCTTGGGAGGTAGCGGTCACTGTGGCGATGTCATCGGCACTGATGCCGCTGGCCAGTACATACGGTTCAGACCAGAACTTATCCTCCGATCGATGCCACAACACGACACGGTCACCGTTGTCTGCTACCACCCAGAGCGCCCCGTTTGAGCTATGGGCAATGGTGGCCGTTTCTATCGTTGCATCAGACGACGTTTCCAAATTTACCGCCGATCGCAACGCCCAATTTTCTTGCTCTTTGGCATCAATCTCCAGCACACTCAGCCGCGCGTCATCTACAACTACCGCATAAATCGAAGTCCCCTCCACTTGCACATCCGCCCGGCTGGGCATACCTTTCAGTTGCTTCGTTATATCGTCTTGCAACGCCCATTTTTCTTCTCCTAACCGTTTCCATATGGACGGGCCCGAAGTGGTGGGCAACATCGCCCACCACGTTTCGTGCATATACCAAAGTTTAGACTGCGGCTTGTCCTGCGTGGGAAACTCCGTATCCACGCGGATAACAGTTTTCGAGTTTGTCTGCGCATACCCTTGGCTAAGAAGACCAACGAGGAGACACAAGAGCCATATGGATTTTAGTTTTTGGACACGAGCCATCTTAATATCCGGGGTTTTGTTTTAGCTTAGTTGGGTTCAAGTCGATTTGCGTCAACGGCAGGGGGAATACCAACTGATGCTGCTGCACCCCATTAGGCATCTTAGGCGACAATACCTCAATCGCCCGTCCCGTACGAACTAGATCATACCAGCGGTGCCCTTCAAATGCGAGCTCCACACGTCTCTCCTGTTCGATGGCCAGTGCAAAGTCATTTTGGCTATCTAAACGCAGGCTGGGGTCTGAATGATCAGCCATTTTGCTGGGTAATCCCGCCCGGTTACGTATCATATTTAAATAGTTGAATGCCTCACCGTTTGCAACGAAGGCCTCCGCGTTTAATGCCTCAGCATACAGCAGCAACACATCGGCATAACGCAGTATTGGCCAGTTGTCGCTTGATCCGCCACCGCGTATCGGCATATGCCTGAATTTATTGGTAAATCGGCCAGGCAATCCGGTCACCACTTCACCTGATGTATTTACCCAGCTGGTATGCAAGGAGGCATCCTTTCGCAAGTCGCCCGGCTCGTAAGCATTTACCAAATCCTCGGTCGGAATATTGTAGCCTCCGGCCGTTGACGAATAAGGTAGTCCGGTATACATATATGGTGTATAACGTTCGGTATAGGACGACCCGGTGCCTCCGGAAACACTGGCTTGGTATTGTACTTCAAAGATCGCTTCATTATGGTGTTTGTTGGTAACCTCCCACAGGTCATTATAGTCTGGGAGTAGCTCGTAAACGCGGGAATCAATGACCGTTTTCAAGGCGGTTTTCGCGTCAGCAATATTTCCCTGTGTCAGATACACCTTGCCCAACAAAGCCCACGCAGCACCGGAGGTGGCACGCCCTTGTTCATTGGGGACGGTCAGCGGCAAACTTTGGGCAGCTTCACGCAAATCCTGTATTATATGAGCATACACTTCCGCTACCGGAGACCTGCCTTTGCTATACGCTTCTTCAACAGAGGTGAGGTCTTTGGTCACTAATGGTACATCTCCAAATATCCGCACTAAATTGAAATAAAACAGGCCCCGCAGAAACTTTGCTTCGGCACCTACGCGTGTCTTCGTCTGCACTGAAATGTTAGCTCCGTCGACCCGATCTAATAACACGTTGGTATACCAAATAGCCTGATAATGGTGATTCCAAACATCCCGCACCACTGTGCTATGGGATTGTATGCGAAAAAGGGACATCTCATTCAGGACCGATCTATCGGATGCCGTAGAGCCCATTTCAGTGTTATCGGAGGCCAGGTCTCCAATCAGCTGGACGTAATCATTATAGGTTCCTACATTACGTAAAGCCCGGTATGCGCCATAGATCGCATTTTGAAAATCCGCTTCTGTGTTATAAAAATTTTGCACACTGGCATTTGAAATGGGCGCTTTATCCAAAAAATCTTCACACCCGCAAAACGCGATGCAAATAGCTGTGAGTAATAATATTATATTTCGTTTCATGGGTCAACTTTTAGAAATGAATATTCAAACCGAAGGTCCAGGATTTTGAAAGGGGGTAGTTAAAATAGTCTACCCCTGGGGTCAGTGAGTTGTGCGAGGTGCTGACTTCAGGGTTGTACCCCAGATATTTATTCGTAAACGTGAAGGGGTTCTGTGCCGTCGCATACAGCCTCAGTCTGGATATGCGCAGGTGCTCGCTGACACGTTGGGGCAGCGTATATCCCAGCGAGATGTTTCGGATACGCAAATAGGAACCGTCCTGAATGTAGAACGAAGATGAGGTGCGCCTTAAGCCATACACGTCGATGCTTGCCTTGTAAACTTTTCCGTCGCCTGGTTCCTCAGGGGATCGCCAACGGTTTCTAGCTATCCCCAAGTTATTTGTCCGCCCAGTCATGGACATGGTCTGGTACATATTTAACAACATGATCTCCGATCCCTGTACGCCTTGCACCATAAAGCTGAAATCAAAATTTCTGTAATCGAAGCTGTTTGTCATCCCGTACGTAAAATCAGGTTGATAATTGCCCAAAATGGTGCGGTCATCAGCCGATATCACCCCGTCTCCGTTCACATCTTTTACTATCGGGTCGCCCGGCCTATCGGTAGGCAAGTGCGGCATACTGTTTATCTGTTCCTGGGATTGGAAAACACCGTCGAAAACATATCCGTAGAAGTTACCCAGCGGTTTGCCGATTTCGGTGTAGTGGGTGTCGCCAGCGTTGGAGTAAGCAGTTGAGAAAATGGGGTCACCGCTGGGGCCAAGCTCTAACACTTTGTTTCTGTTGAATGATATGTTAACGTCTGTCGACCATTTAAGGGCCCCAACGAGATTGCGGGTGTTCAAACCTAATTCCACTCCCCTGTTTCTCACTTTACCGATGTTTTGCAGCGTGCTGGTTAACCCTACAATACTGGGCACGGCGACCTGTAACAAAAGATCCGTATTCACTTTGTTATACACGTCGGCAATCAGGTTTATCCTGTTATTAAACAAACCCGCTTCAATTGCGACATCGAACTGCCGCGACTTTTCCCATCCCAAAAGACTGTTGCTCATGGTTGAAGGGGCGATACCAGACACCTGTTTATTGCCGATGATATAATTGGTATAATTCAACAAGCCGGCGAAGCCGTAATTTGAAATGTTGTTATTCCCGGATAAGCCATAACTAGCCCTTAATTTCAAAGAGCTAATCGGACGCACATTGAAAAAGCGTTCATTAGAGATCATCCATCCGGCCGATACCGAGGGGAACACTCCCCATCGATTACCCGACCCGAAGCGCGAAGAGCCATCGGTCCGGATTGTAGACGTGGCAAAGTACCGATTGCTATAACTATAGTTTACCCGTCCCAGATACGAGAGTAGTGACCATTCCGCGCGTGTCGTATTAGCACTGGATACCTGCCCGGCATTGAGTGTAGGCACCAGGTTGTTCGGGAAGTTTGTCGCTGATATGTATGCATAATTGTATTTGGCATTTTGCGCGGTAAACCCAGCCAACACATCAAATTTGTGGTTAGACCCCAATTCAAACGTATAATTAAGCGTGTTTTCCGAAAGCCAGTTAAACGATGTGTTATAATCGAATGACCCCGTCGCCGGGTTGGTAAACCTGGAGTGCCCCGGGTTATCGGCCACGAAACTATCAAAGCTATTCATGAAGAAATTTTGCTCGGTCTTATTGTAATCAAAGCCCAGCAATGCTTTAAGGTAAAGGTTCGGAATTATCTCATAGTTTACGCTCGAGTTGATAACAGATCTGAAGGTGTTGTTTTTTCTATCGTACTCATTGATAAACGCCATCGGCGAGCGAGTTTCGGAAACGCCGTAACCAAATCCCTGGAACGAGGGGTAGCTCCCATCCTCGTTCTGAAGGCCCAAAAATCCGACACTATTGATCATCGTACCAATGATGCCCTGGTTAAACTGTCCCTGATCTTCAACCAATTTATTGTTAACAAAACTTGTGTTTACGTTCGTTTCAATCTTAACGCGGTCGCTCACGGCATTCATCAAATTGGCCCTAACGGAATACCGCTCAAACTTGGAACTTTTAATTACCCCTTCTTGCCCAAAGTAGCCTGCTGAGATGGAAAAAAGGTTTTTCTCACTTCCCCCCTGTACCGACAGCTGGTGTTCCTGAGCTGGCGCCGTTTGGAAAATTGCGTCCTGCCAATCCGTTCGTATCCATTGTTCGGGCGTAAACAGATAAGGGGAAATCTGGTAAAGTGCTGGACGGGCGGAATTGGGGTCGTTCCGGTTTCCTCCCAAATATTCCCATGCGTTATTCCGCGCGTCCAGGGCAAACTCCACATACTCTTCGGGGCTCATCAGGTCGAGCTTGACGCTCACCTGCTGGAGCCCATAAGAAGGATTATAAGCGATGCGCGTCTGACCCGAAACGCCCTTTTTCGTCGTTACGATTATCACGCCGTTAGCGCCCCTCGACCCATAGATCGACGTAGATGAAGCGTCTTTCAACACACTGATTGACTCAATATCCGACATGTTGAAGCTACTCAACGAAGCGGCATCTATCGGAAAACCATCGATGACATAAAGTGGCTCGTTGCCAGCTGTAATGGATCCGGTTCCCCGCACGCGGATGGAGGGCGCCGAGCCTGGCACGCCCGTAATTTGGCTTACCTGAACCCCTGGCATTTTTCCAATCATCCCCTCGGTAAATGTACTTGAGTTTGTTTTGCCCAATTCAGCGCCTGAAATAGTGGAAACCGAGCTTGTTATGTTTTCCTTCGTTTGTGTTCCGTACCCTACTACCACTACTTCATCCAGCCCGCCGACGCTTTGTTCCATCATAACGTTCAGGGTGGAAACGTTGCCGACCCCATGCTCTATTGTGTTGTAGCCGATAATAGAAAACACCAATGTACCTTCCGAGCCCGGTATATTAATCGAGTAACGACCGTCTGATCCGGTGATGGTAACCGTGTTTGAGCCTTTTAATCTGACCGTCACCCCTTCAAGTGGATTAGCGTCGGCATCGTTGACGATACCGTTAACGGAGCGCTGCAGGGCTTTCACGGGCTGTACACCGCGTGTAGCGGGTTGTGCTGGTGAAGTCGCGCGTCCAATCAAGATTGTATTTTCCCGGATGTCGTAAGTCAGCGCAAGGGGAGATAGTACATTGTCGAGAAATGTGTCAAGCGGCATCTGCTTTGCCGATACACTGACTTTAGTCTGATCGTCAAAGAAACGGGTGTTATAGATTACGTGGTGTCCCGTCTGCTTTTGTATGGTATTAAACACCTGTTTCAGCGTCTGTTCTTTTGCCTCCAGGGTGATGGTCTGCGAATAAGAAGCGGCGCTCAGATGAAGGCTCCCGATTACCGTAAAAATGGCTGATAACTTCATTACAAGCAGTGGCCTGATAAGTGGCCTACGCGCTAACCGTCGCCGTAGGCTATTGAAAATCATATACATGGTTAATTTTTAATACTACCAACCTAGATTATTGCTAAGTTTGCAGTGATGGATAATAAGTATTAGTTGTTCCTCAATTACTCAATACGTTATCTTAGTTGACAGGGGAAGTGGTGGTACACTTTCCCTGTATTTTTTTACTGATACTAACTGGTGTCCTTATTGGTCATATCGTGGGTTGTTGAAGGTTAATGATTTATCTTTTCGCTATTTGATGACTAATTGGTTGCCCCGCAGTGTGTGCTTTATCTCCGAAACTCGAAGAAACTCCAGGACAGTTTGAAGCGTCACGTCGCGCGGCATGGTGCCGTTAAACCTATCGTTCGGAATGTGTTTCTCATAAACCACATCGATATCGTACCACCTGACCATCATCTTCATCATGTCGGCCAGTGAAGTGTTGTCGAAGTGGAAATACCCTTCTTTCCACGCGATAAACGGTGCGACATCCACGTGTTGCTTAAAAACATCACCGTCGGTCATGATGCTTTGCTCCTGGGGAGATAGCATCACGCTTTTTCGGGCGGATGAAGCCGTCAGTCGGACACGGCCTGTCACGAGTGTCGTATAGGTGCTGTTTTCATCCGGATAGGCCGAAACGTTAAATTCCGTGCCCAATACTTCGATTTCCTGTCCACGGCTCAGCACCTTAAAAGCACGCTCGGTATCGTGCGCGACGTCAAAATAGGCCTCGCCTTCCAGTTCCACTTCGCGGGATGGGCCAACGAATGCCGTGGGGTATCTTAGCGACGAGGCGGCATTCAACCATACTTTCGTTCCATCCGGGAGTGTCACCTGGTATTGGCCGCCATTTGGGGTGGTGAGAAGCAGCATTTGCGGTTTCGCTGACAACTGATCCCGCCGGTTCTGGTGTGCCGTTATGATGTTTCCATCTCCGTAGGCAACCTGGTTGGCTCCAATAACCAATTCGTTTTGCTCACTGCTTAACTCGATGAGTCGCCCGTCGGCTAATCGCAGCACCGCCCGGTTTCCGCCGGGCAACACGTCGTCAATTAATGTTTCCACGCTGGCAGCTGCTGGTTTCTTTCCCGCACTGTGGCTCATATAGGCGATCAGCCCCCCACCCACGGTGAGCAGCAACACCGCTGCCGCGATATGGACCCACGGCTGCTGTTTTCTTATTGTTCGGTGGTGTAGCCGCTGGCGTATCGCTTCAATATCATTGTTGAGATCGTCTGCCGATAAGGGCGATTCCTTGCCTGCGTCAAGTTGATTATACCCGTGTTCAACCCATGCGCGTTCTTCGTCCGTGCAGGTGCCGTCAACATAACGGCGCAAGATAATATGGATGTCTTTTCGTTCCATCGGGTAGGGGATTAATTGCCCCATTCATAAGTAGAGTTTAACAAACAGGGCTTAGGGTGTAGAAAAAAAAAGAAAAAAGTGTTTTAGGCCAATTAGTAGAGCCCGAGTAATATGAAAATAGCCAGAAAATGGTTAAATTTGAGCCTCAAAACCTTAAGCGCGTTATTGATCTGCGTCTTTACCGTGGCGGGCGACAGTTCGAACGCTTCGGCAATTTCCTGGTGGCTAAGCTGCTGTTGCCTGCTCATCAGGAATATTTCGCGCATTTTTTTTGGTAGCCTTTCGGCCTCCGCCTTGATCAGTTGTTCCAGATCATTGGCTATCGTCATCTGGTCTGGGGTGGGCTGTTCGGGACGGGTATCCAATTCGTCCACCATTTCCTGCCATAGGGAGAGACGCTTGCTGCGCACCTCAAAGTTGATCACCTGATAGCGAAGCGCCGTGTAAAGGTAAGCCGAGCACTTACCTTCCAATTCAATTGTGTGGCGGCTACTCCAAAGCGAAGCGAATACATTGTGGATGAGGTCTTTGGCGGAATCCCTGTCGGCCAGGCGTTTGCAGGCGTGGAGGTATAGTGCGCCCGCATAACGATTATAAAGTTCAGTAAACGCGGCATCGTCGTCTGCGGAGATAAAGCAAACCAACTCTTCATCAGTATATAATGCGTACTGCGGCATTTATGTCGTCTATATTCAATAAAATTGCAGACTGGGCAGCATGGTAATTGGGTGCTCAATCCCCTTTGTACTTGTCGTGTTTTTAGGCCACAAAACTAACAGCGCAATGCGAACTTAAGATTACGCCACGGTTAATTATGGTTAGCGCAGGGCTGCCGATTTTTCGATTTTGGGCGTAGCGGAACTCCGGGAAGATTACACATAGCCATCTCCGTTTCCCTCAACTAATACAAATACAAAAATTTCGATTGCACCTAAACGACCTATATTACCAGCAATGCATCAGTGCATAAGCAGTAATGGTTTTACAGGCTTTGTGGAGAAGTTAAATAACCGTGTGTGGTTATCCGAATACGTATGCGGCCATATCCATTGTGATGATGAAGGCCGAATTACTACTTTTGCGCAGATATGGGAACCCTTCACAGCAAGGATAGCCTGCGAAATTGGCTGATACGCTATAGTTTTTTCTTTTTAGGGTTGGTGTGTTTCGGATTGGGCGTTGCCATTTCCGTCAAAATGCAGCATTTGGGCCTACATCCTTGGGACGTGCTGAATATCGCTCTCTTTGAGCGTTTTGGGCTTTCAATTGGCACTTGGACGGTTATTATTGGCTTTTTGTTAATAACGATCTCGCTGGTGGTCAGTCGAAAATATGTCAACCTCGGAACTTTTCTGAACGCTTTGCTTATCGGTCCTATTATGGATTTCTTTCTTTGGTTGGATATACTACCCGCTCCCACTTTTACCTGGACGGATTACCTGTGGTTGTTAGTAGGAATCGTAATAGTAGGCACTGGAGGAGGTTTGTACGTATCCGGCGGAATAGGTGCCGGCCCCCGTGATGGTTTCATGCTTTCCATGGCGGAGCGTACTAGGCTTTCCGTCAGCAAAGCGCGAATTATCGTTGAATGTGTTGTGTTGTTCGTGGGATACCTGCTGGGAGGCCCGGTGTTCCTTGTTACCTTTCTCTATACGTTTATCATGAGCCCCATTTTCCAGTATTCACTAAAGTTCTTTACGCAACTTAAGAACGAGCTGTGTGACCCGCTTCCGAGCCGTTGAGCGATATTCCGTTTATTATCTTTGCGAAGGCCGGATTGATGGTCTCGGTAGGTGCCGGGATGGACATCAACGCCGTTGTCTACAATGTTGATGCCCGCTTTTGGTATGATTTATGTGCGTCATTAGGCACACCAAGGGTTGAGGCTATCCTATTTACCTGAATTATTGATCGATGACAAATTTAAGTGTGTTTACTATGAAAACCTTACGAAATCTTACGGGGAAGGTCTTGTTTACCTCGGGGCTATTGATGGTGGTTGGTTTGCTGGCGGTGCGCGCTCAGGAAAAAATCACGGATTTACAAATCGGTGATGCTGCACCTGATTTTGAACTGCTCGGTATTGACGGCAAGACGTATTCCTTGGCAGATTTCGCGGATGGGAAGTTGCTGATGGTTTTCTTTACCTCAAATCATTGCCCGACATCGCATGGAGTGGAAGAACGCTTATTGGCTTTTTTGGATGAGACGGATAAAAAGGATCTTTCTTTCGTGGCCATCAATCCCAATCATCCGGATGGGTTAAGTATTGACGAACTTAGCTTTAGCATTTATAACGATGGGTACGAAGATATGATCCGTTATGCGGCAGATCGCGGATTCACCTTCCCGTACTTATATGACGGCGAAACGCAAGACGTTGCCAGGGCTTACGGCTGCTTGGCCACACCGCATGTATTTATATTCGATGAACAGCGCAAATTGCGTTACAAAGGTCGTTTTGATGATTCGATGTATGCCGATGCCTCGACGGTAAAGTCGCCAGATGCCCGAAATGCGGTTCAGGCATTGTTGACTGGAAGAGAGGTACCTGTCGCGGTGACGCAACCCATGGGCTGCTCCACGAAATGGCGCAGTAAACAAGCCGGCATCCTCGAGCGGATGGCGCAATGGGATAAAACTCCCGTTGATGTAGCGCCGATCGATATCGATCAAGTTGCCGCGGTGCGCGCAAATGGCAGCAATAATTTCCGTTTGATCAATGTCTGGGCTACCTGGTGTGTCCCTTGCGTGGAGGAATTCCCGTTGTTGGTTTCCGCGGCAAGACGATTCGATTGGCGAAATTTTGATTTCATCACCATCAGTGTGGATCATAAAGACCAAAAAGAGGCGGTCAAAGCGTTTTTGGAGGGCCAAGGCGCAGGCTTGTCAGACCCAGGCCGTGGGCGAGTGCTTGAAGACGGCAGAACAACCAATAGCTACTTGTTTACTGGAGGCAATGCGGATGAGTTGATGAAGACGTTGGATGACCAATGGCAAGGAGGCGTTCCCTACACGGTCCTGGTGAATCCACAAGGTGAAGTGGTCTGGCGGAATCACGGGGTGGTGGAAGAAGAGGAAATGCTCAGGCAAATGGTGAATGCAATTGGTGCACATTATGTGCCCTAAATAGCGTTCTTCCCACATCATCGCATTTCTTTCGAAGACGTGATCATCTAAAAATCGCTTGAACCAAGAACAAAACGGCACTAACTGCCATTCCCATACGGGAGGAACCGTGTAGCTGTTTCAGGGGAGATTACAATCCGCTACCGGAGAATGCTGACGTGCATAAATTGTTGACCGAAATTAGAAATGACGCGTAAGGTTGTTTTTTCGGATAATCGGGAAGGAGCAATTGGAACCTTTGGTTGGAAGTGTATTCCAGATTGCGAACGCATCACGTACGCTATTCGATGCGGAGAATAAATGTTTTTATGTCCGCATACATTGCGGAGTATAACTTTTGAATGCGGAGAATATTGCCTATATTTGCCGTACAATTTGCGGAGAATGTATATCCATCAATTACATCATTGGCCTGATTTCACATGGAATGCGGATGAAATAGCCCCGCTCTTGGCAGCGGTACGCTTTAAACAGGGAAAGCTTTTGGGCTATATGGAGCACTTGGGTTTCGACTTAAAAGCTGAAGCGGTATTGCAGACCTTGACCCAGGACGTGGTTAAGTCCAGTGAGATCGAAGGGGAGTTGCTGGATGTTGACCAGGTACGGTCTTCCATAGCCCGTCGCCTTGGGCTGGATATTGTTGGCTTGGTGCCTTCGGATCGGCATGTCGATGGTGTGGTGGAGATGATGCTCGATGCCACACAACGGTATGATCACCCGCTGGATGAAGAACGATTATTTGGCTGGCATGCCGCATTGTTTCCTACCGGTCGCAGCAGTATGCATCGTATTGTAGTAGGCGATTGGCGCAGGAATACCAAGGACGATCCCATGCAAGTGGTGTCAGGGGCGATGGGCAGGGAGAAGGTACATTTTCAGGCACCCGATAGCGTGCAATTGCCGGTAGAGATGGAACGTTTTTTAGCATGGTTCAATAGCGATATAGCCATCGATCCCATGTTAAAGGCCGCGGTTGCCCATCTTTGGTTTGTTACCATACACCCTTTCGAGGATGGCAACGGACGGATATCAAGGGCGATAGCGGACATGCAATTGGCAAGGGCGGACGGTAGCCCCCAACGTTTTTACAGCATGTCAGCTCAAATCAGGCAGGAGCGGAAGCACTATTATTCGGTATTGGAGAAAACCCAATCGGGTGATTTGGATATTACCGAATGGTTAAAGTGGTTTTTGGAATGTTTGGAGGGGGCAATTGATGCCTCGGATGTGGTGTTGGCTTCGGTGATGCGAAAAGCTAAACTATGGATGATGCCGGTAGCACAGACGTTCAATGACCGGCAACGATTGCTATTGAATAAATTAATGGATGGGTTCGAGGGTAAGCTGACGTCATCTAAATGGGCAAAGATTGCTAAGTGCTCGCAGGATACAGCAACCCGTGATATACAAGACTTAGTCGTAAAGGGGATACTGGTCAAGGACGAAGCTGGGGGAAGGAGCACTAACTATTTGCTCACCGTATAGTATTACGGCTCCTATTTGTACCTATTATCATAATTGATTCAATCAATACAAACTACACCCTGGAAAACCCGGACAGTCGGCAAGTAAGCGAATGTCTTGCGGAAAACCCCCGCTACAGAACCTCAGCCGCTGGATAAAATTGTGCAGACGGAAATGTCTTTACGGTTTCCTAGAATAATAGCAGTATAAAATGGAAAAACTGACAGTCGAAATAGCCAGCCCTCCGGATCGAGATGATTTGGTAGCCGAACTTTGGCTAGATGGGAAAATGGTTGCAGAGATAAATCAAGAAAGCAACGAGCTGGAGATTGAATATACTTTAAAGATAGATTTAAAGTCTCTTATCAAGACTTCATTGATGGTCTGATGGAAGCTAAAGCTAAACTGCTCGGGGACAAATAATTTAATTATTGGTGCACATTATGTGCCCTAAATAGCGTTCTTCCCACATCATCGCATTTCTTTCGAAGACGTGATCATTTAAGAATCGCTATTGGGATGTTAATCATCTGCAACTCGTCGTGGTAAGAAAGGCATAATAAAAAACCGGCACCCCTCATCGGAGTGCCGGTTCCGGCGGGTTACTTAGATGGGGAGTAATCTGGATTCACCTTGGGCAGCGCCGCGTCGACGCCTTCCAGCCAGCCGGCCAACTGGCCATCCAGCTGGCTCACCCGATCAGGGAAGCGCGCCGCGACATCCTCGGTTTCCCGGGGGTCGTTTGCCAGGTTGAACAGCTCGTACCGGTTACCCTGATAGCGTTTTATCAATTTCCAATCGCCCTGCCGGATGATGCTGTAGGGCACTTCATCGTGATAACGGTAGTGTGGGAAATGCCAAAAGAGGGGCCGCGGATCCAGTTCCCCGCCATTGGTGAGCAACTCGGCCAGGCTTACCCCGTCAAGCTGGGAGAGGTCTCCGGCATCGGCGCCGGCCAATGTGCAGAAGGTGGGGAACAGGTCGTGGCTGATTACTGGCTCGTCAACGATCTGGCCGGGCGTGACCGTACCGACGTGCCGGACAATGAAGGGCACCCGGATGCCGCCTTCATACGGAAATCCTTTTCCCGAGCGAAGCGGCGTATTATCCGTCACCCGTAGCAACCCACCGTTATCCGATGTGAAGACGATCAACGTGTTTTCAGCGATGCCCAGGCTATCCACGGTGTGCATAATCCGGCCGACCAGCATATCCATGCTTTCCACCATGGCGGCATACTCAGGGTTCTGCTGGCCGCTGGTTGAGGGCTTATTTTTGTATTTCTCCACCAGCTCCGGCTTGCCCTGTATGGGGGTATGCACGGCGTAATCGGCCATGTTCAGGAAGAACGGGCTGTCGCGGTGGTTGGCAATGAAGGTAACGGCCTCATCGGCCAGCCGGTCAACGAGGTATTCGCCCGTCTTGCGCGGCGGAATGTTGTATATCCCGCTCAGCTTTTCGTTGCTGTACGGGTCGAAATAGGAAGGCGGCTGGCCGTAGTCGCTTCCGCCGATGTTGATATCGAATCCCTGCTTCTCGGGGTACCAGTCGTCCGGGCCAAGGTGCCATTTTCCGATATGCGCCGTGGCGTACCCCACGCCTTTCAGCGCTTCTGCAATCGTCGTTTCTTCCCGTTCCAGCCACAGTGGATTCGATGGGGTAAGGAGTGAATCGCCAGGGCCGCCTTCGTAAGTCCGCCGGTAGGTATGATCGGCAGGGATATCACCGCCCTGGAAGCGTGCGCGGATCCAGTCGGTGATGCCGGTCCGTGCGGGTGCCTTGCCGGTCATCAACGCCGCCCGTGTGGGCGAACAGATGGCGGCAGCGGCGTAGGCAGTGGTGAAACGCATGCCTTCCGCCGCCAGCCGGTCGATGTTTGGCGTTTCGTAATAGGTGCTGCCGTAGCAGCCCACATCGGCCCATCCCAGGTCGTCAATGGTAATCAGGATGATGTTGGGTCGGCTATCGCCCGCATTCTGGCTGCCTCCGCAGCCTACCAGTCCGAGGGCAACGATACCCAGAACCCAACGATTTGTACGATTAGTCATAGCCTTCGTTTTGTGTTAATTGCTGATTTGCTTCTAACTCCCGGCGGGGTATCGGGTACCGTACATGGTGTGGCTTGGCAGCTTTGCCCCGGGCAATGGCCGACCCGATGAATTGACCATGGCGGACGAGGTCCTGGCGGCGCAGTCCCTCCGAAAAAAACTCCCATCCCCGTTCCCGCAAAACAGCGTCCCGGAAGTCTGCCGGCGTGGGTACATTATCCAGGGTCAACAGGGATACGCCCGCGCGCTCCCGGATATCGTTGAGCAGCGCCAGCGCGTCATCGGTGGGCCCATTCAATTCATTGAGCGCTTCGGCCTTGCTTAAGAGGATGTCTGCATACCGGATGATGGGGCAGTCGTTGCCATGAAATGCGTTGATGGCTGACGGATCGGGCACATACTTAAAGCTCCGCGCATTGTCCAGGGGCCTCCCTTGCTCATCTTCCACCAACTGCACTTGCTGGCCCTGTATGGTGGTGTATTCCGTGAGAAACATCCTTAGCCGTCGGTCGCCCGGTTCGAACGATTTCACGAAGCTGGTATACGTACGGTACTGCGCGCCGTAATTCTCCCAGTTAGGCAGCACGGGGTAGTTTGGTGGAAATGCGTGCGCCATGTAGGTATTTCCAAAGCCACTAAGCGGCAGGTACGGATGGGTGTAAATGAACTCCGCATTGGTTTCGTTGTCCACGGTAAACAGTTCCTCGATCGCACCAAACAGTCCATACTGCCCCAGGCCGATGAGCTCATCCGCCGCATCCGCACTGAGCTGCCACTGCTTGGTATTCAGGTAGAATTTACACAGCACGGCGAGGGCTGCACCCTTGGTAGCTTTGCCGATCATATCCTGAACGGCCGGAAGTGCATCTGCGGCCGCGCGCAGCTCGGCAGTAAGGAATGCCGAAAAGTCGGCTTCCGAAGGCCTTACGGGTTCCATATCCAGGGTTTCGGACGTGGTAATCAACGGCACCGGCCCGAACAGGTCGTACAGGTGGAAATAGGCCGCTGCACGTATAAAACGGGCCTCGGCGGTCAGTTCAGCCAGCCGCTGTTCGGGAAGCGAAGTAGCCAGGCCGATATTGTCCAGCAACGAATTGGCGTTACGGATGGCGCGGTACATTTTCGACCAGGAGTTGGAGAAAAATGCATGCGATTCATCCCATTGGAAGTTCATGAACAGCACCGCTTCCCGCTCGAAACCGCCGCCCGATTCCAGCGCGATATCGGTGGGAAATTCCGCAAAGGTATGGTTGAACTCCCGGTTATTGCCTTTAAACTGTAACTCGCCATAGGCGCTCACCAATACGCTGTTGATGCCTTCTTCGGTCTGCAGCAATTTAGCCGGGTCATACTCGGTGTATACGGCTTCTTCCAGGAAACTTTCGCACCCGGATAACAGGTAGCCGCATGCCATCACCGCCACAGCTATTAGTCGATATTTTTTGATAGTAATCATATGTCTATTGAGTTAGCATGGGATAGATTTTCATTAGAGCGTCAGGTTTATGCCCAGCCTGATGGTCCGGCTAAGCGGGTAGCTGTTGTACGATGTCCGGTCGATGTTGCTGGCCGAGGCGTTCACCCCGGAGTTGGCCGAGGCATTGGCATCGGGGTCGAAGCCTTCGAAGTTGGTTATCGTAAACAGGTTATCGCCCGCCAGGAAAACCGAGCTTCCCGAGAGCCATTTGCCAAACCGTTCGGGAAATGCGTACGACAGCGTCACTGAACGTAGCCGGATAAATGAGGCATCGGTCACGGTCAGCGAATTGATGGCCCGCGCCCCACCATACGAGCTTGGATTGATGCCCGAAGGATACGCCGCGCCGGGATTCTGGGGCGTCCACCGATCGAGGTAATGGGCCGCAATCCGGTTGCGGTTAAAATTGATCGGATAGAGCGATTCGAGGATGTTGGCATCCAGCGTTTCGATGCCCTGTACGGCAACCAGCTGAAAATCCAGTCCTACGCCTTTATACATAAATGAATTGCTGAGTCCGATGGTGTAATCGGGGAACGGGTCGCCGAGGATAACCCGGTCGTCCGCGTTAATGACCCCATTGCCGTCCACATCCCTGAAAATCGGATGGCCGGGGTGCGCATCCGGCTGTGCCGACTCGCCGATGTTGTCGCCTTCCTGGAAGAATCCCGTGATTTCGTATCCATAAAAAGACCGCATAGGTACGCCCCTGCGCACGATGGTGTAATTGGAAATGAAGGTCCCTACGCTACCGCCGATCAGTTCCGGAATGAAATCGGGCAGCTCGGTGACCTTATTCCGGAGTACCGACAGGTTGAGCGACGTGCGCCATTCGAATGCACCGGTGGTATTCAACGAATTCAGGGTAACTTCAATGCCCGAGTTCTGCACGTTGCCGAAGTTGACCCGTGTATTGGTGAAGCCGGTCGTTCCCGGCACCGGCTTGCTGAACAACTGATCTTTCGTGCTCTTCACAAAGTATTCGAGGGCCCCCGACAGCCGGTTGCGCCACAAGCCGAAGTCGAGGCCCACGTTGATCTCTTCGGAGGTTTCCCAACGCAGCCCCGGATTGGGTATCCGGGCCGGAGCGGCCCCTTGTACAACTTGGTCGCCCAGTACCGCTGCGCCCGACACGACAAACGTCTGGAACGTCTCAAAGTTGTTGATGCCCTGGTTGCCCAGTCGCCCGAATCCGGCGCGCAGTTTCAGGTCGCTAAGGAGGGACTGCTGCTGGAGGAAGGCCTCTTCCGAAATCCGCCAGGCCACGGCCATCGAGGGAAAAAATGCATATTTGTTGTCTGCGGCAAACCGCGAAGTCCCATCGGCGCGTAGCGATGCGGTAACCAGGTATTTGTCGTTGAAGCGGTAGTTTACCCGGCCCAGGAATGAATTCAGCCGGTTCCGCGAGCGGCTACTGTTGACCGTAAACTGCCCCCGGTCGCCGCTCTGCAGCTGGTCTACACCGGTTACGTCGGAGAGAAAATTGGCCGCCGCTGCGGTGGCCGATCGGTTATTGAACTCTTCAAACGTTATCCCCGCTACTGCAGATAGGTGATGTGCCCGACCGAATTCCTTGTCATACTGCCCGAGAAACTCCGCAAGCCAACGGAAGTTCTCGCCCGATCGGATGCTTCCGATACCACCTGAGGCGAGACCCCGTGTGGTGAGCCGGCTGTTGTAACTATCTGTGCGGTTGTTTGCAAAATCCGCACCCAGGCGGGCGGTAGCGGTAAATCCCTCGAATATGCGGTAGTCGGCGGTAAACGTGCCGAAACTGCGGAACAGCATATCCCGCTCATCGAAGCCGTGAATCAATGCCAGGGGATTTTCCAGCGCGATGACGGGGTTAATCTGATAACGGCCGCTTTCATCCAGCCCGGCAGGCAGTGTGGGGTCAAACTGCAGGGCCGTGTTGATGGGCCCCGCAAATTCGTTGGCCGAGTTGCTTTCATAAATCCGCTTGTTGTTCCACCGATTGGTGTTCACATTGAATTTGAGATCCAGGCGGTCCGTGGGCTTCAGCTCATAGTTGAGCCGCACGTTATACTTGTCCAGGTTCGAACCGAGCACCACCCCAGCCTGGTTGAAATAATTCAGCGAAATGTAGTAATTGGAATGATTGCCACCACCCGAAAACGCAAGCCTGTGATCGTGGGCAGCCGCCGTCCGGAAAATCTCGTCCTGCCAGTCCGTGCCGGACGAAGCATCGTTGATCTCCTGATCGGTATACAGCGGGGCTTCGCCTTGGTCGGCAAGGATGCTGTTGAGCACTTCCATGTATTGGCGGGCGCTCAGCACGTCGATACGCTTGGCTACATCCTGCAGGCCTACATAGCCATTGTAGGAGGTTCGCGGTTTTCCGCTCTTACCCTTTTTGGTGGTTACGAGCACCACGCCATTGGCTGCCCGCGTTCCATAAATCGCTGCTGCGGAGGCGTCCTTGAGGACTTCGATAGACTCGATGTCGCCGGGGTTCAGCGCATCCATGGTGGCGCCTGGCAAACCATCGACCACGACGAGCACCTCATTACTACTATTGATGGAACCTGCACCACGGATGCGGATGCTGGTTGCCGCTCCAGGTGCCGAGCTCGACTGGCTGATGTGCACTCCGGAAGCCTTGCCATTGAGCAGCTGCAATGCATTGTTGTTCACACCCTGCGCAAAGTCGCGCTCCTGGATCGACACCACCGAGCCGGTGAGGTCGCGTTTCCGTGCCGTGCCGTAACCGACCACGACCACCTCGTCTAGGTCGCTTATCGCCGCAACCAGCGTAATATTTACCGTGCGCTGATCCGTCAGCGACAGCTGTTGCGTCTCGAAGCCCACGGCGGAAAACACCAGGTTCCCCGTGCCCTCCACGTTCAGTTGAAAATTGCCTCCGCCGTCGGTGGTGGTCACCGCTGTCGATGCGCCGAAGGCCACGGTTACTCCTTCCACAGGCGCGCCCGCCTCGTCGGTCACTTTGCCGCCGATGGTGCGCTGTTGGGCCCGGTGCATGGCGGTTCCGCCCAGGTTGTCCCCGGGCAACGCCGCCGATTCCGGCGCTTTGGAAATCACGATGGTGTTATTCTTCAGCACCCACTCCAGGCCCGTGCCGGCCAGCAGGTCGTTCATGGCTTGCTCCAGGCTCGCTCCCCGCACTGTGGCGCCAACTTTCATTTGGGCAAGTGCTTTCCCTTTCAGGAGATACAGGTGCCCGCTTTGCTGACGGATGGCATGCATGGCATCGGTGAGTGGCACATGGCGGAGGTTTAACGTGATGGTCTGGGCTACGCTTCCGGCGGTAGCTTGCAGTACAACCACAAACGTGAGTATAATTGCCAGTTTCATCATTAACAACCGGTAAGTGTAAGGCCAATAGCGGCCTTTAACACGTGTGTTAAAAATCATATATTTGTCTGTTTGGTTTATTAATCGTATTCACTCGTTGTTGCTGTTGCAACACATTTCGATGGTAGCCCAAGCTTTTAACCGGGTGGCGTTTCCCCCGCCATCCGGATTTTTGCGCGTCATCGGGCTTCGTTGTTTCCGTTTATCCTATGGCCATCCTCCTTTCTGTTCGTTATTGCGGATTCCTATACGCTCATTAAGGCATCACAACAAGCCTATCTACGTTATCCGTCCGTTCGACTCTAAAATGTAAGCCACTAGTTTCCAGCAAGTCAAGCACATTACTCAGGGGATCCTGGCGATTGATATCGCCAAAGTAATGGGTGGTGGGGATGTCACCCTCGAAGACCACCTCGATGTCATACCAGCGGCTCAGCTGGTTCATCACCACCTTAAGTTCGGTTCCGTTGAAGCTGAATAGCCCTTCCTTCCAGGCAACGAAAGGCAATACATCGACCGTTGCTTTGGTCAACGTGGTTCCTGTCAGGGAGCTTTGCTCGCCTGAATGGAGCTGTAATGACGCGGCGTTGCCAACCGTCGATACTTGTACACGCCCCCTCACCAGCGTTGTCTGTGTCTGGTTGTCATCGGGGTAAGCGGATACGTTAAACTGGGTGCCCAGCACCGCTATGGATTGGTTTTTTGATTTGACGATAAACGGAGTCCGTTGGCTTTGTACATCGAAATACGCTTCGCCGGTGAGTTCCACCACACGTTCGGCACCATCAAACGCCAGCGGATAGGTCAGCGTTGAAGCCGCATTGAGCCACACGATCGTACTGTCGGCAAACGTAATGCGATACGTTCCTCCTTTCGGCGTCGTCAACGTTGCGTAGACTTCGGCTGACGCTCCCTGTTGATCCGCAGGCACCGCATCAAGTTCCGAACCATCGTCGTAGCGCAGGTAATCGCCAACTGTTATTCCCGCTTGTCCGGGATCCAGGTCGACAACGCGACCATCCGCCAGGGTAAGGGTAGCCCGGTTTCCGTCGGGTTTGATGGTTGTCGCATCCAGCGGCTGCGGCACATGATGTGCCTCCTGCCGGGTAAGCAGCCAGATTCCGCAGGCGGCCACGAGCACGGCAGCCGCATAGGGCAGCCATCGCAATTTCCGATGAAGACCCTGCCTTGGGGCGGGCACCGCACCGATCTCCACTTTCAGCTGCTGAAAAATACGGTTGTACGCCGCTTCCACTTCCGGCGAATCGGTGACCGATAGCTCGCTGTTGGCCAGTTCCGAGCGGATTCGCTCTGCCAGTTCCGACCGATCGCCTTCCCGTTCGAAATGTTCCAGCAGCTGCCGGATTTCGTCGGCGGAGCACTGTCTATTCAAAAACCGCGTATAAAGCGCGTCCCAATCCTGCATAACGGTTAATCATTGGTTTACGAATGAATACGTACGGGCGCACGAATCCATATGCTCCTTTTCGGCAGGGCAACAAAAATCATACACAACCAGCTGTGATTCAGCAGGAAAAATTAGAAATAAAATGCCGTTTGGAATACAACTAGGATATGCAGGTCGGGATGTTTGGCGAGTTCGGCACGGAGGAACCGCGTGGCCTTGACGATGTGGTCGTTTACCGTACCTACGCCGATACCCAGTATTTCCGCCGCTTCGGCGTAGCTTTTACCCTCCAGCCGGCACAACGCGAAAACTGCCCGGCGTTTCGGGGGGAGCCTTTCCAGAACCGCCCGTACGAGCGCCTGGCTCTCGGCCCGTTCCAGCTGTTCTCCCGGCGCCGGATCGTGGAGCGCCGCGGTACGGATCAATTCCTCCTGCATGCGTTTATCCCGTGCGGCGCGGCGGTAATAATCCATCGCCAGGTTGCCGGCTATCTTCTGCAGGAATGCGCTGATAGACCGGTCGGAATCAAGGGTTTCCCGGAGCTGCCATACCTTGAGGAAGGTATCGTGGGTGAGCTCTTCGGCCACTTCATGGTGGTGCATCAACCGGTAAAGGTTGTGGTATATCTGGCGTTTATACTGCAGATAAAGGCTTTCGAATGCCTGATGATCGCCAAGTTTTAAGGCCGCCAGCCACTCCTTTCTATTGTTTCCATGAATCCGAAGCATTTATAACTACAATTGGTTCGGAAACGAATGTAATAAAAAAAACCGGCACCCTTCACCCGAGTGCCGGTTTGACATACGTTGATGGCCCTTAGGCTACCGTACGCCCGAAAGGCTGGTCTATTTTTAACAGAATTGTATAAATTGCGCGCACTTAATTTTGATAAGCAGCAAACGAATGGAAGAAATAGCCACTATACAAGGCGGCATCGCCGAAGATCATCGCGGCAGCATCCGGTTTGTCAATGATTTTGACATGACCGCCGTGAAACGGTTTTATATCATCGAGAATAAGGATACCGAAACGATCCGCGGCTGGCGGGCGCACCGCATTGAGCAACGCTGGTTTTACGTGTTGGAGGGTGCGTTTTCGCTGAAAACGGTTAAAATCGATGATTGGGACGAAGCGTCTAGGGATTTGCCGGTAGACGAGACCATCATCCGGAGTGCCGATCAGCGCGTCATCCACGTGCCGGTAGGTTACGGCACGGCCTTCCAAGCCCTGGAACCGGGCAGCAGACTTCTGGTGTTCGCCGATTACGGCATCGGGCATGCAAAGGAAGATGACTATACGTATGCATTAACGTACTTTCTCAGGGCGAACTTTTAACGCCATTACGACGACACGCTCGATGGTATCATGAAGCAGGCGAAGACGTGCGGTGATATTGACACGATGTCAATTACGAATAGGGCTCTGTTTATCTCCGTCATCGTGTCTGGGTTCATCGGGTGCCAATCGCGCTTTTTCATAGTGCTGGATCTGTCGATCAACCTCACCCCTCAATTTCATCAGCACATGCCTGTAGCTGTTTTTCATAGCAAGATTTTGCTCCTCCAGAGGGATACCTTTGATGGTTAACGCTTTCTCAACTTTTTTTTCGGGTTTTGGCTGGTATGGAATATATGTAGAATTTAAACCAATTGCTCGTCCGATATATACTCGTATACGATCACAAAAGGGAATATGGAGACCACGTACTGACGATTGATAGCTATTTAGTTATTTAGGCAATATACGTTGTCGTGCTTCGGTAAAGGACACGCCTTTGTCCCGGCCTGATTTAAGGTCTTCCGAGTTCGGCGGATCTTTCAAATACTGGCCCTGTTTTAAGGCGCCAAATTGGCTCCTTAAAGCCCGATGCCCTTTATTTGGTAATAGCCGAACAAAATTTTAAATTTGTATAGTTATTCCAAGATAAGCCAACGTCTATCAATGCAGATTTCGACACCATGAAGAACTTCCCCCTTTTCAGATTTTTAAAAAACTATTTTAAAGAAGCACCCGCAATTGATCCGCAAACCCACTTGACACAACATAATCGTCAAACCGTGCACAAACGGGACAAATACAGATGTTTAGTATGTCAATCAAACTGGGAAACTATCGATGTCATTTCCAACAGGATCGATTCACACCCACGCCTCACAAACCCAATTTATGGCACGTTGGTTACGCACGACATCGACTACATAAGTGCCTTTGCTTGTGAAGCGGACATCCTTTTGCTCTCGCTAGACGACAATTTCCATGTAGTCGAGGCCCTGCTTGAACTTCCTGAAGTGGGCACTAAAATGATTGTGATGATGACCAACAGCCACAAGTCCCGTAAAAAAATAAAGAATCGGGTCGACTACTTTATGCCAAATGAATTCATTGAAACCGACGACGATTTCCAATCGCTCATGGCCCCAGTCATCGATGAGCTGGACAACGACTATCCCAAACGACAGCCCACACCAATGAAATCGGTTTACAGTTGCTTTATCTGGCAACTCGAACCCGGATTATCATGTATTAAACGCTGGATAGAAGGTTCCGAGCGCCTATGTTGCACGTACAGTTGTTATAGTTTGACGTACTCGGACCAAGAACGCGCCGCCGCGCAAGAAGCTGATATCCTTATCCTTTCAAGCGGCGGGGACAGTGCCGACAGTCTGATTTATTTTCTCGACCATTACGACGTCAGTTCGAAGGTGGTCATCATATCCACCGTCTTTTCTGCGGACTCTGTACTGGATCGTACCCCCCGCCGAATCGATTATGTCCTTGAAAAATATGAGATCTTTGACCTGAAAGACTTTAACCGATTCTTCGTACCCATAATCAAAGATCTTGATGGTGGTACGAATCGCATGCTTGATTAACCCCGCTCACATCCCCGGTCATAGGGGCCGAGGCTTGTTTTAAGGCATTGAAAAAGGTGCCGAGCAAAAGATCTACAATGTGGTAGCGAACCTTATACAGCTTCTTACGCAGCAGGTCCGGCGAATAAGCACATCCCGACCTCTCCACAACATATCGGCACAACAATAGCTGTAATATAGCAATTAATTTGGCTAAATTTGGTGAAAAAGGTTGGCAAAGGAAGACGATTGACAAACTAATGATTTTAGGAGCGAATGTCAATAATAACATGGCCTAATAAAATGTAATTATGATTTACAAAGAGATTAAACCACATCCAAGTCTAGCAGATTACATCGATGCCTATTGGATCACTGAGGGGGTGGAGAAACAATGTGTTAAAGATATAATATTACCGGATAACTGTGTTGACTTGATTTTTAATTTAGGAGAAAAGTACGAAACATACAACGGGGCTTTAACAATGTATCCAGAGAAAACCTATCTCGTTGGAACAATGACCACATTTAAGGAAAGCGTTATGTATGCATCGAATAAACTTATTGGAGTGCGTTTTAAGCCTTCAGCCTTTTCCTCGTTTTACAACTTTGCACCTTCAAATGAAATTAGAGATAAAACTATTGAATTTGAGCAGTCTTTGTCACCCGACATTCACCAGATAGAAAAGCACTCTTTCGCCTATCTCGATAAATTTTTCTTAAAAGGGCTGACAAAGGAAAAGCACAATCTATTTAAGGTAGTAAGAGACATTGAAATAACCAATGGGCTAATTAGTATGGACATATTGGCAAAACAAAATAGCACGACAATAAGGCAATTAGAACGGGACTTTAGAAAGTACGTCGGAATTAGCCCAAAAGTGTTTGCTAATATCGTTAGGTTTAGAACCGCCCTTTTTAAAATAAAGCACAATCGAAATCAGCTAAGTTTATTGGGTATCGCTCACGAATGCGGGTATTATGATCACGCCCATTTAACCAATGAGATAAAAAGATATGCAGGCGTTGTTCCCTCAAAATTTTGATTTTGTCGTTTTTTTCCAAAGTTCCAATTATGATAATCATTTATTTTTGTAAAGACAGATTAAGATATTATGGCTGAAATTTATTCGCAAAAACTAAAACACGAGCAGATACAATACATTGAATTTCTATCAAAGGATATTGTTCAAGCTAAAAATTTTTACACCAAATGTTTTGGTTGGAAGTTTACAGATTATGGAACAGCATACACTGCATTTGCTGGTGACTATGTAGAGGGTGGATTTACTTATGGAGAACCAACCAACGGAACTATTTTAGTCGTTCTCTATTCAGAAGATATTGAAACGACTAAAAGTAAAATAATAAGTGCAGGAGGCGCTATTGTTAAAGACATTTTCAGTTTCCCGGGAGGAAAACGTTTTCAGTTCACAGATTTAGACGGCTACGAACTCGCTGTTTGGACAGAATAAATAGCGATATGGACAAAAATAATATTAGTACTTACGCTGTAAAACATATAAGTATTTCTATAAATAAGCCTGCCGATGAGGTATATAGTTATGCCTCAAACCCTGAAAACTGGCCTGCGTGGACAAATTTTATTCAATCTGTGGTTAAAGAAAACAGCACTTGGTTTGCTGTATCCGACTTAGGAAGAATTAAAGTGGAATTCGTTCCCGACAATAATTTCGGAATTATAGACCATTGGGTTACTCTTACAGATGGCACAATTGTATACAATCCGATGAGAGTGATCGAAAATAATCAAGGGAGCGAATTTGTTTTTACCTTGTTTAGGATGCCCTATATGACGGAAGAAGCATTTGAACAGGATGCAACGGCTGTGATGAACGATCTAAAAACGTTGAAAAAAATACTTGAAAAGAATAGTAGAACGACTTAAGGCAATTCACAACGTAACAGTTGCAAAAGTATACCTAATTTTAAATATACAAATGCAAGCACACTTGCAATTAACGGTGATATATCCATAATACTTCATTTAGTGTTGTTTGGGGTATTGTTTATGACATTCTAGCGTGGGGAGTTCTTTTAACCCAAACTTTCGCAACATAAAACTTTACCTCAGAAATAACGAATCTGCTGATGACCGTTGACAGAAAAAGCTTTGATTTTCAGGTTGATAAAGTCTATATTTACACGATGCAACAAGGCGGCCATGTCGAGATTTCCTAGCCATGGATATGACTAACGCGATTGGGGTTCTTATACACGGCTATACCTAGTTTCGTCCAAAAAGCTGAATAACAAATAAACCATAAATTATGCGACAAACAAACAAACTGCTAGTGATTTATAACATTGGCATTACGCTTCTATGCGGTTTTCTGGTTTTAACAGGGTTCAACCGTCCGAACGAAGACGAAATTACGGTAAAACGGATCAATATCGTAAACGAAGATGGTACGCCCGCTATCATTTTGGCCAATCAGGAACGTGTTCCCGATCCGGTTCTGGAAGGTCAGTCTTACAAAAGAGCCATTAAGGCGGGTGGCATCGTACTGTACGATCCGCAGGGTAATGAGCATGGCGGCATGGCCGTAATGGAAAATGAGACCGCAGCATTCAATGCAATGGTACTGGATTATAGCACGGTGGATGCCATCGGGATGTTCTCCCGCGAGGATTCAACTGGCTATCAAGCCTTTCTTACGGTTAATGACAAAGGAAAAGGAATCGGGCAGGGTACTAACCGTTTGCAGCTCGGCACCAGTAACGGTACCACGGCGCTGGTAATCAACGGAACCGACGGGAAGCCGCGTGTCAAGTTGGAGGTAACCGACCGGAATGAAGTGTCGTTTTCAGTGCTGGATGAAAACGGAAATACAATAAAGCAGCTGTTGGAATAATCGCTCCTAAAAGCACCGGATATTGATTGCTATACAGGGATCGATTCTGTTATTTCTAGCCTTGGTTGGCTGCGAAACCGGTAGGCCAAAATTTGCCGATGCGCCGCGTATCGGAATGTTTAGGGTGTCTGTACTTTATCCTAACGGAGAAGGCAAAACTTTTGATTTTGAATACTATGAGAAAAAGCATATGCCTATGGTTGCTTCGTTTCTGGGAGAGAATCTAACGCTTTACGAAGTTGAGAAGGGCGTTTTGGGTAGAACATCGGGGGAGAAGCCATCCTTTCTGGCTATAGGTTATTTCTATATTGACGATATCAACGAATATAATAAAGCAATTGCCCAAAATAGGGACACCATTATTAATGATTTTAATAATTACACAAATATCCAACCGATTATACAGATAAGTCAAATTAGAAAGGTGGTACACAATGATGCAAAGCGAACAAAAAATGAAAACTGACTTTCGTGAAGGGACAATAAACAGTTGTTGGAATAACAAATTTTGATAGCACCGAAACGATCATAATATGGATATACCTGGTAAGACCCGCATATTGATTGTTGGGGCTGGTCCCACCGGATTAATGATGGCCTGCCAACTTTGCCGATTTCAAATCGATTTTTTGATTATCGATCAGAAACCGGGACCGGTACAAACCTCGAATGCGTTTGGAGTCCAAGCCCGGACTGTAGAAATACTGGATCAGATGGGGGTGGCCGATGAATTTCTGGAATTGGCGCAAAGAGCGGAAAATGTTACCTTTTATGTTTCCGGAAAGATAGCCCGACAATTTCACTTTGCTAAACCCGGAGCGGGAAAAACCAAATTTCCCAACATTTACTTGCTCGAACAATTTGAAACTGAAAAATTGCTCCTGGATTTTTTAGCACAGCATGGAAAAAAAGTCAATTGGAATACCCGGCTTACCGATATCAAGGAAACCGCGGATGCTGTAGAATCGGTAATTTGTCAGGACGGCAGAACTTACGAGGTTTCGAGCACCTACCTCATTGGTGCAGACGGGGCCTCAAGTACCGTAAGAGAGAAGCTGAAAATTGCCTTCCATGGCAAAACATTCCCTCAAAACTTTATGCTGGCTGATGTCTATCTAGATTGGGACAGCCCTCAACATCATATCGTAACCGCAATGGAAAAAAATCAGGTTATGGGATTTTTTCCGTTTAAGGAGAAAAACAAATACCGGATATTCAGCTTTCTCGATGATTCGGAAAAGGACATCGATGAATTTTCTGAAAACGACATCAAAAACAATACTGAAAACCTACTGGGACTAAATATCAAGATCAAAAAGTCTATTTGGTTTTCCGTGTTTAAGCTTCATAGCAGAAGCGTGACGGCATTTAGAAAAAACAATTGTTTTCTTGCAGGTGATTCGGCTCATGTTCACAGCCCTGCCGGAGCACAGGGGATGAATACCGGAATCCAGGATGCTTATAACCTGGCATGGAAACTGGCGATGGTTCTAAAATCTGGTTTTCCAAACAGGCTTCTGGAGTCGTATGACGAGGAGCGGAAACCTATCGCCCGAAACCTGTTAAAAAATACGGATTTAGCTTTTCAATTTACTGTTAGTAAAAATCCATTCTTTCGTTTCATAAGATTGCGGATATTTCCTCTTGCCCTGAAGATACTGCTTTCGTCTTCCTTTGTACGGAAAACCGGCTTTCTCCGGCTTTCTCAGTTGAATATAAAGTATCCTGACAGTGGCATGAACGGCTCGGGAGCGCGCGGCTCCTTTTCTGCCGATGCACCCTCACCGGGAGATCGATTTCCGTTCTTCCCACTTTCAGATCGCCAGACCAGCTTGGATTTGTTGAAAAATACAGGCTTCAATTTGCTAATGTTCAACGTGGATTCTTCGGACACCGAATTGGACGCTATAAAATCATGGAAGAACCGTACAGAGTTAGATTGGTTAACTATGATTGATGTGGAACCTTGTCCGGGATACGCACAAATAATTCAAAAATGGAATATCAGGCAAAACAGCATCATGCTCATCCGGCCCGACATGCATGTGGCCTATCGTAGCCAGCCTGCCAGTTTGAGAGATTTTCAATCTTATTTGTCTGAAAATAACTATCCCGACCCAGCACCATAGCGGCTGACCCCATTTTTAGAAATCATTTACCTTTTCCCTGCCAGATCGTATTCCATGATTGACCGAAAAAATCTCCGGGACTTATTCGACGTTTACATAGCGAATCCGGCCGTTTGCATAATTTTGTTGGTAAATACATACCGGTACGATACCTTTAAGCCCTTCGTAACGATATGTTGAACGTAAAAATCGATGAATTGATGCCTACACTGCTTGCCGATTTCAGAAATACCCATTTGCTGTTCTTACTTGTTTGCCTGTCCTTTTCGATAACTGTCCATGCCCAAGACCCAACGAATCGTCATGCCACAGCGCCTTTGGCGGCCAATGGCGGCCGGATGGTGCAGTTTGTCGATGGCCAGCTTATGGTCTCTACCATTTTGGCGGACGAGGAGGCGACCGTAATAACCACTTCCAATCAAGTAGCGCCTTATTTCTGCACCATCAGCGATGACGGTCGCTGGTTGCTCTATTCCATCAAAATGAAGACGGAGAAAATCACCTATGTACACGATTTGACCCGAAACGGCGAAATGAAACAGCAATATCCGTTCGCCATCGAGTCTGCTGCTTTCACCCGCGACGGTAACAGGGTTTTTTTCGTGCATTCCAAGACATTCTGGGGGGCAAAGCTGGCGGCTTACGATACGCAACACTGGCAATTGCTGACCATGCGTTCGATTACCGACTTGACCACCAGCATCGCTGTGAACGCCGAGGGTTCGCAGTTGCTGGCGGCAGCAAGGTCGGTGGTGCGGCAAATCGATGCGGAAACGCTGAAAACCGAAAAAGTACATTGGGAGACTTCCCGGTTGCATGGGTTGGTATACAGCCCCACAGACATGCACCGGTACGCGAGCATCAACCACAAGAACCGGATCGAGGTGAGGGACCTTAGGGAAGATCGCGTGATGCAAACCATCCGTGCCGGCCAAGGGCGGCTTACACAATTGGCTTTTGCGCCCGATGGCAGGCACCTGATGAGCCTAAACGACGCGGGCTACCTTGCTGTATGGGATCTGCGGGAGCGTTCGTGCGTGATGGCTCTGGACAACACCCTTGCCGCCGACGGGTTTGATGAGGGTAAGTTGACCGTACTTAACCAAGCGGGATGGCAATCCGTCCGAACCGATCTGGCGGAGGCACGCATTAGCGCCACTTCCGCACTGCCCGATTCGGCCTTTCTGAATGGGCCCACCAGCAAAGTGGGTATTGTTCCGATACCGATCATTTCCTACAGCCCGGAAACCAGCTTTTTACTTGGACTTGGCATGAGTTTCATACTCCCTCCAAAAGTCAATGGGTCTTCCGTTCCACCACGCTTCTTCCGTCCGTCTTCGATCACGCCTTCGGTGGCCTATGGCTTCAACGGCCAATTGCAGACGAGCCTGACGATAGATTATTTCAGCAAACGCGGATGGCACTACGTCAACCATGCGAGTTTTCTCCACAACAATCGGTCGTATTTCTTCGGATTGGGCAACGATGCCCAAAAAGAGCACAGCACCGTATACCACAACAACGTGTTTTCCTGGGAAGGGGAAGTGACCAAAGCCATCGGCGAACGCTTCTTTGCGGGCATTACCTATCAGGTCCGTAACGACAGCCGATTGGATTTCGATGAATCTGCCTCAACCGCGGTGCCCAACGGGGATGGTGGATTTTTAGCGGGCGCGGGTCCGGTCCTACGTTTTGATACGCGGAACGACCTGTTTTTCCCGACGGGAGGCTACTACGCAGACCTGTCCTTCAGGCGCTATGGCGGATGGCTTGGCAGCGACTTCGTGTACAGCGATGTCAAGCTCGATTACCGTGGTTTCCATGCGTTGCCGATATTAACGGAAGGTACGACCCTGGCGGTGCAGGCACTGTACCACGGCGTATTCAACGGAGACGCGCCTTTTTACCAATTACCCTATCTTTCGGCCGACCGGCTATTGCGCGGCATATGGCGCAACCTCTACATCGATAGGCAGGCAATTGCATTGCAGGGCGAGCTGAGATCGAATTTCAGCAATGTCGACCCCCGGTACGGCTATGTGGTGTTCGCGGGAGCGGGGGATGTAGCACCCAGTTTTTTTGAGGATTACAAACCCGGCATCACCGGCGTATTTGGTGTGGGGTTCCGGCAACAGGTTATCCCTAAACTCAAACTGCAATCGCGGATAGACCTTTCGGTGACGACCAAAGGAAATGTCGGTATCTTCGGCGGAATAGGGTTAACGTTCTAATTATGCCCAAGAATCCATTCAAGTCGATCATAGCGTTTCTGAAACGCAACCGCAAAAGACTTATTCTCTTGACGTTGATGAGCCTGGTGCTTCATGGCACCTTATTTTTTATGGCATACATGGCCAATCCTGAAAAAACCGTATACGATTTCAGCAAGCGATTCGGGCTTGGCATCAATACCTTTTTGTTTATCGTGGAGGCAGTCGTCACGTATTACCTGTTGATCTTTCATGTGATTTTGCCCCTGATGCACAAGGTACGAATCTGGCGTGCGCTGGCTGTCTTTTTTGTGATGTTTGCGTTAAAGTTAGCCCTTAGTTACTGGTGGCTTTTTTCGGCACCACAAGACCCCCAAAACATGCAGGAACGATTGTCCACCACCGCCATTCCCGACAATAGTGTTTCCTGGTTTTTGCTGTGGCACGCCATGTTCAGTTTATGTGATTTGGTCGCCTGTTTTTCGGTGGCATTGATGGCGGAGTGGATACGCAAAAGCAAGCAGCAGATCATTTTAGAGAAACAAAAGGCAGAGGCCGAGCTCAGTGCACTGAAACACCAGATCAACCCCCATTTTCTGTTCAATTCATTGAGCTTCATTTATAGCAAAATTATGAAGAGCGATGAAAAAACAGCGGAGTCCGTGCTGATACTGGCCGACATCATGCGGTACGCGCTGGCAAAAAGAGAGGATGTGCATGGTCGGGTAAACATCATGGAGGAGGTGGAGCATTTGAAAAACGTGATCGAAATCAATCAGCGGCGCCACGATCACCGACTGAATATTTGTTTCGATGAAGACCTAACCAATCCGTCCGCAACCATCGTTCCGTTAGTGCTGATCACCCTGGTCGAAAATGCGTTTAAACATGGCAATTTACATGACCAAAGTCACCCTATTTTGATAAAGCTGCATACCAACGACCGTGAATTGTCGTTTTATATAAAAAACAAGAAAGGCAACGGCATCAAAGAACTTTCTAACGGCATCGGTCTGCAAAACATCAGGCGGCAACTGGATCTTATCTATGGTAGCCATTATAACTTTGTATTGGAAGACGAGCCATCGGCATTTACAGTGCAACTGAAAATACCACTGAATTCATGATCGACTGTATCATCATCGACGACGAGCAGCATGCGGTTGACGTATTGGAACACTACGTGGAACAGGTTCCTTACCTCAATTTAATTGCCGCAACCACCGATCCCGTTACCGGGCTCGCACGGCTGGATGACCTGGTGCATGGCGTGGTATTCCTGGATGTGCAGATGCCGAACCTCACCGGGGTTGAACTCCTCAAGCTGATCAAACGGGATACCCGCGTCATCATGACCACCGCCTATAAGGAATATGCGCTGGATGGGTTCGAGCATGCGGTGGTGGACTATCTGCTGAAACCCATTGGGTTCCCGCGGTTCCTTAAAGCCGTGAGCCGGCTGACCACAACCGTTGGCACCCTGCAAACGGGAACGAACGGGAACGACGCTTTTCTTTTTGTAAAGTCGGAACAGAAGGGCAAATTGCTCAAAGTGGATATACAGCGTATCACCTTTATTGAAGGGCTGGGCAACTATGTGATCATTCATAGCGACGGGCAGCCGCCCATCAGCACTTTCCTTACCCTCAAATATGTATACGAACATTTGGCCGATAAGGGCTTTATCCGGGTTCACAAATCGTTCATCGTTTCGTTGACCTACCTCACGGCAGTCGAAGGGAACGTGGTTCGCGTACGGAACGACGACCGGTCTATCCCTATCGGCAACGCCTACAAACAGGAATTCTTCAAACTGGTTAACAGCAAGCTGCTTTCATTTCAAGCTAAATAGCTCAGTACTTGGCTTGCTTGTTTACATCATACTTCATGCCCGGGTAGTTGAGAATCCTGCGCATCAGCCCGATCTGGCCGCAGAGGTAATCTGCCCTACCGATACACATTCCGATAAAGTTTAGCAGGGTTTCCGGCACAAAGGAGATATTCATGCCCATGGGAACTTCTTCCGATAAGCGGTCATCGGTTAGCTTCAGCAGTGCATTGTATACCACAGGAGATATGTGATGGAAATTCGCTGTCAACTCCTTTAACGTGGGATACGTTTTCGCAGAATCCAATGCCTTGCCCTCATGGAATAATTCTTCGAAAGGGTCGTTTTCATCAATACCCAAGACACCCGCCAGACCGTAGCGCATGTTGACGAAGTTGCCGGCCATCCAAACAACGTGATTGGTTCTGCCTTCAACTCGTTTTAGTGCATCTTCTTCGGATAAGCTGTCCAGTGCATTGATGAAAGTTTGCGTATGCATCCGGTAAGCAGGGATGATCACGGCTAACTGTAGGGATTGCGGCGTGTCCATAACTTTTGATTTTTAGTATTAATCCTATTTTTTGTTCACTACACAAAATAAGCAAAACGTCCGCGGACGGCGTGGTGACAAACGCGACAACCGAAAAGGGCAAACAAGACAAATTAAGGCATCGTAATCGACACTTCTTCACTGGCTTCGCTTTCCACACCGCGCCGGTCGATACTTGACACATAATAGTAATAGCGATTACCGGCTTTCGCCGCCTTGTCCACGTAGCTTAGCTGCTCCCCTACGGATTCAACCTCGGCGATCGCTTCCATACCACCGCTGGCTAGCGCCCGGTAAATCCGATACGAACGGATTTTACCCGATTCGCCATCGGTATCCCAGTTAACTGTCACGCCGCCTTCATCCACCATCAGCCGCACACTGCCCGGTGGCAGCGGCTTATGGTATCGGGAAGCCACCTCAACTACCGGGCTCAGCGCGCTCAGTGTACCGCTTACACCTACGGACCGGATGGCATACCACCGCTGTTCTTCATAAGACAGCGTATCCACAAATTCGTTCATATCGGTTTCCAGCCATGCTTTTTCATCAAATTCGCCTGCTTCGGTATCCTTGCGGTATATCCGGTAGGTAGCCACCTGCTCGGAAATGCGGTGCAAATCCAATCATGTGAGCGAAACGGTCGTATCGGTAAGCCATAACGGCCTCAGCTGACTGGGCGCGGTTAGCCGTACGGTTTCGCCAGTCCCCGTCCGTAACACTTCAATGACGGCAGAAGGGGGGCTCAACGATTGGGTGGTCGAGACGACGGCAACCATATAGTAGGCATGGCTACCTGCCGCCAGTTGTGCACTGTCAACATACGTATGGAGACCTGCCGCAGGCGGCAACAGCCCGCTCACCTGTTCCAATGGCGACGTGGTGGATAGCGTGCGGTACACATAAAAACCCCGCAGGTTGGTTGCATCGGCATAGTACCACAACAGTCGTCCACCTTCAGGTGTGTCTTTTCCTTCGAGGTTTTGGGGAGGCAAATACCGGGCGGTGATCGAGTCGTGGCGTCGGAACAGGGAGCGCCTGACGACCTACTTCCGTTACGATAAGTCAATCCGCAAACTGATTTATACCACCAATACGATCAGGGGCTTCCACCGTCAGGTACGGAAAGTGATTAAGACGAAAGGTGCTTTCACTTCGGATATGGCCCTGTTGAAACTCATCTATCTGGCCCAGCGGAACATCAACAAAAAATGGACGATGCCGTTGGCCAATTGGGGAGTGACGGCCCAGCGACTTGCGATCTGGTTTCCGGGGAGGATGGTATTGGATTTGGCGTGAAAATTTTTCTACCTTTACGTTCTCCCGCCCCGGGGCGGGAGAACGTAAAGGTAGGCCTGACACGAACTATGTTAAAAAGCAAGAAGAAATTGAGCTTTTATTGTTGTTCGAATTATATCCGTCTACATACCTGCTGTTCGACTTACAGACCGCAAAAGCCTGCCGGAGGAGTTCTTAGCAGTTTCAGAAGATTACTTGGGTCAATTCTTAAAAAAGCCCATCACATAATTTTCCTCTGGATTGTTAAGGTCAAAAATAATATCTATACAACTGTCGGTTACAACACGATAATGAAATGGTTCAGCAAGCAGTTCGGCAGTTTTAAGTTGCCAATAGCAATAAATATAGGGTTGCAACCTTAAATCAGGTAAAAATTCAATATAAGTAACATTTTCAGCCGAAGCTTTTACAGTTGGCTGAATAGGATTATATAAATTTCTTATTTGCGTGGAAATATTCACGTTTGTAACCTTAGGTTTTTGTAAATTTATAAAATAAAAGGAGTTTTTACTATTTATAAAGTGCATAATTCAAAAGTTGCATTTGCCGACAGCATGAAGAGTGCGCTACGAAAAGCGGGAGACGATTACGGCATTAACTTGACAGATCGGCAGATCATCATGATCGATGCATCCATCCGGGTTTTGAAGGCAATGGGTGAAGCGATCGGAAACGGCTGAGCCTCCCCCAGAGTCGTTGGTGCCATCTGTCATCGAAACTCTTCGTCAGAGGCCGCTTCCGTATTTGGGGAACTTCGGAAGCAGCCTCAAACCCATCCTGCTAGGCACTTTCAAGGGCTTTGATATCGAACTTTTTCATTTTCATATAAACCGCCATCACCCGCTGCGCTTTATCCGGGTCACTGAGCAGTTTCGGTAAAATGGTGGGTACCACCTGCCAGGACATGCCAAATTTGTCCTTTAGCCAACCGCAGTTGCCTTCACTGCCGCCATCGGCCGTCAGTCTTTCCCAATAGTAGTCGATGTCTTCCTGCGTTTCGCAGTCTATGACAAATGAGACCGCCTCGTTAAATGTGAACGCTGGCCCGCCATTCAGGCCAATAAATTTCTTGCCATCGAGCTCAAATTCGACCACCATCTGGTTGTCTGCCCGAATCTTGGCATTCTTGAAAATCGAACAGTAGAATTTTGCTGCTGCCTGGGCCTGACCATCAAACCAAAGACAAGGATAAATGTTGTTTTCCATTTTTTGAATTGTTTTGTTTACAGTTCAAAAGTATAGAAGGCCTAAGCCGCGGAATAGAACAAAACTGACAAAATCAGTTTCCCCCTGCTTTGCTATAGGCAAGGTACTCACCGGGCGTTAGGGAAGTAAACTCTTTGAATGCGCGGATGAAATGGCTCTGATCTGAATAGCCGTTGCGATACGAAAGTGCGGTCAGGCTTGTAAACTGTAGGCTGTTGAGCTGTCGGAAAGCGGCATTGAATTGGCTGATTCTGCGGTAGCGGGTGGGAATGATGCCGATGGTTTTCTCAAACAACCGTTGGAAGGTGCGCCCCGTCATACAAAGTTCCGACTGCACCGCCGCCAGGTTTTTTTTGGAGGGTTCGGCGGCAATTTTTTCAACGGCATATTTCACGATACGCGTATCCGTTTTGATTTTAGTAACAAGGCTGTATATATACTTATCCAGGATGGCGACAATCTCCGTGCTTGAGGATGCGTTCAGTAACTGTTCCTGCAGGCCGGCCCGGATGGATGCCGGCAATACGTTCATCTCAATGGGGTTGTCTGTCAATTCCTGGGCAGAAACCCCAAACAGTGAATTCAGGGCATACGGTTTAAAGAAATAAGCAATCAGCGTGAAATCCTCATCGATGGTTAACGTGTCAGGGAATACCGTTTGCCCAAACAAGGTCAGGTAGTTCGTTGAATTCCCTATCCGTCCTTTGGCTGTTTGGAAAAGAAGGGTAGGCATACCATTTGCAAAAAGAGGCAATGCAAAAGGGGGCGTTACTTGGAAGTTTTCAATAACAAGCAGTTCATGCACGTATTCTTCAATACAGGGCGCCGGATGGAGGTATATTGATTTCATAGGGTCCTAATCTGATACCAAAGATATCACGTATATGTTTTGCGTTTGAGGGGCATATGCGACAAATAAGGGGGGCAGTTGTTTTTCAAGTAAGCACTTTCATTAAACGCTAATGTCCAGCTCCCTTACCAGTTCCCCCGGTACCTCTTCTAAAACCTTCTCCTCGTCTTTTCCGTCTATATACAAATGCTTCGCTACATCCGTCAACGACTTCGGCTCATTGAAAAATTCACCGGTCAATCGTGCCGTTTATGTCCGCAGGAGGAAGCGGAAAAATAAACCCTTAGAATACGTAACCCAACAGGTAGTAAAGTATAATGAACACAATGATGGTTCCGATGCACCCAAACCCAAGTTTTCTTGCTCCCCATCCTGCAATCAATGCCCTGAATAATTTGTTCATAGCCCTCTTCTATTTTGTATTTTGAAACCTTTGACAGGTTTACAACAAGATAGGTTCATGCAATGTTTTCCGGCGCGTGTTGTTCGTGGGATACCTGCTGGGAGGCCCGGTGTTCCTTGTTACCTTTCTCTATACGTTTATCATGAGCCCCATTTTCCAGTATTCACTAAAGTTCTTTACGCAACTTAAGAACGAGCTGTGTGACCCGGCCCCGAGCCGTTGAGCAATATTTCTTTTAGCATGACTCGGAATTTGGGAGGAGGTCAGTCTCAGGTTGCATAACCATTCGAATTTTTATACTGTCTTTGCCGGACGTTATTTGCTTCGACAACAGCCTTTATCTCGAAAATAAATGACCGATGGAGGATTATCCAGACCATAGCGGTAAATGATTTCACCGTAATCGCTGTCGAATATCAAAAAACAGCTCGTTTTTCATGCAATCCCTCAAATATAGCTCTCAAGCAGCTGCCGTTCAGACCAACCCGATGACAGCAATTCGAGAATCAGTTCAACGGAAATACGTGAATGCAACAACAAAAACGTTGAGACATTTGTAAATTTGTGATTGAAATAAATACCCTTAGCCGAACGGTATGTTGCGATGGAAATTAGAAAATATACAGCTGGGAAGGCAGCTGCGCTATTTGTGAAGGATATTTTAGCTGTTGAAGGTGGCGAGACCGGCAAAAAAACGATTTTACACCTTGTTGCCGACGGTTTCCCCGGACTTCTTTTCCACAATACCCCAAATGGCAAATGGGCACAGCAAAACGTTCGCAGGGGAAACACCGTCAAATTTCGCTAATAAGGGGTACACCGTTTTGTCGCATTTATTCTATTTATGAGCTGATACCCAATCTATTTTTGACCCATAGTTATTTTAAAAAAATAAAAACATGGAAAATCAAATTTTGGTATTGTGGGCAACCGGCAAAACCGGCAGCCGCGTAGCGGAAAGACTTCAAAAAATGGGAATCCGCGTCCGTTCGGGTTCAAGAACGGCAAACCCACCTTTTGACTGGGAGAAACCCGATGGTTGGTCAAAGGCATTGGAAGGCAGGAACGAATCCGTTGCCGACGGCATTAAAAAGGCTTTGGGCCGTGAGCCTGGCTCCTTTGACGAATATGTGGCCAAAGCTAAAATGACCGGGGTCTGGGACAACAAAAATACAAGCGTATGACTTTTTACCAGATAACCCAGATACTCGCAACCTTTCTCACGGGCTTGGTTGCAGGTCTTTTCTACGCCTATCAATGTTCTGTCATCGGCGGATTGGGAAAACTTGACGACAAAGCCTATCTAACAGCATTTCAGCACATCAACAGGGTAATTTTAAATCCGTGGTTCTTCTCAAGTTTTATGGGCTGTATGTTAGTATTGCCGGTGGCAGTCTGGCTTTCCAATAGCTCGGGAACGCAATCAGGTTTTTATTTATTGCTCACGGCTGCTATTGTTTATGTTGTTGGCGTGTTTGGCGTGACCATATTTTGCAATGTCCCTTTGAACAACGCTTTGGAAAGATTCAATATAAACGGTGCGTCAACCGAGGAAATACATAAATTCAGGAAGTTCTTTGAGCCGCCGTGGAACAGATATAATGTGATTAGGACTGTTGCTTCTGCTTTCAGTTTTTTGTTATGTATTTTATCAATGCTCAAAAATTGTAGGCTCTGATACTACGCTTCCAAAACAGAAAAAATGAACAATTTACAATGAACGACCTTGAAACCGTTATTAACATGGGAATGATGGAAGGCATGGCTTCTACGCTTGAAAAATTGTGAACATCATCCCTTTCATAACGGATAAACTGTTCCTGAAGGTCAACAGGGAGAAGAGCGCCATACCGCTGCCGCCATTTGTAAAAAGAGGCTGCAGTGACCCCATGTTCACGTGTGATTTCCTGAACGCTTATTCCAGCCTCGAACACTTTAAGGATCTTACTGATCTGCTCCGGTTTGAATCGTTTACCTTTCATCGTACACTGTTAGAGTTATCAATCATTTTCTATTCGCTAACAGTCTTTTTTCAGGGGAGCTTACAGATCACATTGGTATCCAGCACGCATGTAAACCGTACACTATGCACCATAGAGGCCGAGTTCTTCGTCAGACTTCATCATTCCCGTCAGCAGATCTTCCCTCTTCCTTTGCGATTCCTTTTTGTATTCCATCACATCTTCAAACCGCACTCTCCTGTGCCTACCTACCATTGTGAAGGGTATTTTGCCTTCTTCGAGCAATTTGACCAAGTGGGGCCGGGAGCATCCCAGCAACTCGGCTGCTGCCTGTGTAGTCATTTCGGTAGCGATGGGTACTAGGGAGACCGGTTTTCCCTGGCTGGTGGCTTTGAGAATCTCGGCCAGCAATTTAAGCGCCTTCAATGGCACTTTTATTTTTTCGGCAGTTTCTTCGATCTCGATCTCGGGATTTTCCGTACGGAGCTTTCCCAAAGTAGCAGCAAGCGTGCCGTAAGATTGCATTGCCGCCAGTTGTTCTGCCTTGTTAGGTCTTTCTATGTCTGCTAAGTGCTCCATGAATTAATTCCTTATAAATGCAAATTTAAACGAAATATTCGAAACAAACAAAATAAAGAGATAGGGGCTTTTCGGTTTTTGATTCTAGCTGATTATCGGGGAGATTACATCCTGTAATGCTCCCTAGAAACAACTACGATTATTAACGTAGTTTTTATACCTTACGTTATGTATTTTATACTATAATTATGTCCAGCTATCCACCCAATTTCCTAATTGCCCCAACAGCATAACGACCATAGATTTTATCGTCAGCTAATGGTCTTAGTACATCAATATCAATCAAAGTTCCATGTTCTTCCAGTAGTGAAATAGCGTTTAGGTTAATTTCTGTCTTCTGACTTCCGTGTTGCCAGATACTCTCCTGCCAATCAAGATCCTTTAATGTATGCCTACATGACTCTGTAATCTGGTTGCGAAAATGTAACTCAAACGACTGAATTATATCCAGATTAAGTTCTCCATAGTAGTTTTGTTGATACAACGCACGTTTAGCTTGCCAAATCGTTTCAACCACATAATTGTTTTCAGCTTTAAACAACACTTCGCCAAGCTTTTGATAGTGTTGGTTTCTGCATTCACTCTCAATATCTGTTCGGCACCCCCAATAAAAGATTTCCGCCAAAGCCCTAACGGATCGCTCTTTTTTATCATGTCCATTATTATCACGCTGAGACAATGGATAGTCATTTCTTCCCAACAAGAGATGGACTATGAAGAAAAGTGCTAACGAATCAACCGGAAATGAAGGTTGAATAAACGGAGTATCCGTCCATCGAACAAGATATTTCATTGCTGATGCACCAATTGTTTGACACACTTTCAGAATCAACGAAATAGTGAACATAGAACTATGTTCTCCTTGCAATGCCATTCTAAAAAACAGAGCTTTCTCATTGCTTGGTAGATTGTCAATAGCTGTATAATACGCGGAGCTATACGGATGGTCATATTGGCGGAAAAAAATTCCCGCCGCATACTCACAAGCACTTTGATCGTTGGGGTTATTAAGTACACCAGCAATCTCGTCGTTAACAACATAAATATAATTATTCGCATCTTCTTCTAATTCTCCGAGAGCTGAAAGCGCATCAAATATTGTTGTTGACAACCAAATATTCTGAGTCTCAGAATGTATGGTATTGATGACCTTGATTAGTTCGCCTCGTTGCTCTTCATTCTCGTAAATGAATCCGATTTGTTGAAGAATTTCCATTAACAAATTGCTGGGTGTATAACGCCATCTGTTCAAAATACGTAAAGTAGTTGGATAAAGTACTCTCAGGCGATTGTCAAAACGGAGCAATAACAACAGCAAATAAATTTGTCCTGGCGTTAATTCTCTACCATCAATTAACTGTTCAAGCTGTTTTTGATGTATAGCAATCTTGTCTCGCATATGAAAATATTCTGATTGCAGTGAATTGAGAATACGCGTGATTGCCATGTGCCGTTGAAAAATGCCACTGTAAGCTGCCAAAAATATACTAGATCGTGTACTGATACCACGAGCCTTCCCTTCTTCCCAAAATTCCTCGACACTTTTTGTACATACATTGTCCATGGCTTCGATCAGATCAAATATTTCACGGAGAAGCTCACCCTTAACCAGTCTTCCGGGAATGGCTAACAATAAAGCCAATTCTTGATCTGACCAGTTTTGAAATCCATCTTCAACACACTGAAAATTATGTGGTG
Source organism: Parapedobacter deserti (assembly GCF_042646065.1). Taxonomy (NCBI): domain Bacteria; kingdom Pseudomonadati; phylum Bacteroidota; class Sphingobacteriia; order Sphingobacteriales; family Sphingobacteriaceae; genus Parapedobacter; species Parapedobacter deserti. Next base: position 49,805 of record NZ_JBHRTA010000035.1, read on the forward strand.
TTTTTGCAAATTCAAATCTGCAATTGCTGATCTCGACAGCAATTCTGGGCAACAGCTGTTGTATCTTCTTCTCCGCCCAGAGCTTACAATACTCACCGCCTTCACCTTCAAGTAATGAATCGAACAAATTTGAGTCAGTTAAACCGGTCAATACCTCGTCCAACAACTTTTGGTCATCAATTGATCCGATAATTAGCAACTTCTTGTCGGTATTTTTAGGCGCGTTCAATGCCTCGAGTATCTCAAGGGCATTAGAAGCAAATCGAGCCACACTGTCTGCAACAAAAAAATTAAAGAACATTTCGTGTCCGAAACTTATCTTATCCGATTGTTCTTCCAAAACACCGCTTTTTAAACAGTGTCGATAAAGTTCCAAAGAAAGCCCATGCTTTAGCAATAAGGTTTCAACCGTCCTATTTGCTAAACTAAACGTAATCTTTTCTGACATCAATTTAGTGATTGATGACAATAGAAAGAATCCATCCAAATGGTTGTCGCCAAGCTTTTTCTTTATAAATGATTCAAAAAGGGAAAAGCGATTATCTGTGTGAGTCAACGCTGTTCCAATTTCACCTGCCATTTTCGCCTCCAAACCGGTGGACACAATATTTAAAATTGGAATAAGTTTTTTTCTTGCTGTTTGTTGACCATGAGCGAGTGCTATTGCCATCTTAATTTCGGCAGATGGATACTGAATATAAATTGACGGCAACGCTAACTCTTCCAACGCCGGGTCCGACTCTTGGGTGGTAACTATTAGTTTGATATTCCAATCACTAACCACCTTTTTTATCTCTAGCAGAAGTTTTAAACGTAACTCTGCCGGACATTCATTGAGGCCGTCTACGATAAGTAAAATTTGCTGCTCTGATCGGACCACATGGGTTAAAAAATCTGTGTCTGAATTAAATCCATATGCATTAATCTCCTTATTAAACAGTTTAACAAAATTATTATCGTAGTATTTGGCATCTAAAACTACAGGAAAAATATTGTTGATTAATTCAACAGCGAGTTGCTTTGCCAGCACGGATTTTCCGCAACCAGAAGGTCCATAAATAATAAGACCTTTAGGATCTAAGAGTTGTTGAGAAAGTTCATCAGTTGAGAAAAACTGATCACCTACAATATATTGAATGGGAACAAAATTTTTGACTACACTTTGCTGATTTGCTATAAAAAGTTCTTTGTAGAAAGCTACTTTTTCCGCTCGGTGTTGAAAGCCAATCAAACTATTTTTCCGCAGTAATCCATGCTCTCCGAATTCTTGCTCGAGAAATTGCCTTATATTTTCAAATCGTAATTGATCGTCATAGTATAGCTGTTTAATTTGCTGTAACAAATCGCGAATAAGAATTATGTTTGTTTTGGAGTCAAAAAAATCTCCGAAAGGACTTAAAACTTTACTAGACAATATTGGACGCCTGTTATCTGAAAGTAATAGAAATCGAATACCATTTGGATATTCCTTTAAATAACCGTTGTCGTGGAAAGTTTGTAAGGTGCTTTTAATCTTGCTTGCATCTGTTCTTGATGAAACCTGAACGGCAAGTTTACCGACTGATTTATCACCGAGATCAATCCCCGGAAAATTTTGTCTATCATTATTCAGATCAACCAACTGATAGCCGTAAAGCAAATTCAGCAGGTGAAGTGAGGTTCCCTCTGAAATTTTATTAATATCATAATAAGTCAGAGCATTATTTACTGCTATTTGAGTAATCCAAGTCGTTACATAGGAATTGATCTCATCAAGATATTGTTTAACTTTTGGCATTGTTCATTATGATTATCGTACATACTCTTAACATTCACTAAACTTAAACTATAGATATCCAACTTGCATTGCCCCTCGAAATCAGTTTTCGTTCCAATGTTTCGTTAGTTCAATATCGCATTCGTCTTCATCGATATAATAAAAATCTCCCGGTATTGAGATCTCGTCTATTTCAAGCGAATCTGACAGATATTCGGGGTGGGGATCAAAAGACACATTTATCGTTATGTCCACTATTTCCTTTTTGCATACAAGATGTTGGTTTTTCCCAAAATAAATCCATTTGATTTGAGTAAGAGGTTGTCAAAAAAATCTTTTTCTATAGAAGTGTTAAATTTGTCATTTGCTAATTTATAGAGTTCGTCGGCTGGTATGTGGTCGTTATTATTTTCGTACAAAATTTCGAAAACAATAGATAAGACAATTCGTTTCAAGTCTTGTGCATCTCTGTCTTGTGCCTTCGTATATCGTGCGATAATTCTTATTTTTGTCTCATATAGTAAACATCAACCAGGCGTTTGCCAAAACCTCCACCCTTTAACATTATCGGCTTTTTAGTTGACTTGAGGACTCTTGTTTTCACAGCGTACTGGAGTGCTTTTGATAACTGGTCATCGACAAATTCTTTGTTTAGTTCAATCTTACAATACTCCGCAACTTCGTTTAAATACTTATAACCTTCCTTAAAACAATCTGATTTAAGGAGCACATCCGTTACGAATGAATTTGGACTCCTTTTTGCCTTCGTGCTTAGAAAATATTCTGGGTTGTCTTTGTGATCGATCTTAAATTTTATCAGAGCTTCAGCTTTTGAGATAGAAAGAGGTATCTTAGAATTCAGATTAAAAATCTTAGCGCCGTCAAACTCCAGTTTGTCTCCAATCTCCCTTGCAAAGACTTCACTAAGTGCTCTCGTATTATTTAGTATTCCATAGATGTGAGAAGTGGATTTTTTGAAAAATTCGGCAAAACCAGCAACATCTAAACCTGTGATTTTCATAATAGTTTGTATTCTATAGGCTATCGCTTTAGAATACTCTTGGTTATTGGTGTTCATCCCGCAAAGGGATAAATCAATTTACGCTAAAAATTATCATTAATTTACTTTTATTGTCATATTTATTTGTATCTTTGTTACGATGCTTATTTCGATATTGTTTAAGCATTGGTATTGACATAGAGTCTCGCGTGCGAATTCCGAGTTTGCTTAACGGACGAGGCAATAGGATCAATGCCCATAGTGATATTTTGCGTACCTTTGGTACGCGCTATAGCATTATGGGCCCTATTGTACTGTTCCGAAGGCCCTCGGAAGCCTGCACGACGGTATCTTAGGGCTCGCTATAGTAGCACCGTCCTGATATATTACGAGGCTCGTTTTCAACTAACCATATGAAAACGAGTTTTTTATTTTTACGTCTACGCAATGGCCTCCGACCTCAAATAGGGAAGGGGAGAGCCGCTTTTTCCAAAGCGTGGAAGATTTCTACTGCCAATCTTTATAAAGCAGTTATTGCTAAACCAGCTTGAATTGGGTTAAGACAACCTTTAGAGAATTTTCTTACACCTAAAATCAAGCAAATTAAATGGAGCGAATTTTACGCATAAGGGAGGGGTATTCCTTTTCCAAACATAAACTCAAACGCACTTATATACAATATTTCAGCCTATTGGCTGTAGCAACGATCATGTGTTTGTATGCCCACGCGCAGCGCCCCGAACCCTCGGGGCCTGCGCCGCTGGGTATTGACACGGTTTCCAATAACCGCGATACCATAGCAATCGAAGAAGTTCAGGTAAGTACCGGATACCAGCGAATACCCAAGGAGCGGGCAACGGGAAGCTTCGTACAGATTGATAGCAAGCTGCTCAATAGGCGGATCTCGACAACCATTATCGAGCGGCTAGATGCTATTGCACCGGGATTGCAGTCAGACAACCGAACAGGAAACCAGCGGCTAAACATCAGGGGGCTGAGTTCCTTCTCAGGTACCGGGGGGAGTCCGTTGATCGTCGTTGACAATTTTCCTTATGAGGGCGATATCAACAACATCAATCCGAACGATGTGGAATCGGTAACCTTATTGAAAGACGCTGCCGCCGCATCCATCTGGGGTTCCCGTGCCGGAAATGGGGTAATCGTCATCACGATGAAGAAGGCCGCCCGTGAGGGGGCTTTCAGCCTTTCAGCCGCAGCCAATACCACTGTCTCGGCAAAGCCGGATTTTTTCTACCATCCGCGGATGGCTACCTCGGATTTCATCGACGTGGAGATGATGCTTTTTGAAAAAGGCCATTATGACCAAAACCTGAACAGTGCCAACGCCCGTAGTTTTGTGTTTTCCCCGGTGGTGGAGTTGCTCCACGGGGCGCAGCAGGGCACGATTTCTGAAATGGAGGCCTTGGCGCAGATAGACGATCTACGTACGATCGACTACCGCAATGACCTAAGCAACTATTTTTATCGCACGGCTATAAACCAGCAATACAGCCTGAATGCTTCGGGAGGCAACCGAGTCGTATCGTACATGCTATCCTTGGGATACGACAACAACATAGCGAATAGGAAAGGGAGCGGCCTCAACCGCTTTACACTGCGGTCCGCAAATACCATCCGGCCTACAGATAGGCTCACCCTGCAAACCACGCTCGTATATACGCGCTCAGGGTCGGAAAGCAGCCCCGGCTTGGCAACTTTTCCGATTAACCCCGGTGGTGGCAAAACCCAGCTGTATCCCTATGCACGGTTGGTGGATGACGACGGCAATGCCCTCGTCATACCCAGGAATTACAATAGCGGATATGTAGATACGGCGGGTCACGGCCAGCTGCTGGATTGGACGTACCGGCCCTACGAGGATTTCCGGTATACGCGCATCGATGCAGGGCTGCAGCATTTCAATGCCGGGCTAACGGTCAATTACCGCCTGGCGGATGGGCTGGAGGTGGAAGCCTATTACAACCACGAGCGGCAAAGCGATCTCCAGCAGATCAATTATATGGAAGAATCCTTCTATGCGCGTGATCTCATAAACCGCTTTTCGCAGGTTGACGGGGAAAACGTCAAACGCATCATCCCGTTGGGTGACATCCTAAACACCACGAATGGTTCGATGTTTACCCACCGGGCGAGGGGCCAGCTCAATTTCGACAGGACATTCGGCAGCAAGCACCGCGCGGTAGCTTTTCTGGGGGGTGAACTTTCGCATAGGGAAACGGATGCATACGGTTTTCAGGTGTATGGGTATAAAAGGGATATTCTGACGTTCTCCCACGTGGATTATGTAAATGCTTATCCCATCTATGATGGCCTTGCCGGCAATGCGTTTATACCAAAATCCGGCGATTTTTCGGGCGGTGTGAGGCGCTTTGTTTCGCTGTATGCAAACGGGGCCTACACGTATGACCGAAGGTATATCGTGTCGGTATCGGCACGCCGCGATGGCTCCAATGTATTCGGCGTAAAAACCAACCAGAAATGGAAGCCGCTCTGGTCAACGGGGCTATCATGGAATATATCCGAAGAACAGTTTATAAAGGAGGTGGATTGGATAAACCTGCTGAAATTGCGCACCACGTATGGGCACAGTGGAAATGTGGGCACAGGCGCAAATATCCACCCGATTATAGCGTATGCCAGCTCCGGTGCGCGGCTGACTAATCTGCCGTATGCGCTGATCACCTTCCCGCCCAATCCCAACCTGCGGTGGGAGGATATCCGGACGATCAATTACGGCTTGGACTTTTCGCTGTTTGGATATGCCTTGAGCGGTAGTGTGGAGTGTTTTGATAAAAAAGCGTCGGATCTTATCACCGCCGATCCGCTGGATCCGACGACGGGGTTCAATACGGCGGAGCGGAATGTGGGGGAAATCCGGAACAAGGGGCTTGATGTGCAGCTCGACGGGCGGTTCAAGACGGGGGCTGTGGAATGGCGCACCACCGTAGCCTTGTCGGCTGTTAAAAACACGGTCGCCAAGTTTTATGGCAATCCGGCTGCCAACAGTCAGTATGTGAGCAACGCCGGGAATGCCTTGAACCCAGTGCTGGACAGGTCGCTGTATCCGGTGTTTTCGTACCGGTTTGCCGGTCTCGACCCGGCCAATGGCGATCCGCTGGGGATATATGGAGGAGAACAGTCAACCGACTATTCGAGATTGCTTAACGACTCGTTGCAAAACTTGGTTTATCATGGTACGGCGCTGCCACCCTACTATGGATTCTGGCGGGGTAATGTGTCATGGAAGGGTTTCGAGTTCTCGTTCAGCATCAGCTATAAGTTCGGTCATTACTTTCAGAAAGAGACCATCAATTACTATTCGCTGTTCAACTCGTGGAACGGGCACGCCGATTACGCGCTCCGCTGGCAGAACCCCGGCGACGAACAGCACACCACCGTTCCGTCCATGGTATATCCGGTCAGCTCCAACCGGGAGAACTTTTATGCGCGCTCGGAAGCAAACATTGAGCGCGCTGACCTGATCAGGCTGCAAGATCTGCGGCTCGCATACGCGTTTGGTGTGGGAACATCCCGAAAGCGTCCTATCGGCCTGAGCTGCTACCTGTCCGCCAATAACGTTGGTTTATTGTGGTCTGCCACGGATTCGGGTATCGACCCCGACTACAACGGCATGCCACCGCAGACCGGCTACAGTTTCGGGCTGAATGTCAATTTCTAACACCCAATCACCAATTATGAAAAAAGCATTATCTTTTCTATCGCTAATCGTAGCCGCTATGTGTTTCTGCGGCTGCGAGAAATATTTGGATATCCGGTCATCAAAATCGACGGTCATCCCCAGTTCCCTCGATGACCTGCAAGCACTACTGGATGCAACGCCGCATATCAACCTTGGTTTCTATCCGGCTTTGCTCGAAATCGCGACGGACGACTACTTCGTGCCCCACAATATCTATAACCTGGTAACGGCATTCGAGCAGGAAAGCTACATCTGGAAACCCGAACCACTGTATCTCCAACAGGATGTGAACGGAGAGTGGACAAACCCATTCCGGAATGTTTCCATCGCCAATACCGTGCTGGACAGGTTGCCCATGATTGATGGCAACACGAGCACTCGGGGGCAACATATCAAGGGAACCGCATTGTTTTTCAGGGGTTTCAGTTATTTTCTGCTTGCCCAGGTTTATTGTGCGCCGTATAACACACAGGGAAACAATTCCGGATTGGGCCTCCCGCTCCGGCTCACGCCGGACTTCAACGAGCCTTCGGTCAGGTCCTCCGTACAGGGCACCTATGATCAGATCATCAGCGATTTGAATTCGGCTGCCGACTTACTGCCCGTTACTGTCGAGTTTCCAACAAGGCCCAATAAGGCTGCGGCTTATGCCGCACTGGCCCGGGCCTACCTGGCCATGGAGGTATACGACCAAGCCGATGAATACGCTGCGAAAGCACTGAATCTGTATGACGAACTGATTGATTTCAATGAATTAGACCTCGGCGCAGCGCTTACTTTTGCGCCTTTCCATCGAGAAACGATTTTCTACGCGGCCAGTAATGGGTACACCGTCCTCAATCCAAGGTACGCCTGTGTCGATACGGAACTGTATGAAAGCTATGACGAACTTGACCTGCGCAAAAAGGCGTTTTTCACCGACAATGGCAATGATACGTATAGCTTCAAAGGAAGCTATATGGGCAATACCGGCAACGGTTTCTTTGTAGGGCTGGCCGTAGACGAACTCTTCCTGATCCGGGCGGAATGCCAGGCCAGGGCAGGCAGAACGCCTGAAGCGATGGAGCACCTGAACCACCTGCTCCGGCACCGCTGGGTGGCCGAGCACTTCGCTCCGCTGCAGGTTTCCGGCAGCGAGGAATGCCTTAGGCTGATTCTTGAAGAACGGCGGAAAGAACTGCTATCACGCGGTGTACGATGGTCCGATCTGAGACGGCTCAATAAAGACCCGCGTTTTGCAAAGACCCTAATAAGGGTCATCGATGACGGGAGCAATCAAACGACCTATACGTTGCCTCCGAATGACCCGAGGTATGTTTTCCTGATTCCCCAGGAGGTAATCAGAATAACCGGAATGCAACAAAACTTACGATAAAACATGAAGAAAATTACGTTTGAACTGACGGCTATCTTTGCGCTGGCCACTGGATTGGCTTACGGGCAAACCACTCGCTCTTTCTCCGTTGGCGATACCGTTGCCGCGACTACGATGGAAAGAATCGCCGGGTATGACCCTAAAAAAGCGATGATACTGGATTTCGGCACAACTACGTGCTCCCCCTGTTTGAAGTCTCTGAAACTGCTGAACGCGTTACTGCCGCAGTTCTCCGAAGATTTGCAGGTCTTTTTTGTGACCAAGGAACCTACAGAAACCGTTGATCGATTCCTGGCCCGTAGCCCAGTTGGGAAAGGCATGCGTATTCCGATCTTGGCAGCGGATACTGCGCTGCATTATTCGTTCCCCCACATTGCGCAGCCCCATTCGGTGTGGATTAATCGCCATGGGGTGGTGAAGGCCATCACGGATCACCATTACATTAATGATAAAACGTTGCAAGCGCTGGCCGAGGACGCGGATTTTTCAGATTGGTCTGTGAAAAGCGATTATCTTTACGATGCCCGGTATCGCGCTCTTAGACTGAATCAGCAAAACTTCAACGAAAAGACCACACCGTCCCGGTGGTATTCCAGTTTCATCTCCGATCATATGCCGGGGATGTTAACCAGGTGGGAGAACACCCTTATCGATAGTGCCAATCGGAAAGCCGTGGTATACGCCGTCAATAGGCCGATTGCGGAAATATACGCCTCCCTTTATAAACTAAAGTGGAACCTTAACTTTTTTCCGAGCCATATCGTCATGGATGTGGCCAATCCCAAAAGGTATCATTACAATGATAATCGGGACGGCGAATACGAGCCGGAATGGAAAAAACGCAACACCTATTGTTTTGAAATGACATTTCCCCTTACCCTATCCGAGGCAGAACGGACAGAAAGGATTATTCGGCAACTGAATTGGTACTTTAATATCGAAGTGGAGTTGAAAACCGTAAAACGGAAATGCTGGGTACTGACACCGGATAAGGAAAAGGTTAAGCGTAATTCGTCTACGCGGAATGACGAAACAGGAAGAGGGGTTACACTTTATCAGCTCCATACCCAAATAAACCAATTGCCCGATCATTTACCGATGATCAATGAGCTAGATAGTGGTACAAATACCGTGATGAAGATAACGGAGGCGGCTTACCGAGACGTAAATTTGCTTAACAAACAATTGGCACCTTACGGCCTGATCGTCAACGTCGAAGAAAGGGAGTTGAAAACGTTGTTTATACGCGAGATAGATTAGGAAAAAAGCATCCAAAAGCTGAGGTAGGCCAACCGGTTTCCGAACCACGGCTTTTGGATGCATTGCTTGATTAGTTGGATTTCAAAGTAGTCACTGTTTCGTTTGGACTGTTATTTGCAATCGCGTCGGCGATACGCTGTGCGATGGTACGTGTCCCCACGCCCGCTACTTCAACTTCCGCATCCATATCAGGTTGCCCATTCCCGTCATCAGGAGCTGTAAGTTCGCACACAGTATCCGAGCCGGATGGGCAATTCGAGGCCGATCCTGATTGGTAGTTTTCGGCCTCAGTGGGCGAATCTCCTAATCCGCCAGTAAAATGCCAAGGCAAATTAAGCCTTTTGGACGTTTCATTCTTAGCATCCGTTATCTGTGCCGATACTTCCTTCACCACAGGTTCGTTCTCAACCTGAACGACTTCGCGCTGACCTGTACCTTGTACATTCAGCACGGCGGCTATCAATAAGCCTGTAATTGTTTGTAATGTAATCATCTTATGATGTATTAATACCTGTTTAGCAGTTTTTAGCGAGGACTTGCTGCCTCGTTCTGTTTAAGGCTTTCCGCGGCCTTGGCGGATCTGCCGGAATCAATCAAGGGCTCATGGTGTCCGCCTCCTTTCTTTACTTCCTTTGATCGTTGTATCCTTTACTTTCTTCATGAAAGCAAAAGTAAGGGCAAAGCACACCACCAAAGTGATGACTACCTTCGAGAAAAACTGATGAAAAACGGGTGTTTTTTTCTAATCCAGATCGGAGGCGATGAGGATGGTGGCCTGCGGTACGGGTGTCTGCCCTTCGTAGGCCGAAACAGCTACGGTGGAATAATTTACTTTGCCTTCAATCGGGATATGCTCATCACTCCCGGATTGCGCGGCTTTTGCGCGGAAGCTCACACTGTATCTCACGCGCCAGTATTCGCCGGTAAGCTTGTATTGTGTGCGCGGTGTGGGATGCAGCGTGGTAGCGATTTGTACGCGACGTTGAGGCATGACCACGGTATCCGGAAAGCCGGCGAAATGCACGGAATCCGCCTGTTGGCCGTAGGTGAGGGTGCCGTCGACCTGGGTGTGGATGGTCAGGTGACGGAAGCTGATGGAATCGGCGAACCGCAATGCGGTACCCTGTGGCGTGGTCACAGCAACTGACACGGAGTCGCACAACGAAGAATAGGGATAGAAAGTGGTGTCAGGCAGCGGTCCATCACTGTTGTTGACAAACGTGATGGTATCCAGTCGCTGCAACGTGGAGTCTATTCCGTCATCAGCAGACAGAAAAAACTCAACGTCTTGAAGCAAGTAGACGGCAGCATCTGGGCGTTCAGCGGGTAGATGGGCCGTTTTCTCGCAGGCCACAAAAAGGCACACGCACAGAAAAATGACGATCGGGATACGCATACCGGCTAAAATAGGGAAAAATCCTTATAAACCATGCCGCCGCCGGTAACTTCGCGGTGTGGAACCGGTGTATTTCCGGAATTCGGCGGCGAAATTGGTGGGTTCTGACCATCCGAGCTGGTAGGCCACAGCCGCAACGGGCAGGCCGCTACTCAGTCGCTGCTTGGCTTCTTCGAGCCGGCACGTATAGATATAATGAAAAAAGCGTTGGCCGTGGTATAGCAGGTGCAGCCGACGGAGCCGCTGATTCGTAGTGTGCAAAGCTGCGGCAATTTGGTCTACGGTGGGTACTGGCTCGCTGCCTTGCATACGAGCTACCAATTTGCGGGCGAGCGTCCGGGCCGTTGCGACGAGTGCTTGGTCTCTCTTGATACGCTTTGCATCTGCATATTCCATGCGGTGCTGCTCTACAAGGTGGGCCACCGGATGGTTCAGTGCGTCGTCCATCACCAGGCCCGCATAGCGTGGCACGGTGAGCAGCAGGTGTAACCACATATAAACCTGTGGCGAAATGCGCGCAGGAGATAGGTAGCGGTGCTCGTGCAGTGATCTCTGACGAAAAAGAAACAGGGCTTCCAAGGGGTTTTGCTCATCTCCCGAATGGCGTGATAGCCATTTGCGCTTCGGTACGGCAACGGCGATGGTAAATCGGTGGGTGAGCTTATCGGGTTTGATATATAACGTTGCGACGGCGGGCGCTGTGTATACAATGAGTTGGTGGCTGCGCGCTAATTGAAGTTCAGAAGCGACCGGTGTGGCGGGCGGGCGGAATTCCGAGTGCCCGGCCAGCTGGTAAACCAGGTGTATGTCGCTGAGGTGGCTCGCAACCGGAACCGCTAGCAGGCCAGCCTTCGTATCGGGGAGGTAAGCCTCCAGCACAGCCACGAAAACGTCAAACGCGTCGTGCCACCGGTAGTTAAGTTGGCAGCCATCACCCACGTAGTATAGTTTGGATTCTTCTGCAACGAAGGGCATGGGATGACTGGGCACAAAGGGCTGCTTATTCACTTCCACCAACGGTATGCTGGCTTGCTTGAAATAAGCGGTGAACGGCGTTTTCATTGGGTTGGGCGTTGATGCGGCAGCAAGCCGCAGGCCATTGCTTTGGAAATTAGTGACACGCGGTCGTGTACATCAAACTGGACAAACAGGCTTCGAAAGTGATCGGCGACGGAATTGACGCTTATGCCCATACGATCGGCAATCTGTTTATCAAGCAGTCCTTCATGGCATAGCTCCAGCACCGTCCGCCGCCGGTCCGGTATCTTGCCGATGCCTTTGGGAAGGCTGCCGCGGCGAAGCGATCTGAGCACCTGCTCGGTGACGTACTCATTGAGGTAATATCCGCGTGAGGCCACCGCAAGGATAGCTTCGGCGAGGCTATCCGAGCCACTGCCCTTGGCTAATATTCCCCGCGCGCCATAAAGGAGCATGTCATTGATGGTATTGGTAGTGACAAACGCCGAATAGGCGATGACGCGGACATCGGGAAATCGGGTGCCGAGCCACTCGGTAGCTCGATATCCGTCTATAGTGGGCATTTGCACATCCATCACCACCACTTGTGGCGGCCCTTTGAGACTGATCTGTGCTTTCATGTCAGCGCCATCCCTGGCAATGAAGCTCACTGTAATGCAGGTGTGGTGAGTTTGCAGGTAGTAGGCCACGTGTTGCAGGATATCGGTGTGGTCATCCACAAATGCAACAGTGATGGATGGCATGTTACTTTGTTTCATGTGTTTGTGAGTTTAGTCGATAAATGACCAATGGGTATATCTACCCGCACTTCGGTGCCTTTGCCGGGCGTACTGTTGATATGGACCGTGCCGCCTATGGCCTTTGCGTAGCCATGCAGATTGGTCAACCCGATGCCGTAGTTGCGCGGTGATGGGTCGAAGCCTTTCCCGTTGTCGACGACGATGAGTTCGGCCTGGTGGTCGTTTTTCATCGTGAGGGAAATCTGCAGGAAATCAGCATCGGCGTACTTGGTGGCATTGGCCGTAGCCTCCTGCAAGATACGGAAGATGTGCAGGGCAGTGTCTGCGGCCACGGCGTCATCCAGGTAAAGCGATACATCGGTGGCGATTAGCGGCCGTGGCCGGCTTTTGAGCAAGGCGACCAGCTCACCGATGGCATGCGACAGGCCTTGCTTAAGCAGCTGCTCGGCCTGCATGATGGAGTTGAGTTGGCGGAGTTTCTGCAGCACGTCAGCAGCCAGCGCATGGCATTTACCAATGGTTTCCGGTGTAAATGGATGCTTTCGATGGTATTCGGAAAGCTCGTCGGCCAGAAGCGTGCACAGAAATGCCATCCGGTGGCCCAGATGGTCATGGATGGCGGCGCTTATCTCCTGCATGGTCCGCTCGGCAACCTTGATGCGGTTGCTGTTTAATTGGTTCTGAACTTCGGCCTCCCGCCGCCGGGCCGCTTCTTCGGCTAACCGGAGCTTGTCATTATAGAGCCGAAAAAAAAGCAGGATAATGGTCCAGATCGCCAAGATGACAATGGTGCCGACAATCACTGCCGCTGCGACGTACGGTTTCGGTACCTGCACAAAAAGGTATATATCCATAAGGTGTACAAGATGTAGTTTAACAAGAGGAATACCAACGAATAAACGGGGATACCGGCAATTCCGATTTGCAGTGTGATGAGGGCGTTGGCCGGCAGGCTGGCGATAAGCGTTCCGGAATAGAAGTATGCGATTGCAATTATCCACATCGAAGGGCCGTGGCGGTGCAGGGATGTCCTGACGTCGCCAAGACGGAACAACTCCGCTCCGTAATACAAGCACCCCGCGACGAAAGATAAACTGACCAAAATAATGGTAGCAGTTGCGTAGCTGGAAAAGCTGCCGGCAATTGTCAATTCGGCGGTGTAGGTACCGGTGAAAACCAGCATCCAACAGCACCAATGTATGAAGCGCATTCCATAAGGCCTGCAAAGCCGATAGCAGAAATAGCTGATGAACGTGCCCTCTATCAGCAAAAACAGGTTATACAAGGGCACGCTGTTGATACCCAGTACGCTGCCCAGGTACCCGCCGAACGCTTCCGTAGCGGTAACCAGGGCAAGGTACCAGGGCATTGCGGCCCAATGCCATTCGGGGTCATGCCAAAGGTACCTGCATGCAGCTACAAGGCATGTGGCTTGGATGATCACATTTAATAGGGCAATCATGGGCTGGGTGGTGGTTGGAGCAGCGTGGGATCGTCATTACAGAGCGGTGGACACACGTTGCCGCGGTTTTCAATTTCGGAGGGCGCAGCCAGCATGGCAGCGCTCATGGGCACGGAGAGTCCGCTGCCACCTGCGAAGAAATAGTCGCGGTGATAGGTGGTACCACCAGCCACGCTATCGCGCGTGGGTACCAGGAGCAGTGTATTGTGACCCCAGAAAGCAGGAGGGGGCGCGCCGGTGCCCGGACCACCATCGTAGGAATCGTCATAGGCAGCGAAGTACATCCGGATGCCATCGCCGCCATCGATTTCGAGTTGCTCAAGGATGAACTTCAATCGCTCAGCGCTGAACCACACGGCACGGGTATTGGGCAGCGAATCGCCATCGTGGACGACATAGCCCGCCCGGGGTGCGTAGTTGGCTACCATGCGGTAGGCGTCCTCCACGCTTACCTTAAAAGGATCGGGCACCGCAGTGTAAATGCCAAGTGCCTGGGTGTCTGCAACCAGCTTGTCACAGGCGGTCAATAGGCAGGATCCGGCCAGGAAATAAAATAATTTTTTCATTCGGTTTATTTTTTGATGAGCGGGTAAAATTAATGTCTTATCAAACGCGATACAACCACATAAATATGGGGTTGCGGGATTGGTTAGATTAGTATATACTTGCTATTTTGCTTGTGTAAACACCGGAATATAAATCTAATCTATTGATTTTCATTTCTTTACTAAATTCGGTACTTATGGAACAGAATCCTTATCTCACCATGCAAGCCTCCCCAGGCGGAGAGCTGGCAAAATCAATACTACCGTTGTTGAACCTATTGGCCGAGCTGCTTAGGCGGCTGCTGGACGGCCTGGGCAATCCGGCCCGCCGCCATGGGCTGCTGACGCCTGAGGACGTAACTGCCATGCTCCGCATCAGTGACCGCACATTGCGGCGGTATAGCCAGCAGGGTATCCTTCATCCGATCCGTATCGGCGGCATGAACTTCTACCTGATGGATGATATCATCGAATCGGGCAGAAGTGACGGCTCTGCCGGATAATTACACGTTGCTTACCCCGCCGTTGGTCCGGTGGCGGCGGGGAGGCGTATCGTCCACAACCGCTTGGGAGCTCGTTGCTAACTCGGTCTGGACTTGGTTTGGTCTTGGTCGTACCTTGGTTTGGTCAGACCAATACGAGTCCAATACAAGCTAGCACGGCGTGCAGACGGAACACCCAAGCGTCTTCCTATCCTTTTCCGGTTTAACCCCATCGCCTGCGCCTGTGGGCATCTGGACAAATCCGGACAGTTACGGCCAATTACGGCCAATTCCGGCCAATTCCGGCCAAGCGATATGATGTTCTTTTCCAGTGTTTTATGTTTGCGTCGTCGGCGTTAGGCCGCCTGAAAGTGGGACGCCGGCATTATGGATTTTTTACACTTAAAAAAGGAGGACATTATGGCAAAATTCATAAACGGTGCGATAGGCACCTTTTCAGGAAAAGTAGGAAGCATCATCGGCAGTAGCTGGCGCAACATCCACTACATGCGTGGCTTGCCAAAGAAACGCACCAAGCCGTTTTCGGAGGCGCAGTTGGCGCAGCAGCAACGCTTTGGGTTGATGGGAAAGTTTTTGCTTCCGCTCAAGGGCTTGTTTGAGATCGGCCTGGCCAACGTAGACGATGGCGAGGCTACGCTCTTCAACCAGGCGATGGGCATGAACCTGCCAGCGGTGACGGGCAGCTACCCCGAGTTTAGCATCGACTATGGCAAGGTGACCTTCAGCAAGGGCGGATTGCTCAAGCCGCGCGGTGTAACCCTCACCGCCGGTGCACAGGAGGTGAGGGTGGCCTGGCGGCCGGGTGTAACTTCGTTCAACGGCAAGGCGGATGACGACGTATACGTGTTGCTCTACGACCGCGAGCTGGAGGTGTTTTACACCACGGACGAAGTGGTGCACCGTTCGGTGGGCGAAGCGGTCATACCGGTGGATGACGATACCGTGGGGCACGATGCAGATGTATGGCTGTTTTGCGTAAGCCGCGATGGTGTGTCGATATCGGAAACGGTGTATGGAGGTTCGGTCGTATTGGCGTAAGCCATACGGGTACTGAGGCGTGATCAGGACCGGGGCCCCAGCGCCCCGGTTCATTAAAAAGGAGGAGAATATGGCGAGATTGATAGACTTATTGACATTTTCGGGAGCCGCTGGCGACGTGGTAGGCTGTAAAGGCCCACATGGCTTTTACATCCGCAGCCGCCCGCGGAAACCTCGCACCACACCAACGGCCAAGCAATTGGAGGTGCGCGCGCGACTGGCACTGGTGATGGGATTCCTGAAACCCCTCAAGGCCATCATTTACCCGGGGTTCTCGGTACGGTACACTGCGAAAACCAAGGTGTCGGCGATGAATGCGGCAGCTTCGCACGCCCTCAACCATGCGATTACCGGCGAATATCCGGACCTGGATATTGATCCGGCGATGGTGCGCCTAAGCCGCGGTATGCTCGTTGGCCTGCCCCGTGCAGAAGCCAAACTGTCGGGCACATCAGTGGCGGCGACCTGGTCAGCGGAGATGCCGCAGTTCAATGGCCATGCGGATGACTGCGCGACAATCGTGGTTTATAACCCGGCGGAAAAAACCGTGATGGCTGGCGAGGCGAAACGGGAAGTTGGTATCGTGTCAGTGGACGTATCGGACGAGCCTCCGGGCAGCGAGCTGCTCGTGTATGCTTGCGTAGCCGACCGCGATAGGAAACAATTTTCTAATAGCCAATTTTTGGGGAGGTTGGTGCGATGAACACGATAAAAATCATCCGCGTGGCGCAGGGGAAGAACAGTACCCTCAGCCACTTATACATCGGCAGCCTTTTCCACTGCTACCTGCTGGAAGACAGCATCCGCAAGGAAAAGATCCAGGGGCTTACCTGCATCCCCGAGGGGGAGTACCGCCTACGCCTCAACCCGTGGGCGGGTATGAATGCGAAATACGGCGTGAAATACCCGAAGGTGCACCGGGGCATGCTGGAGATCACCGGTATCCCTAACTTCGATCTGGTATTCATCCACATCGGCAACTACCATACGCAGACGGCGGGCTGCCCGCTGACGGGGTCCTACTGGCAGCGGCTGGATGGCGACTACCAGGTGATGCACTCGGCGGCAGCGTATAAGTTTGTATATCCGTTGCTGGTGGGTGAGATGGAGAAAGGTAACGATCGGATAATGGTTTTAAACCAGTGTTAGTATAGGTTTTAGCCCGCTGCGGAGACCAGCCTTGGAGATCCAAGCGAAGCGCCGGAGATCCCAGCTGGCGAGCAGCAGGCGTAAAACCCAAAATTAAATCTTTACGAAATAAAAAATGAAAGAAAATCAAGAACAGACCGGGCTACCCGAAGCGGGAAAGTCGACACTATACAACAGGATCAAAGAGACGCTGGCAGTGGCCAGTCAGCTGGTCCTTGCTTCACCGCTGAAACTGCCGCCAAAGGTGGTAGTCGTGGCCAAATACGTCGCCCTGACGCTGGGTGTACTGGAGGCTGTGGAAGGCGCTGCCGGGAAAGGAACGGAAGATGATGAAGACTAACCACCAGCTGGGCCTCGGCACCGGCGGCGGTACGCTATTGAGCGTACTGGCGCAGTTGGGCGTACACGACATCGTTAAGACCGCCGTGCTGGCGGCTATCGGCGCCGTGGTAAGTTTCGCCATGACGTTGCTCTTACAGCGATGGGCTAAGCGCAAATGAGCATATCCCCGGGCACGACGTCCGGGGATTCGCTTGGCAATCAGATGTTAACTGAACCTGTCCGTTACTGAACAATAAGTGTTCGATTTCGAACACCAATTGGTATAATATAAATTTTTATTCTTTGATAATCAGTGATTTGCAATTTTGGCTTAGTAACTGCCGCTTGGTACGCGGATGATCGTATGATGATGATAAAGCATTTCAAAGCCACGTTGCGCCACATCTGGCGCAACCGCCTCAGTACCACGTTGAACCTATTGGGTTTGGCCATTGGCATCAGTGCATGCTGGATGGTCTATCATATCGTCGACAATAAATTTAGCTATAATGTGGTGCACCAAGGAATTCAGGCGGAAATTCCCGAATCGGAAGAGGTGGTACCCGTATTTTTCCAACGCGTCAACAGCACTGAAACTAAGCGTGGCGCCAATAAAATTTTCGTAAAAGAGCATTTCGCCTATCGCATTGACATTCGGTGGTGGATGTTTGCCGTAGCAGCCGATTCGCGCCGCGGTTGCTAACCCGGTGGATTTATTGGGCGACGAATAGCTGACAAGACAACAGGACGATGCATACATTTTTCAAAACGGCATTCCGATTTATTCGAAAAAACAAGTTAATCACGGCAATTAACATGTTAAGTCTTTCGATCGGTATCTGTGCTACGTTGGTCATCTTTTTAATGATCCAGTTCGATTATAGCTTCGATAAACATCTGCCGCATGGTGATCGTGTGTACCGGATCGTAAGCAACGGTGATTTCGAAAATGCGGGAGTACTTGTTCCATTGATCCGTTCCATCACCATTGCATCATTGGGTCTGTTTGGATTAGCTATTTTTACCGCCAACCAGCGCACCAAAGAAATCGGAATCCGTAAGGTCTTAGGTGCTTCGGTCGGACAGCTCACTGTGCTTCTGGCTAAAAACCTTGTGTCGCTGGTGTTGGTGGCTTGCTTGATCGCCGTTCCCATCGCTTGGTATTTTATGCATAAATGGCTGGACGATTTTGCCTATAAAACACCGCTCCACTGGTGGGTATTCGGGATTGCAGCGCTTGGTCTGCTTATCGTAGCGACAGCCGTACTGGCCGCAAAGACGTATTATGCAGCACGAGCCAATCCGGTGGATTCGTTAAGGAATGAATAGTGGTAGTTTTCCAGCGTAGCACCTTTTCCAAAAAGGGCCGCGCAAGAAGCTTTTTTCGACCAAGAGACCTAATTAGCGGCACTCCGTAACCGACAACTTCGTTCGACTGCCATAGAAAATTTTCTATCCAATCTTTGGACGAATTTCGATGCAACGTTAGAAAATATTTGATTGCAGTGGGTAGACCAGCCGCTTATCTTTGCGCGATAACGGATGTTCCCTATGAAAACAAAGCAACTCCGCGTAACTCGTGACATTCTTGCGTAAACCCTGGCTTAGGGATTTATGGGAGAAAATTCGTTAATGGCATCTATCGTGACACTATGATCATTACTTCTACTTTTCGACCCGCAGCGTTCTACCTTTTTTCAGCAATCGCAATTATTGCGCTTAATTTCCTTCCGGGCACGTCCAAAGCGCAATCTTCGGTCACGTTCGATACGGAATACTGGCTGGCGCTGCCCACTACGGATGTTAAATACAGGGCGGGGTCGATGTTCCACATATCGACATTCGATGCCCCGGCCACGGTAACCTTGAGCGCGCCATTGACACCCGGATTTGCGCCAAAGACGATCAATATCGCTGCGAACGGTACGGGGAGTATTCCTCTAACGAACGATGAGGTAGCTTTGCTTGTCAACAATGTTGGTAACAGCATTGCAGGTACGGGCGTGCGTGTGGAAACGAATGCTAAGATATCCATTTACTATGAACCGGGGTCTCTTGCTGCTAGCCCGGATTTACTTTCTTTAAAAGGAGGCGAAGCGCTCGGCACCGAATTTCTTGTACCGATGCAACAGACATCGATGGTAAGGGATCCGGACGGCCGTCAGGGCTTCCTGGTTTTGGCAACAGAAGACAATACTACCGTTACGATTACACCTAAGGCTGCAATCACGGGGCGCGCGGCAGGTATCCCTTTCACCATTACCCTGCAGCGGGGGGAAACCTATTTTGCCGAAACACCGGGATTTGATCCCGGCGTCTCGGGGTCCTTAGTGTCTTCCGATAAGCTGATTGCGATAACGATCTTTTCCGAACTGATGCGCCATGGTGCTACTTCAGCAGACTTAGGTTGTGAACAGATTGTGCCCATCAAAAATATTGGTACCGAGTACTTGATTATCAGAGGCTATCGGACAGATGGCGACGTGGTTTACTTTACCGCTGTAGAAGATAACACGGAGCTATCGGTTAACGGCGTTACCGTGGCTACGCTCAACGCAACGGATACCTATTCCCTTAGCGTCGACGCTGATATTTATCATGTACAAAGTTCGAACAAGGTGACGGCACTCCACCTATCAGGCGTTGCTGGCGAAGAATCATTTAGTTTGCTGCCTGCCCAGTTGGGTTGTAACGGATCGAATCTTGTACAGGTTGTAAGGGCAAATAACAATGCTTTTTATGTCAATATTGCTTCGCCAACACCCGATGGCTTTAGCGTAAATGGCAATACCTCGTTGCTGGACCCCTCCGTTTTTCTGCCCATACCTGGTACGACTTGGTACTATGCACGGGTGGAGGTGCCAAGTACGTTAGTCGGAGCAGGGGCAACCGTAAGCGTTGCAAACAGCGATCCAGCTGTCAAATTTCAAATGGGCGTTTTTCACACCAATGCCGGTGGCGCTCGCTACGGTTATTTTTCCAGCTACAGCGGCACGCTGGTCAACTTTGCTGATTCCGAACAAGAAGTCTGTGCCGGGCAATCGGTCAGCTTCACGCCGCAAATCATTTCTTCAGACCCAATCCTTTCTTATAGCTGGACCGGACCGGATGGCAGTGTGGTGTCTAATGAAGAGGTACTGACACTGGATAACGTTGCGGTTTCGAATAGTGGCACCTATACACTGACAATACAAACGGTCGTCTGCTCAGTGGCGGAGTCCGTGCAGCTAACCGTCCATGCTCAGCCCGCCGCCCCGTCATCCGGAGGCGATCTGGAAGAACGGGCGACGAATCCGATACAGACCTTGACCGCTGTCGCGACGTTGCCGGTAGATGCTCCAGCAGGAGCGAGCATCGTTTGGTATGATGCGGCTACGGGCGGTAACGTAGTTGCTAGCCCCACGCTCAATGCTATCGGAACCGTTACCTATTATGCGGAAACAACTATTAGTGGAGTTTGCCCAAGTGCAACGCGGACACCGGTAAAACTGACTATCTTATCGGATGTCGAAATTTGCGGCAACGGCATCGACGACGATGGCAACGGCGTGGCCGATTGCGACGATCCGGCGTGTAACCCGTTTGTGAATTATTTTGCAAATGGTAGTTTGGAAGAATATACGGAATGCCCGGATCTAAGTAATGCTGGTACTTTAGAATATGCGGTTTCCTGGAAAACCAGCTTGCCTGCTCCGGATCAGTTGGGTGGGCAATTGCTGGTCAATGATCCAGCCAACGGCTGTGTGTCCCCGCGTCCTAATAGTGGTTGGCCAGCCACTACCAATCTGCCCGCCGGATCAGATGGTGTTGCCTGGGGAGGGATGCATGGAGGTGCGCCTAATCAAGGTCTTGAAGATTTCCAGAATACGTTGGTTGCGCCACTGCCTGCTGGAACCTATACCTTTACGTTTTCTGCCGGCTACTTGGTAAACGATCCGTATACTGCTCCGGGCTTCTTCCGGTTTTACGGGGTAAGGTCAGGCGAGCCGGACTTCACCACGGCACATCCGTTGGGCGACTCGCCGCTCATTAATAATGCTATATCCTCATCAAATCCAACGTGGAGAGAATACAGCTTTACGTTTAACTCAACGGAAGTCTACGATCGGATTTATATGGTGGCTTATTCCGGGCCAACAGGTCGGTCGTACCTGGTGTTCGACGGCTTTAAAATGCAGTTCAATCCGCCGGTCGTCGAATTCCAGAATCCGCTGGCGACCTGTCTGCCGAATGCGGTTCTGCAGGTGAAAGATCCCGACCCTGCCTGGGTAAGCTACCAATGGTACATGGACGGAACGCTGATTCCGGGAGCAACGGGTGCCACGTATCAACCAACTACCGGGCAACTCGGCGTCTTTACGGTAAGCGCAGTAATGGCCAGCGGCTGCACAACGCCCGAATCGGGCGGTATCTCGTTGGGCAGCAACTGCCCGGTGCCGTTTGAGTGTAATGGGTCTGCTTATCTGGTTTCCTCACCCGCTGGGACTACCCCGTCAACACTATTTATTGTCAATTCGGAAAATCCGACGGAGATTCTCGCAACGTTGAGTCTTTCCATTCCGGACCGATACAATGCTATAGGATACAACTTTGAAGACAACCTGATTTATGGGATGGTGGCCGGTGATTCGCCGTCGTTGAATGCGGTGGATATTGTACGAATTGATGGAGAAGGTACGGTAACGGGACTGGGAAAGCCTACTGCAGTGGCCGGGCAGGCGCCGGGATTAGCCACGTGGACTAATTTACCCGCCACGAATCCGAATGGGGGCATCGTAACGTTGGCGACGGGTGTTGTGGGGTCGGATAATATGTTCTACACGACGGTTAGAACCAGCACCGCAACCGATAACTATTTGGCAAAGGTGGACTTGACTACCATGAGATATACCACCGTAAAGCTAAGCGGAAACTTCACCGGTATGGCCGATTTGGCTTTCTCGCCTTACGATGGTATGTTATATGGGCTCCAAGGTAACCAACTTATTAGAACGAATCCAACCAATGGGCAGCAATCAGTAATTACACCCGCAGCTGGATCAGCAGCAGTACCTGGTGCGGGCGCCGGGGGGGCTTGGAATGATGCGCAAGGCAGGGTTTATTTCTACTCAAATGGAGGCAATTCGACGAATGGCGGATTAAGACTTTATCGCTATAACCCCGTTAACGGGGCTTTCGAAAACCTAAGCGCCGTTACCGCTTATCCAACGTTTGATGCCACGGCCTGCTACCCGACGCGGATGGATAAGCGAGTGATCATGCCTGCTGGAGGCTTAACACCGGGTGATGTCGTGGAATTTGAGTTCAGTATCTACAACAGCCAGGCGTTGCCGGCGACGTATGAGTTTGAAGACGTGTTGACATCGGCAGACTTGAGCTGGGTGGATGCGTCGGTAAGCCCTGCATCTCCAGGGGGCGGCACGGTTACGATCTCAGGAAACACGTTGCGCATTTCCGGAATTACGGTAGATCCGCTGCCGCAGACGGGCGGTGTGCCTTTGACATTCCGCGTATCCCTGAACGTCGCAGATAATGCCGCGTATAATACCTGCTATACCAACCAGGCTACCATAAAGACAGGAAATTTAACGGTGTATAGCGATGATCCGGATACACAGGAAGGAAACGACCCGACCGTTTTCTGCACGAACCCTTGCGACGTGCCGGCTCCGGTAAGCGGCGGTAACCTGCAGGCCTGTATGGCTGACCTGAACGGTGGAAAATTGACGGCATCTGCTACCGTTCCAGCGGGCACAGACCTGGTTTGGTATGATGCGCCAACCGGTGGAAATGTGGTGGCTGATCCCAGTTTGAGTACTATTGGAACGGTTACTTATTATGCCGCAGCGGATGATGGTACGTGTATCAGCACTTCACGGACGCCAGTCACATTGAATGTAACAGCGACACCGGTACTGGATGAAGTATTGGATGTGTCTTCCTGCGGGCCGTTGGAGTTACCAGCAATTTCAGGCCAATACCTGAGTGGGAACGAAGCGTACTATACCGCACCAAACGGTGGAGGTACAAGGTACCTTCCAGGAGATGTGTATAGCGCCGTAGGAACAAGCACCTTGTATCTATTCGATCAAAGCGAAGCCCTTACTAATTGCCAAGGTAGCTTAACAGTAGCACCGAATACCAGCTATGTTATCGATTACTTGTTTAATACAAACTCTCATTTTCAGTATCCCGGGACCGTAGAACCGGCGTTCTTCCAAGGAACGGCCAGTCAGCAAATTTTGCATGATATTCCAGGCACACCCGTAGGTACCGGGTCGCAGACGTATTTGGGTGTAGTGGGAGACGTATCCATTGGTAACACGGCTGATTGTTTTGGGACCGAAGTAAACTTAAATGTACAAGTTACCGTTACCAACCAGGGGCCAGGAAACGGAGCTGGCTATTCTGGTAGATTGACGATCTTCAATAAAGCGACTAACCAAGCGTTATATGAAAGAGGCCTGACCGTTAATTTTCCCGCCAACGGATCAATGACCCCGACCGTATCCGGGGTTGTTCCTGTCTCCGACGTACTTGCAGGCAATATTGCCATATTGATCGCGGTAGAAACTTATCAGGGCAGCAGGAAAAACTGGCTGTTATCCGATTTTAGCGCTGCTTACCAATTTTTGCCGGAAAGCACGCAAGCTTGTTCCGCAGAGCAGAGCTTTGAGCTGACGATCAACGAAGTGCCGGCTGCTCCGATAAGCAGCGGAAACCAACAAGCCTGTATTTCGGATGTTGCCCAGTTAACTGCTACGGCAACGCCTCCGGCCGGCACAACGCTTATCTGGTACGATGCGCCGGTAGATGGAAATGTAGTGTTAGATCCAAGCCTGGACACGGTCGGTACGGTTACCTATTTCGCAGCAGCGGATAATGGAATTTGCAGCAGTTCGACCAGAACGGCTGTGACGCTAAGCATACTGCCTACACCGGTGCTGGAGGAGGTACAGGACACTACAGTATGCGGGCCGTTTGAGTTGCCGACCATCAGCGGAGAAAATCTGACGGGAAATGAAGCATATTATACCGCACCGAATGGCGGAGGGACCAAATACCTGCCGGGTGATGTGATTAGCACGCCGGGCACTTCTACCCTCTACATTTTTGATCAAAGTGAGGCACTTGCCAATTGCCAAGGCAGTTTAACGGTAGCACCGAATACAAGCTATACGCTCAGCGATCTATTTGACGATACGCACTTCCGCTATCCGGGTACGGTTGATCCCGCTTTTTGGCAGGGTACGTCCAACCAGCAGATTCTGTATAACAACCCGGGTACGCCAAGTGGAGGTATACAGACTTACCTGGGCATTATTGGTGACGTGTCAGTAGGCAGTACCGCAGACTGCTTTGGAAGCCAAGTCAGTATAACTGCACAAGTAAATGTGGCGAATCAGGGCCCAGGTCCGACTTATGGCTATTCGGGAAGAATGGCAATTTTCAACAAAACGACAAACCAGCTACTGTATGATGCGCAGTTACCGGCAAGCATGGCGGCCTATACTTCGGTATTACTGACAGTGACCGGAGTGGTTCCGTTGTCTGAAGTTTCGGCGGGAAATATCGCTATAGTCATTGTGGTGGAGACCGATCAGGTATCTACGCCAAAAAATTGGTTGCTTTCTAACTTCAGCACGTCTTACCAATTTTTGCCGGAAAGTACTCAAGCTTGTGCTGCCGAGCGGAGTTTTGCATTGACTATTAATGAGGTACCTGCGGCGCCGACCAGCGTTGGGAATCAACAAGCCTGTATTTCGGATGTTGCCCAGTTAACTGCTACGGCAACGCCTCCGGCCGGGTCGACATTGACCTGGTACGATGCACCGGTAGGTGGAAATGCGGTAACCGATCCGAGCTTGGATACGGTTGGCGTGGTCACCTATTACGCCGAGGCTGACAATGGGACTTGTGTAAGTACCACCAGGACACCGGTGACATTGAGCATCATGGAGTCCCCCGTGCTTTCTGAAATTGACAATGTCGTCAATTGCGGCCCCTATGAATTGCCGGTCATACAAGGCGAACACCTTACCGGGAATGAAGCTTATTATACCGGTGCGGGTGGTACCGGCACAAAGTACTTACCGGGCGATGTCTTCAGTACACTGGGTATGTCTACACTGTATGTGTACGATGCAACGGAAGCGAGCGCTAATTGCGCTGGAAGCTTATCGGTCTCCAACAATACGAAGCTTACCCAGGCCGATATGGGCGGTGCTTACCTCTACGACGTTGACAATACGGATTTTTGGAACGGCACGGCCAGTACAGATATAAATTACGACCCGGCAGATCCGGCCTGGAACGGCCAAACGTATAAGACGATTGCCGGTGACATCAACATTACAGGCGCTAACGACTGTTTCGGTACCCAAGTGCAGATAACCGCAAAAGTTACCATAGTGAATAGGGGGCCGGGAGCAGGAAACTTATATGCAGGTCAACTGGGCATTTGGCATAATGAGACCAACGAAACGCTATATACTACGCATCTACGCTCCACGCCGGTTGGGCCGGCAATCAATGTGACCGTAACAGGCGTGGTGCCTTTGGCGGACTTAGCTGCCGGCAAACTTTCTTTTATCGTTTCACTGGAAACGCTGCATGGTAGCGCCAAGAGTTGGACGGTTTCCGGTTTTGAGGCCGATTATCAGTTTCTTCCTGAAACAACGGGTGTATGTTCGGCAGAACGCAGCTTTGAGCTGACCATCAACGAAACACCCGCGGCACCGACCAGCGGCGGAAATCAACAGGCTTGTATTTCGGATCTTGCGGATAAATTGACCGCTACGGCCGTTGTTCCGGGCAGCGCACAATTGGTTTGGTATGACGCGCCGGTGGGCGGAAACGTGGTGACAGACCCCAGTTTGGATGCGGTCGGTACGGTTACCTATTTTGCAGCAGCGGATAACGGAATATGTGAGAGCACGACCCGGACGCCGGTGACATTGAGTATTACGGCGTCTCCGGTGCTGGATGATATGGAAGACG
>NZ_JBHRTA010000036.1:0-66871 GCF_042646065.1 Parapedobacter deserti
CTCGGACGCAAAAATTACCTCTTTGCTGGAAGCCATGAAGCTGCGCAGCGTGCTGCGATGATCTATTCCTTCTTCGCCACTTGCAAAAAACATGAAGTCAACCCGCTCAAATGGCTCAAATACACCCTGGAAAACATCATGTCCATCAACCATAAAAACCTAAAAGACCTCTATCCGCAGAATTATAAAAGAAAACTGCAGGAATCAAACATGTAGTTCATAGGACGGATACATATTCACTTCGCTGGGGCAATTGAACCACGCCATCCGGCAAAAGCTGGGGGAACACCACGACAGGAACTTCCAGCGCAGGACATTCAGCCGCAGGGAGCTTTTTACCGATAAGGAAAAACCGGTACTTCAGCCCCTGGCCGGGACACCTTTTGTTGCCAAACATTACACAAGGGGCAAGGTACAGCGTAATTACCACGTGGTGGTGGGCGAAGACTGGCACTTCTACAGTGTGCCCGCCCGCTATATCGGGAAAGAGGTGCGTATTGTTTACTGCACCGACACGGTGGAAATATACCACGGCAGCCAGCGTATTGCCCTGCATAGGCGCAGCTATAAAAAACATGGGTACACGACCGATAAAGACCACCTTCCGGAAAACCACCGGCATATGCGCGAGCGCCTTGCATGGAACCCGGACCATTACCTTTCAAAAGCGGAAAAATACGGCCCCGCTACGCGCGAGTACTTCCAAAGGGTCATGGACAGCAAGCTTGTCATCGACCAGTCCTACCAGGCCTGCCGCGGGCTCATGCGCCTGGCAGGCCTCTATCCGGACCGTATAGAGGCTGCCTGCACAAGGGCGCTCAAAGGGCAGCGGTTCAACTATATGTCCATAAAAAACATATTGGCCAACAATATGGACCAGCTCGAAAAAAAGGAAGCCCCGAAACAATATACCATACCCCTGCACGAAAATATCCGGGGTGCCGGGGAATACAGATAAGGAAAACCATAAAAACAGAAAATGAATACAGATCAGACCATCGAACAGCTGAAAGCGCTCCGTCTGGCCGGGATGGCCAGACGTTACGAAGCGGTGAGTGCACTGCCCGTGCACGAAGTACAGAACGTACATGAACTATTGGCATCCATGGTGCAGGCCGAGGTGGAATACCGCGACCACGCCAGGACGCAGAAATACCTGAAGGCAAGCCGGCTGCGCTATAACGCCCTGCCCGAAGAGATCATCTGCAACCCGGAAAGGGGGATCACGCGCGAACAGGTGCTCCGGCTATCGGACGGGGCCTTTATCGGGCGGGGGGACAATGTACTGATCACCGGGGCTACCGGATCCGGCAAAAGCTTCCTGGCCTGTGCCCTGGGACGGTCGGCATGCCTGCTGGGATACAGAACAATCTATTTCAGCATGAACCGTTTCATGGATACGGTCACCCAGAGCAGACTCGATGGTACATACCTCAAGTGGATCAAAGCCATATCCAACCATAAATTGCTTATAATCGATGACTTCGGGCTGAAAGCCATCGATACGGACGCCAGGCTGGCACTATTGGATATACTGGAAGACCGGTATGGCAACAGTTCTGTTGTTGTCACTTCCCAGTTACCCGTGGAGGCGTGGTACAACTTCATAGATGAGCCTACACTGGCTGACGCGATAATGGACAGATTGACAGCATCGGCACATAGGCTGCCCCTGCAGGGAAAGTCTATGAGGAAGAAAAAAAATCTTTAACTTTGAAAACCCAGTGGCGCAGCTGCGCGGATTATTGGCCTCTTCACTGGTGTACTTTCATCCGGAACGGGTGGTGTACTTTCCCCGGAATATTCAATAGTGTTCTAGATTGCCTTGCGTCTGCAGTATGCTGGCTGAGGATGATCGGTTGCTTTCTTTTTTTAGTTTAATCTTTTTTAGTTTTCTATATGGTCATCATTCATTGTTCTTAAATTCTTGCATCGTTACTTTTCGATCTCGGTTAAGACTCGCCCGAATGGGGATTTCTGTTTTCGGTGGTTAAATTGGGCTTGGCAATATATTCGCGGGTCTAGGCGTTTCAAACCTCGTATAGTCAATTTCTTCAGCTTGTTCTATTATTCCGTTCACATAAAGGACTATGCTTTCCTTCAGGCGTATTACTGGCGTATTCTCCAGTATATAATACCTATCTTCACTCGGGTCATTTATTTTTATTCCCAGGGACCTTAATAATTCTGTGAATCTTTCTCGGTTTTTACTGTCACTGCTTAGAGTGGAGTTTTCATGTATGATATTATTCCTTAATTTTTGGTATCTAGATATTTCTACCCATTGAGTGTCGAGTTTGTCAAAACAAAGGTGACCAAAAGTCTCTAAAAATTTTTTGGTCTTACCGATATAGTTGTTGCCCGTATAATCCTCCATGTGCATAGGTAGGCCGCATTGGCTGATAATCTCTCTGCAAATGCCATTTAACGTCGATTCAAGTATGGAAAACAACATGAGAATGCTTGACGAAAAGAAAAGCGACGGGATTCTCTCGATTTCATCTTTGTAAACCAAATCCATTGGAATTGAAGGGTTGTAAAATTGATCCTCTTCAATATTGGTTATTAACCTTTCATTTCGCTCTTTCAGAGATTTTTCGTTAAATGTTAGATATTCTTTAAAAAAATCGATTTCTATATTAAATCTTGCTTTAAGGTCATTCAGTTCTACTTTCATATTATAATATTCTGTATTGCATCGCACTATTATAATGTATTACATCGCACTAAAATGGCAGCCGTCATCAGTATATGGCACGAGCCGATCGATCTTATATCAATGGAAAATTCCTTTTCGAGGTCGGAGTCAAACCTTTTATAGGAATAATCGAAGCTAACAGGTAAATTGTGTTTGCTTAGTATTTTTGCGATTTCGTATACGGAATGCTTGACGAAAGTAACCTGTCTTTCCATTTCATAGTTTCCGATTTAAGGAAGGCTTGATAAATCTCCTTCCATAAAAATTTGGTGACGTATTTTTATGTTGGGCACACTCACCAAATTAGCCATGTTCTGTTTTTTAATTGGTTATCTGAAATGCCTGATTATTTTTTCCAGCAAGTCTGCTTGCCTTTTTTGAAGTACCGGTAAATCCCATTCGTTGTACTGCATCACTTGAAGCGAGTTGGGAAATGCACTTATGGAACCGTTGAAATAAACCCTCTTCTTGTCGAGAAAGTCCTTTCGGCCTAGCGAGGAATTTTTGCTTCTTGATATTAACACCAAATTACCAAGCTTATGAACGTTATCCACCATTTCGTCGTCTGTGAATATTTGTTTCCATTTGCTCTCATTTGAAGGGCTTTGCGGTAGTATGTGTTCAACAGACAGTCTAGAAAACTCCGGAAATGTCGATGAATGATCATGCATAAGGTATTCTAATAACAAAAGGATATATTTTCCGAATCGCTTTCTATAGATGTGGCCGGACACACTATTCTTTATATCTTCAATGGAATAGTTGAAAACCACATCATTGAGTAAAAGTGCTTTATAACTGTCTGCTTTTTCAATCGCTCTCAGTACATTTGCCATGTTGTTTATCCGAGACGACGGGCTCAATTGAGACATCCAGTCCGCACTGAATTTATTGCCAAGCTTTTTGGTGAAATCCAGCAAACCGTTATGTTGGAACTTTTTATAATAGCATAGGAGTGGAGGAATCCAGTCGTTGGACGGGAATCCATGCCTCATCACGGTAATTAGGTTCTTGAATTGACAAGAATCCGCAGGTAAATCCTCTAATAAAATTAGTTTTTTATATACGTCCGCATAACCGAAGATCGCGTCAAACGTCTCTTTGCCTTTTTTCAGTAGTGGCGGTCTGGTATTGTATATTCTTTCATTGAATTCCTTAACAATGTTTTCGCGCGCCTTGTCTTTAACATAGATGGTTCTGATAAAGGAAAGTAAACGGTTGAAATCTTCGCTCCCCATCGAACTCTCCAGCTCTTCCCAATCCTGAGCAATCTTGGTCGACAAAGATTCTGCCACCTCGCCCAAGTTCAGCGATTTCAGAATATCGGCATTCGTAAGGGGCACTCCCCGATTGTTCAATATTGTAAACAAACGAAAAGCATCTTCAAGCTCTTCCGATGCAACGTATATAACGATTACATTATTAAAGAGATGCTTGGCAAATTTCTCAAGCTCAGTTTGCTGCACTTTCCGGAAATAATCTTGAATACATAAAATGGCTTTGGCCATATTCGAGATGGAAATGTTTTTCGTGTCTTGGGCGATTTCAAGATCAGCGGTGAGTGATGTGCCTCCGGATGATTTGATGTGCTTTTGGATAAAAGATTCCACATTATCCCTGATCTTGTATACCATTCTCAAGCGCTCTGGTATTTGTTGGAACTCGTCTTCTTGTTGGTAAATATACGCTGTGCAGACCTTTGCCAACCCATTACTACCCGTCAAGTCCCGAACTACTGCCAGTATTAACAGAATTGTGGTCAATCTTTGCTGCCCATCAAGTAAATCATATTCATAGTAAGATATCCCTTCGCTATTCAAATCATTAACTTCCCTTCTTTGCAGCACTAAGGACCCGAGGAAGTACTCAGAGTATGGATTATGTTCGGCAGCATAGAATATGTCTTCGATAAGTTCTAAAACGTTATCTTGCTGCCATACATATGAACGTTGATACTCAGGCACTTTAAACCAATAATTTTTGAAAAGCTGTTGGATACTTACTTTTTGTGTTTCGATTTTATTTGTAGTTGCTTTCATTATTAGAGTTATTAGGAGACCGATTTAGGCAGCGTATCCGCTTAAGGTCTCGGTCGGATGCGGTAAAGATATAAACTCCGATGTTAATTTCCAACACAGCGCTGTTTACAGATATTATGGGTTGAATAACATACTCATTAACTTTGTTAGAGGCAGTACTTGTGCTATTTCTTTATATTTTTATTGTTTCAAGTGTCCGAAATAATTAGCTATGCGAGGAGCATACAGTAGCTATTAAAATTTTTATCGACTGTTCTCCCATTTTCTCTTACTTGATTTGGCTGTGGCTAATTAAAGTGGCCTACATTCCTTTTTATTCACCAGTCGGTTTCTGAATTTTTGTTTGTTTTTGAAGTGCCTTGATAAGTTCTGAATCATTTCCGTAAAATTATCCGTGCCGTCCGGTCGCTTCCAATAAAATGGCTGAATCGCAGCACAATTATCGTGTTCAAAGATCATGTTTAACAAGGTTCTGTCTGAAAGGCCGCAAGAATGACCCCATATATAGACATAAAAGGAATCAGATTCAATAAAGCGTGTTAAGTCAGAATAATTGCGATTCTGGGAATACGCAAATGATTTAGCAAAGGATAGGAATCTATTATCATTCGTTTTTTCCATTTCAGCATATTCTTCTCCAACTTCGTCCCCATATCCAAATATGGGGGGGCTATTTTTATCATGGATGGTTCCATGGATATTCATGTAGTTGAATATACCATGTCTGTCAAATAGTCGATTCGGAAGAGTCGTGTAGTTGAAATTCAAGAAAAGCACTTCCCCCGGTCTTATGTAACGTTTGCTTTCAGGATCATCATAGTCAGCGTCTTCCAAATGCCTTAAATGGTGTTTTCCCTGTATCAATGCGGCAGGAATAGATTCGTCAGCTAGATCACCAAAGTGTTCATTCGCTCTTTTGCTGCCTGCCACTTCACGAAGGTATTCCTTTAGTTTCTCAATCAAGTATCCTAAATTTTGATTTAACGTATCTAAATTGTCTATTGCTTCGTTCTTGATATGATTCTCTTGATTATAGATTCTGAGGATTATGGACAATTGCTTAAAATACGCTAACTCGATATCCACCCAGTTACGTGTTCTCATATTTTCTATGATTTCGGTCGCAAATTGTCCTTGGAGGCATAATTCACACCTGAATAATTGGGAATTACTATTAAAAATGTTTTCTTCTTCTTTGGCTGTGTTTTTAAGTAAGCATTCAATTAGCTCTTCAATTGATTGTACATGAATTGGTGATGTACTCGTACTATGAAGATTATCTATCCTAATTGTGAACAGCTCCTTGTCACATGGTTTATTAGCTAATACCTTTTCTAAGTTTTGCTTAATCAACCATTTTATAAATGAACCGTAGCTCGTTGGCAAATTGTGGTGTAGATCGAAACCGTTTCCTATGATTATTAATTTGTTCATTCGTGTGAGTAGTACATTTGGTACTTCAATTGTAAGCCTTTTTCGTTATGCATTTATATATACAGTCAACGACCGTATTACCCAAATCAAAATTCCTTGCAGTAGGCTAAGTTGCTGGTCAAATATAAAAGTAGGGTGTCAAGGTTTCATTTCCAAACTTTCACCAGAAATTGTAGAGAAGGAGCCTTTAGTTATTTTCAACCTAACGGCTTTTTTTGGGGTCATATGTGCAAGTCTTATTGGAACACAAATTTTTGGAATGGATCGACGCTTTTTTTCACGTCCTTCCAGAGAAAATCGTACATCTCATTTTCGTGCCATGTTTGCGGAAGGATTACACTAAACAGGGTATCAGTGCCTGAAAGCTCATAATTATCGTCAGATCTCCAAGCCCAGGTGTTTTGGTATTGGTTAAATATAAGCATATGAAATTGTGCAAATACAATCGAAAAAACAGCTCCTACAGCAAACAATACATTTTTTAAGGAAGCTTTTGGAAATTCGTCATGTCTATTATGCTTGACCGAATTGTAATCTTGGTACCAAGATAGGGTAGGTGTTGACGCCCACTCTGAGAAGGGAATAATTTCTTTTTTTCCACTCCCCCATACGTTGATAAATAAACGGTACTCACTCAAACGCATCGCTGCGTTTATTTTGTAGTAATCAGATACATTCCAATTGCCACTTCTTGCGTATCCATTTGCAGTCAATATTTTTCTAGCGTTGAGCTCAAATTCCGTTGACGCCCTCAATAGGAGCTCATATGTTTTATGAGAATAAGTACTAAGATTAGCGTCAGTCGGTTCAATAAAGTCAAACAGTCTAATAAGTCTTTTTCAAGTATATAGTAAGCCCTGATAACTTCAAATCTGTCTGCAGCGTATTTGTCATCTGCAAAATAGATGTTTTCTAGCGGGCCATGAACATAATTGCTCGGCAATGAGAATGGTCTTATTATTCTTTTGTATGGCGTTTGAATTTTCATAGTTAGGTGTATTATTTATGAGCCTAGTCTCAATGTCTTCTCGGTATCCGTATTTAAGTGGTATAAAATGCCATGATTGTATTGTCATCGTTCTGTTTTGCTTTAGGTCATATTTACAACCTGAAGATGGCTGGGTAAGCGGTTAAGTACTTTTTCATTCTTATTTATAATCCGGAAATCCGAAAATATATTTCGCCTGTATCTGATGCATGTCTCCGTTTGATAAATATCATTTCATTTAGTCTTATACGCCCGTCCAAAACCATCATTAGGTCTTGCCCATCCATTAATATCATTGATTTGACTACCGGGCTTCCCGTTTCAGTACATTCGCTTGAATAGCCATCAAGTGAAACGAAAAGGCCTAAAGTGTTTTTCAGTTTCCCAGAGATTTTACCACCAAATTTATATAGGTCGCCTGCATTTACTTGGGATGTTTGCCATTTTGCCTCCAATAAGTAGTCATGATTATCAAAGGTAAATGAACCATCAATTTGTTCGCCCGTAAGTTTGAAAGGAGCTTTTGGTTGTAGATCAAAAAGATGAAACAAATCATTTAATAATTTTTCCAATTTAAAACCTCTTTGTTGGTGGTTTAAGCTAGTAGCAAGCTCTAAGAACTGATTTTTGAGTTCATTGAGTTTCTCCGCGAATGAAATAGTATGTTTAACTTTTTCTATATTTTCCAGCCGTTTTTCTGCTGCTTCATTGAGTTCTTTTAATGTGTCAAAGTAGCCCTTTGTTTGTGCTCTTAACTTTGCAACAGATTCTTTCGCTCGTTTCGTTAAGTCGCCTTTATCATCCCAATATTTCAAGTGACTGAAGTCATTAATGTTTGAAGTTTCCTGAAGTAGCCTTAAAAGGTCATTTTGATACATGGCCTGGCGTGCAACCATTCTATCAATTAATTGCGATACGCTTTCGTATTTTGGATTTTCTTGCCAATCTATGGTCGAAACAATGTAAGAGTTCTCCATTGTTAACTCGATAAACTGTCTCAATTCTTTTTTTCGCCAATAGACGTTTGCTAAGGCGTCTTTTAGAGCGATGAGAGCCTGTGTTGAGATTTTTTGAACTTTCATGGTGTATTGATGTTGTCCATACCATCTACTTGGTCTTTAATTCCTATCCATATTATATATACAAAGAAAAGAAGGGTATAGGAAGACACTACTGTTGGTGTTGCAATTAGGAAATAATCGTATAGCGTTTTCGAATCGAATTTAAGTAATAAGGATATACCGTCCCATAATATCCAAAATGGAATCAGATAAATGCCGAGAAAAACCAAGTGCATCGGTATGTTTATGAATGAAAATTTCCCCTTAAATGAATAGATGGTTTGATTAAATTCTAAAGGAGTGAGAAGTCTTGTAATCCAATGTAAATCAAGTGGTTTTTTAGTTGATATTTTGTATTTATTTTTGAGTTGCGTGTCCAGCAAATGCTTTAGCTCTTGTTTTCTGAATTGAATATTTATATATAGGAAATATGATATAGATAAAATTGAGGGCATTACCGAAAAAAGCAGCTCCGAGCTTCTTATGGAAAGACCGAACAGTTGTAATTCATCGACCAAATTAAATTTGAACAAGAAATAGATAAATAGGGTGATTACAATAAATTTGGTTACAGCTAAGACCCTTCCATCATTTTTTTCCAGGGAGTTGAGAACCAATGTTTGTAATTCTGACTTCTCATCATCTGTTCTGTAGCTTAAAAAATCCTTGTATTTATTTATTTCCATAAGTCTATTGATATCTTATAGTATTAGTTTGGCAAACATCTTGAGTAATAATGTTTTTTGGTGGCGTTTTCCAGTGTTTAAAAATAGTTTTCAGGATAAAGAAAAGAGGGGAGACATTTCCTAATTAAGGTTGCCTGCGATTTGTAACCTCGTTTTTCTAATTCATTTAAAAATACAGGCCACGGTGGGATATTACTTTTATAGACATTGGTCGATGAAGTAGACATTCCTCCCCCAATTGCGGTTGATAGTCCTCCATACATTGCGCTAGAAAGCCCTCCATACATTGAAGTAGATAATCCCCCATACATTGAAGTAGATAATCCTCCGTACATTGCCGTTGACAACCCACCGTATAAAGCTGTTGACATGCCACCATACAAGGCTGTTGACATGCCGCCATACAGGGCGGTAGAAGCTCCGCCATATAGTGCGGTTGACATGCCCCCTCCTACAGCCGTTGACAAGCCCCCACCAGTCGCAGTACTTAGGTTTCTAGGCCAAGTTCTTAGTTTCTCTATTTTAGGTTTGCTCATAATCATTTCGGTTTAATTGGCTATTATTTAGCAATTGAGATATCAAGTTCGGTTAACAATCATTTGGATATAAAATGGCTTTACTTCATCCTATACAACTTCTTCTGCCTTTTCTTCTTCCCAGTACCCCCACTTTGTCCTTATTCCGATGGACTTAATCCGCTCATTTATACGTTTGAGCAGCAGTGTCCAAGTCGAGATTTCATCGTCACCCGTTTCAAAACCAAATCTATTTACTTCAGGCCCAGCTCACAATTGGCTCCGTTAAAAGTAAAAACTAAAGTATTAAAATCCAAACTTCAATAAGGGAAATGGCTACGCACCAGCCATTTCCCTAAATCAAAAATTAAACTCATGTGTGTTCATGTACACAGTAGATGTGAGGATATTTGCCTTATTCTGCACGCCAATGGCTAATTAGCGAGTTTTTAAATAATCGTGTTGCACGAAGCAAAACCCAAATCCAAAAGTTGCAATTTTAAGCAATGTCACATTACGGTTTACCGTAAACGCACAAACCAATCGTATTTCGCTAATTGGGCGGGAATAGTGCTATGAACGAGAATGTAGAGGTTATATATTTCCAAGCGAGAAAAGGCAAGTTCATGCATTTTTTTAATCGATTTTAATCGGAAATTGGTGATTTTAATAACTTTGGTATCGCTATAAAGATTGTGCCGACGTCTTCCGGTATATCTGTAGCGTTATTTAAAACCACGCCACATTCATTTATTACATGTTCGTAAACCGCATTACCAAGCTTAGAGTGCTTTAGAGAAACTACTTGCAACTCCTGCTCGTCTGTTCCACCCATTAGGTATTTATGTATAGCTTTAATCCTGGTTTCGTTGAAGTCTTTTATGTCAGCGATTATTTTCTTATCAAACCCGAAACTTTCGCATTCATTTATTATCGCGCCAAAGAGTTTTCTGCTATCTTGATCAAGGATCGCACCCGCCGGATTCTTTGTTACCCAGAATATTTTTAAGTAAAATTCTATATACTGAATTTTTAAAGATATAAACTCAATATAATGTCCAGCCTGCAAAGCATGCTTCGCCCTTGCTACTATGATGGAAAGATTTTCAAGGGCCTTTTGAGCGTTAATTATACCAATATTAGAGGATTTTGGGAGTAATAGTATTTCAAACTGTCCACTCGCTATCTGAGCTTTCATATCGTCATACGTTCCCACATTTTCTACATTATTTGTCATCTTACTTGATTTTATGAAAGTGTTTTTTTGGTATAACCTCCTTCCGTTCTCATGACCTAAATCTCGACGCGCCATACCGAAGTTTTTTCAATATCCCTTAAAATGCCAATTCATTTAATATAAAAATAAGAAGAAGGCTGTTCCTAAAGGTATTAATGAGCGTTTGAAGAATTTTGGCCGCTATAGCTCCTAAACCGAATTCCACGTTTACTATTAACCTTGCTAATCGCAAATGTCGAAATCGCATTATCTAAACGATCCCAAAATTCAAACCCCGTTACCTAAGAAAAACTATTTGCCTTTTTTTGAAGGAGGGGGGGATTGCGTAGTTGTTCGTCTAGGCGGTGGTGGCGGATTTCGCATTCCACCAACCTGACCTTTCTCGAAATGGTCTCTACTTGGTTTCTGAATTGGTTGCTTTGACATGTTCTACAATTTTTTAGTTATTACTTTCTATTTTTGGGGGGTGGGGGTGGCGGATTTCTAAACCGTGGTACCTGACCGTCGCGGATGGCTCCGGAAACAACATCTTTGCGATGCAAGTCACCGCTACGCTTCGCAGCCCTGTCTCGTTTTATCTCTTCAGTCCTCTTAGGGTTATTCTGTGTAGCCATGATATTGATCTATATAAGCCTGTGTATTTAGTTGCGCTTTATTGTCCAATTTTCTTCGCTTTTTAAGCAGTAACGAGTTATCTAGTTTTTCGATATCACGCGCTTCTTTTCGCGTTTCATAATACCGTATTTGAGCTTCGTCATCATTGATTCGCTCGTCAAACATTTCAAACCATAAGTCTTCCAGCTTTGCCCAGCGCTCATAATACATCATTCTCAAACCACCCAGTTTTCCAAAATTGTCATCACTCATAACAATGAAATTTTGCACCTGACTGACTAATTGCGAAATCCAGACCACCGTCAGTGACAATACCGGGACTAACGGATTTGTTTGTGAAAAATATAAACCAGCGGTTGTTACTACAATTAACCCCACCTTGTACCATACACGCCATTTTTTTTCCCTAGCCAAATACAAGGTAAGATATTCGTCTCCGGCCTTAGCATGTAGCATATCGTACCAAACACGTGTTCTAATACTCATGACGTTGATTGCGCGTTCGCATATTTTCTTTTACTTTCTGAACCGATCCCAATAGACCATCTTTTGTTTTCTTCACAAGATATGACTCAATATTGTCATCATCTCACCTGGCTCTTTCCTGACAGTTTTTTATCAGAAGAAATTCATATGGCTCATAAGCGGCGGGATTTACTTTTAATCTGCTTATTAACTTCCGCTTTCGTCTCCCCATCCACGACAACAATTTCCACCACTACATTTTCCATTATCTTTGAGTCACTGCCGTCAGCTTTCTTCTTAGGCACTTTTTTATACAGAATTACGATCTGTTCATCTTTAGGCATTCCATTAGGAAACAAGTCATCCAAACTTTTGAAGCCAAAAACTTTTTTTAATAGTCCGATATGGCGTAAATTATATTTTTCTGGCTGATCTAAAGATTCGCATTTACCAACAAATGTCTCCGTAAAGCCCATTTTTCCGCTCAGAACTTCTTGTGACCAACCTCTATCGTCGCGAAAAGACTTTACATTTAATATCAACTCATATTCTATTCGAAAGATAGCTTTTGTCTGATAAATCTCCGTCATGTCCTGAAATTTTCCCACCGAATACTTGGTGGTTTAAAACATTGTTTTTATATTTGTGTCAGCGATTGATAATCACGGCAATTTTGCCCTGATAGACGATGTTTTCTCGGTCCGTAAACGACCAATTTCCGCCGAGGGAACCGTGTGATCGCCCCATGCTTTGAAAAAGTTTCCTACTTTTGTCATATAGCATGTGGGTGGCTGCACGTCAACTTTAGGTGGAAAATGTGCTCTCATGGGTCTCGCGAGACCTAGGGACTACTGGGTTGGTCACCCTCGGGCCTAAAGTGTGCAGCTGCCCCTTGCTTATTTCAAGTGGTAACTATTTCACATAGAGACTGACATCGTTCTGCATAAAACCAAATGGATTATGAAAAGAACGATTTTAAACCAAAGCCATAGTGCCGAATCTTGCCTCTACGAGGCGCGACTACGGTTCGCACATCGCATCCTTATAAAGAACGTAAAGCGACATCCAGTTTAACACGAAAATACTGCAACTAAGGGGAACGAGTAGGGGATAGGCGTAAAACCCAAGTCCCTGAAACGAGGCCAAAAAAAAAAGCCTAACTTCCCGGTTGCTACCGACCCCAATGCTGAATGAAAAGCCATTTTTTGCTCAGGTTGGAGAAGGTGTCTATTTTCGGTAAATAATGTCAACGATAAAAGTAGTCGCTTTTTCTTATACCTGCAAGTAAATCGAGGAATTTCTTCGGCGTTGGAAGTCGGTTTTGAGAATGAATTTTTCTTAAACCATTAATTATCAATGCTGAATGAAATTAAATTTACGCATAGGGGAGGGGTATGCCTTTTCCACACATAAACTTAAACACACTTATATACGACATTTCAGCCTACTGGCTGTAGCAACGATCATGTGTTTGTACGCCCATGCCCAGCGCCCCGAGCCTTCGGGGCCTGTGCCGCTGGGCATTTCATTGGACAGTATCAAGCCTTTGCAAATCGGCGATACCATCCCCCACGGGGTTTGGCATATGCCGCTTACCGTGTGGTCTTCAACAACCGGTTCCACAGAGACCATTACCCTGGATGACTTTAGAGGAAAATGGATCATACTAGATTTCTGGAATACATTCTGCGGCTCCTGCATCCAGGCGTTCCCAAAGAACAATGCGTTACAGCAGCGTTTCCACGATGAAATCCGTATCCTGCCGGTAACCACCGAGGACACCGTACGGTTGCACCGTATGCTGGAGAGGAGGCCACATCTCAAAGCCAGCATCCGCGAATCGGTGATAAATGATACCGACTTGGGCAACATATTCCCCCATCAGACGGTGCCCCACATCGTGGTAATCAGCAATGACGGCATTGTTTCCGATTTTCCATCGAATAGCGAACTAACCACGGATTACATCGCGCAGCGGATAGCCCCTAATCCACAAACCATCGGACGAAAGGAGGTGAAAGAGAGTAGATCCTT
The DNA here is from genome assembly GCF_042646065.1 of Parapedobacter deserti. Lineage (NCBI taxonomy): Bacteria > Pseudomonadati > Bacteroidota > Sphingobacteriia > Sphingobacteriales > Sphingobacteriaceae > Parapedobacter > Parapedobacter deserti. The sequence goes on from NZ_JBHRTA010000036.1 coordinate 13,773, forward strand.
GCAGCAGCAAAAAGAAGTAAGCATCATGGTGGTGGATACCATAACCGGCCAACCGCTCCGGGCCACGGTGGTGGATGTGGACGCACAGCGGGAACTTGCTGTCCATGAAGGAAACCTTCTGTTTCGGATAGCGGGAAACACCCACAGGCTGAGGGTATCCCATGTGGGCTACGCTACCAGGCTCGTAACCATCAATCGTGAAACGCCTGCGGAGTTCGTTGTGGGGCTTTCCTCCACCCGCAACATGCTGGAAGAGGTACCGGTTTATACCGGCTACCAGAGCCTCCCGAAGGAACGGGCTACCGGCTCATTTGAACCAGTAGACAATGCATTGATAAACAGGAGCGCGGGATATGACATCCTGAGCCGGCTGGAAGGGGTTACGGCCAGTGTGTTACTGAACAGGAATAATTATGATCCGAACCAGATTACGGCCCGGTCGCTTAATGCGGGCCAGTTACGCATCCGGGGCGAAAGTTCGCTGTTTACCGAGGCCAACCCGCTGGTCGTTTTGGATAACTTTCCTTACGATGGCGACATCAGCAACATCAATCCGAATGATGTGGAAAGCATCACGCTGCTGAAAGATGCGGCTGCCGCCTCTATCTGGGGGGCACAGGCGGGAAACGGGGTGATCGTCATCACCACTAAGCGGGGCCGATTTAACCAGCCGTGGCGGCTGTCGTTCAACAGCAACGTGGGGATGCACGATAAACCTGATCTCTATTATAAACCTGTATTGCCTTCGCCCGCGTTTATCGATGTCGAACGGTTCCTTTTTGAAAATGGGTATTACAACAGCATCGAAAACAACATCAGGCGGCCGGCGCTATCACCTGCGGTGGAGCTGTTGATCAGCAACCGGGATGGGCTGCTCAGCGATGATGATCTGCAAAGGCAGCTCGATGCGTTGGGTGCACAGGATGTGCGGGATGACTACCTGAATCACGTATACCGCAACGCAGTACAGCAGCAGCATGCGGTAAGCCTGCACGGCGGCAGTGATCGGTTGACGTTCAGGACATCGGTGGGGTATGACGACCGGTTGCAGGGGATGACGGGCAACCGGGACAACCGATTCTCACTGCGCAATGAACTTGTATTCAAGCCTGTCGATAAGCTGGAAATCCAGACTTCATTGCAATATGTGAAACGCCGGGTAACCTCGCGGGATTTGAGTGGCTATGGAGAGACCAGGATGGGCAGCTACGATCTCTATCCCTACGCTGCGCTTATGAACGAAGATGGTACACCTGCACGTATAGCCCGCGACTACCGCCTCGGATTCACCGATACCGCCGGTGCGGGCCATCTGCTCGACTGGAACTACCGACCGCTGGCTGATGTGGGCGACCGGACCATCCTGAACAACGAGATCCTGCTGCAGACGGGTTTGTCTTACACCATCATCCCCGCGCTGCGCGTCAACCTCAAATACCAGTACCAACAGGGAAAAGGGGAGCTCCATGCCATCAGCGGATTGGAAATGTACACCGTACGAAATAAGATCAACCGCTTCACGCAGATCAACGGCAGCGAAATCATCCGCAATTTCCCGCTGGGCGCGGAGTATTACATGACCAACCAGCGGCAGGAGTCGCACAATGCGCGGTTGCAGTCCGATTTCAATAGGCGTTGGGGCCGGAGCGACATCGCTGCCATCGCGGGGCTGGAGGTGCGGCAGCATACATCGATAGGCAATGGCCGCACGGCCTACGGGTTCGACCGCGAAACGCTGACCTTTGCCAAAATCGATCCGGTAAACCGCTATCCGCTGTACGGTAATCTGGGTTCGACCGCGCTGCTGCCTGTTTCGAACGATATGTTCAGTGACCTGACAAACCGCTACGTGTCCGCATTCGGAAACATCGCCTATACCTATTATGACCGGTACATCTTCTCGCTGAGCGCACGCAAAGATGCGTCCAACCTGCTCGGCGTGGAAACCAACCGCAAATGGCAGCCGCTCTGGTCCGTGGGCGGCTCGTGGATCGTCAGCAGGGAACCTTTCTTTAATAATCCGGTCGTCAATTACCTGAAAGCGAGGGTTACCTACGGCTACAGCGGCAACATCGACCCTAGCCGGGCCGCCTACACTATTATTGCCCATCGGCCGATAGAAACGCTCACCGGGCGATCATACGCCGATATCATGAATCCGCCCGATCCCGCGCTGCGGTGGGAAAAGGTAGGCACGCTCAATGCAGGGTTGGACTTCGAATTGCTGGATGGCCGCTTATCGGGTAGCGTGGAAACCTACTGGAAAGAATCGACGGACCTGTTCGGTACCACTCCGGTAGACTGGACCGTGGGGTTCCGTACACTAACCGTAAACAGCGCAAACACGAAGGGACGCGGTACGGACGTTACCCTGCGATCGGTCAATTTGGCTGGTAGGTTCAAATGGAATACAACCGCGATCTACAGCCACAATCAAGTGGAGCTTATCGAATACCTGGGGCCCGAATTTATGCCCAGCTCGTATATTAGTTCGGGCCAAAGTATCGGAACGCTCAAAGGCTATCCGTTCTACTCCCTGTTCAGTTATCGATGGGCCGGTCTGGATCCCGCAAACGGCGATCCGCAGGGATGGCTGGATGGCGGGGTGTCGAAAGATTACACTGCAATCGAGCGGAATTCTACGTTCGACGACCTCGTATTCCATGGCTCGGCTATACCCCTGCATTTTGGTTCGCTGCGCAATGATTTCAGCTATGGAAGCATTTCATTATCCGTCAACCTGACGTATCGCCTGGGGTATTATTTCCGTCGCGACGGTCTGCATTACACCAGCCTGTTTTCAAACTACGACAGCCACTCCGAGTTACAGCAGCGATGGATGAAACCGGGAGACGAGCAGTTTACCGACGTGCCTTCAATGATCTATCCCGCCAGCCGCTACCGGGACAATTTTTATGGCAACTCAGAGGTTATGGTTGAGCGCGGCGATCACATAAGGCTTCAGGATGTAAGGCTTGGCTATACGATTGACAATGTGCGGCTCGGGCGGGCCACACTGCGGAATTTCCAGGTTTCCCTGTATGCCAACAACCTAGGGATAATCTGGTCGGCAAACAAACGGGGAATCGACCCAGACCAGGTAAGTACCTTCCCGTCTCCGCGTTTTTATAACCTCGGACTATCACTAACGTTATAACTATTTGATGATGAAAACGAAAGCAATACTAAGATACTTTCCAATCGCCTTATGTATGGTTTCTTGTAGCGAATATTTGGATTTAAAACCTGACAAGAAGCTGGTTATACCGGCTACTTTAACCGATGTACAGGCATTGCTGAACAATGCCGGTTTCCTGAATACATCGGAAGAGGCCATGCCGGAAATGTCGGCTGATAATTACTATCTCACCGACGATGCGTTCAACGCGCTGGGGGAGAGCAGCCGCTTGATTTATGTATGGGACAAAAACGCTTCATCCGGCGGATCGGCATGGTCAAGCTATTACCGGACTATCCTGTACGCTAACGAGGCACTGGCAACGCTGGATGGAACCGAAGGTCCGGAGGCGGAGAAAGCCATTTTAAGAGGGAAAGCCCTGTTCTTCCGTGCGAATGCATTTTACCATCTTGCTCAGATTTTCTGTAAGCCTTACGGAAAAAATGATGCTGCCGACAATATGGGGTTGCCACTCCGTCTAGCGCCCGGAATTTCTGACCGTTCGGAAAGAGCTACGCTCAGCCAGACTTATGACCGGATAATTAAGGACTTTTCTGATGCCATTGAGCTGTTACCTGACGCAGTTTCCGAAGTGACTACCCAACCCAATATAGCAGCTGTCTACGCCGGATTGGCGCGTACATACCTGCTGATGGGTGAATACGAAAATGCATTGGCCATGGCAAACGCCAGCTTAACGATATACGACACGCTCATCGATTACAACGAGTTGGATACGGAGACGGCTAATCCGGTTGAATTATTCAACAAAGAGGTCATCTACTATTCAAACTACGGGGGAGCTACATTACTGCGGAATAATACCTGTAACGTCGACAGCAATCTGTTTAATTCCTATGAGGAAGACGATTTGCGGAAAAGCGCGTTGTTTGATATCCGTGACGACGGAACAGTCCGTTTTAAAGGTAATTACGCAGGAAACGATTCGCAGGGAATCTTCAATGGAATGACTACCGCTGAAGTAATGCTTATAAAAGCCGAATGCTTGGTACGACTAGGGGATTTACCGAAAGCTCAACAGGCGTTAAATGGTTTATTGATCAACCGTTATGAAATCGGTAAATTCCATCCGGTCAACTTTGAAGGCTTTGAGGAGGGATTGCGGAAAATTATAGACGAGCGCAGAAAAGAACTGCTGTTCCGCGGCTCGCGGTGGATTGATCTGCGAAGGTTAAACCGCGAGGGTTCATTGCAGTTGACCATTTACCGGAACATTGGCAGCAACGTATATTCCCTGCCTCCCAATGATAACAGGTACGTGTTTAGGATACCAGACGAGGTCATAGCGTCCTCGGGGATGGAGCAAAACCAGCGCTAATTAAATGAAAAGCAACCAGGAATCCTCAGGCAGGAGGATTCTTGGTTGCATCTATGTTTGATTTATCGACAACTGTTAGTTGTCCCGTAATTTTACGTTTGCGGTATCATCCCGATCTTCTGGGTCGGTCTGGAATATCGCGGTGATCTCATTCCTCAGGGTTTGAGTCATCACTGGGCGCCAGTCCTCTTCGGGATCATCGGGATTCTCCACTTCAGCGATAATATAGCAGACTTCTGCAACACCTGGGTCACATGTTGGCGGTGCTGAAGCATGCTCATAACTGTCAGCTTCCAAAGGATCGGTATCGATAAGAGCAAAACTTGAAGTTTCCAACCGCTTTGCCTTCCTCTTCACCACCGGCAAACCCTTTACCCAATTCGGGTCCACCTTCGTGATTGCAGCCACAACCGCTTCCAAACTAATGTTTACTACTTCCACTTTTGCCTTCTCGACAGTTGGGCTTATGGCTGTTTCCTCGGCATAAGACATCATGCTTATCCCACCTAGAAATGCACCGAGCAATACCGCTTTTCGGGCTTGTCCGACGACTTTCTTGAGTATTTTGGTTATCGCTTTCATAACCGTAAAGGCATTTATTACACGGAAATGCTTACCGTTTTAAGTTTAAAATAAGGATTGGTTAGTCTCGTATCGGTAGACCGGGCGCCGGCTTCCACTCGCTGGAGTGGGGGTCGGTAGATAGTGATTACCCGTTGACCACCGGAAGCATAACTTACGGCCCTACGCCGAAACAAGGCAAACCTGCGATCATGCACGAACCGGTTCATCGCTCCATAGGACAGGGCGGGTCTGCGGAACCACATCCATCGCGAAACACGGACGGTGATGGCAATCAGGCGAACGAAACGAAAAGTAAGCTTGGTGGTCAGCGCCACATGTTTACGCATATGCGCCAGGTAGTACCTGTGGATTTGCGCTTGCCTCGCCGTTACTTTTGCTTTCACCCGGCCAACCAAGGCCTTCCAGCCTTTCGCTGGGACCTGCTCCGCCCCGCCGTCACCGCGCTGCTGCCTCGGCAGCGCGGGGCCCGGGTGGCATATGACAGCACATATCGCCGTGCCGGGCGTCCCTTGCGATGGCTCCGGAAACCTTGTTGCCAGCACCGCCGGTTTGCGCAAGAGCGGGGTGTTCAGACTTCGGGGCACCCCGCCCGAGCGGCCATAGCTTGCCTGCGGGGGAACCGCAGTGTCAAATCCGGTGCTCCCCTTGCCGTATCTTTTGCTTATGTATGTTGCTTTTACCATACAAGCAAAAAACGGGCTTTCGCGGTGCCCCTACAATCTCATATGAGACAACGTAAAAAAAGAGATTTCAAATCATCGCCCCCGCCGCTCATCCAGATATCGCTTTAGTACCCGGTAGTAAGTCGGCCGCGTGATATTGATAAAATCCATCTCCTGTTCCGGTTCCGTCCGTTTTGCCAACTCGGGGAAGGATGCCGAGAACTTGGTGTAGCGTTTATAAGCCGATGGCTGCTGCAGCACTTCCACGAGCATATCCTGCCGCTCCTGATAGCGTTGGTTCATCAGGTGTAGCAACTCGCTCACCTCAGCGAATCGCTCCTTCCCTTCGCGCATCTTCAGGGCAGGAACGCGCAAAATGCGGGATACTTCCGCAAACTGAATGTAATGCAAACCCGGCTTGGGGGTGTACAGGTGCCTTACCCCGGCAAAGCCCTGCATCTCCGTGGCAAACCAACGGATGCGGCGCTGGCCGTCTTCGGATAGCGTATAACCATAGGCCATCCCTTCGAGCACCACGCACCAATAGGGCGCCCGCGTATCGGGCGTCAAAAAGTGGCTCAACCGGTCGTAAGCCAATACACGGCTATGCTGCTGCAGAAATGCTTCGGCCTCCTTGGAGAGCGGAATGCGATGGCGGATATAGTCGATAAATCGGTTCATGGTTTTTTGTGTGTTAGATACCTCCTTCCCTTGTATCGCCAGCAACGTGGTGCGGTTGCTTCCAAACCGCCCACCGCAGCCGCGAGGGTTTTTTATTGGATGGATAAACGGGCTGTTCGGTTTCGGTGTGGTACGCGTAGTGATACGCAACCACGTTGAGCAGGATCATCACGGCGGCAAATTGGAATAGCCCGATGACAAGCGCAATGCCCATGTGCATGCCTACGATGCTCCAAAGCCAATATGGCCGTAAACGGTGTAACCAGATAAACAAGGCGTAGCCCAGCTCCAGCATGATCACGCCCCAGCCGCCCACCGCCCAGAGCCATGTAAACTGGCCCAGCCAGGCGATAAAGCCGGGTACGGCATCGAGATGATAGGGTTGGTTAACCGCCTTCCAAAGGGCTTCGCCGTTCCACCACGTAGCGCCCAGCGCCTTGGCCAATCCGCTGAAAAAATAGATGATGCACAGATGAAGCTGCAACAGACGCAAGGCCGGGGCATGCCACATTGGCCGCGCTCGTGGCGTACATAAGCAGTAAAATAGCGCTGTTGCGCTGAGGTAATCTACCCCATAGCTAAACGCGGAGCCGCTGGTGTGCCACAGCGCATGGATGGCCAGCAGCGTACCGATGCCTACGCAGGGCAGCCGGCCTAAAGCGAGCATCGTAGCCAATGCGATGTATAGCACGGCGATTAACTTCACGAAATGTTGTTCATAATCGCCAATGAGGTGGGCGGTACCGCGTACGATATCGGTTATCGTGATGCCGAACGTGCGGCCATGCACCAGTGCTTGGTCAACAATGCCAGCGGGCCCATACAGCATCGACACATCGGGCAAGAGGAATAGGGCCTGGATGGCAAGCAGCACACCGGTGCCGGTATGCAGCAACCGGATGGCACCGGGACGTAATGGCGCATCGAAAAGAAAGTGTTTCATGGTGCGGCGCAGGTGTCAAAAAGCTCAATATAATGCGAGGCGTACCCGCGGGATGGGCGCAGCGGCGCGGGATACCACACGCCCACGCGGCACTCTACCCGGATGGCCGTCCCTAGCGCAGCCAACCGTTCGCTGAGCGACTGGGCTATCGCTTGGGAGACCTGCCGCTGTAGTTTTGGGGTAGCCACCTCATGAGGGTGGGGGAGTAGGCCGCTGAATACATCGGAAAAGGCGCGGTAACGGATGCGCCCTTCCAATGTTTTTAGCGGCGGGTAATGCCGCACCTCTTGTGGCCCCCCGGCGGTGTACAGCCGAAATTCCGTAAGGAAATGGCTGCCCACGCGGGGTGCATAAAACCCATACCCGCTGGCGTAGCCGCAGGTATGGGCCAGGAGGCGCAGTACCGGATTTTCGGCAAGTTGCATAAGTAGCGGCGGCAGGGCCGTGCCCCCATCGTGGGCATATTCCTGCTGGTTGTGCCAGCACGAATACGTGCTGAAGAGCACCACCTGCGCAAGGAAAAACCCCATCAGGAGCATAGCCGCTTGCTGTAACTTGCCTACCACGGTTACTTCCCCTTTTGAATCAAACTTGGCTCTTCCGGTATTTCCTTTTCAGGGGGCTTCGGGAAAAACAGCTTTTTCGAGACACATGCAAGCCCTTCAAGCTGGGCTGATGTGCCGTCAAATGATTGGAATTCCGCTTCGTTGGCTTGGTGTGTCGATAAGAACAAGAGCTGGCCTGCTACAAGTAACGACAGCGCGGTGCCGATGGTGGATGTACCTGTAAATCGTTTCATGTTTTTGAATTTTTTGGTTAAAAACTGTAACGAAGTTGTGGAAAATGGTAGCTGAACGCTGTTTTTTTCGACCGATCTTGGAATTCGCTCGATAGATGTTTAATTTCGGACGATAGTTAATTAACCAATTCGTCTAATTATCCAATTCGTCCTTCGGATCGAATAATTACAAACCATGTGTACAAACCATGACAGTATTTCACAAAATCAGTGTATTTATTATCGATGACGAGCAGCTCGTATTGGAAGACGTTGCCGACGAACTTACCGCATCGGGCTTTTTTGACGTAACGGGTCGGTTTACCAACTTGCCAGCCGCATTGCAGGCGGTTGAAAAAGTGGGCGCGCCCGATTTTATACTGTGCGATATCCACATGGAAGGCATGGATGGCCTTCAGGTAACCACCCTGTTTAAAGACGTGTGCGATTTTATTGTTTTGATGACGGGGTACCCCGAGTTGTCAGAAAAGGCGTTCGGCGCGTACCCGCAGGGGTGTGTTTTTAAACCGGTCGATATCAAAGATCTGATGCCGCTGGTGAAGCGCTTCCTTACCCATCACCGCAACAGGCAGACCGAAATCGTCGGCGGGAACCTCATGGCTAAGGGCAGTAAAGAAGGCGGTATCCGGCCCATCCCCGTGGATGATATCACGTACATCGAAGCACTAGCTGATTACGCGAAAATAGTTACGGCATCGAATGGCACGCGGGTGGTGCTTGCAACGATGAAAGGGCTGGCTGCTAAGCTGGTGCTCACAGGTAAGTTTATGCGCATAAGCAATAAGCACATCATCGCTTATAGTAAAATCCGGGCTATTGAGGATAAATCGGTTTACGTGGAAGGGTCAGACCGCGCATTGAAGGTAACCACCATGGGCGAGCGGGCCTTTGAGACGTTTTTGAAGAACGTTTGGGCAGGTGAGTACAAAAAGGAACTCAAGGATAACCAGCAGAGGAAAAAGGGGGGGCGCGATGAAGCCTCGACGGAATAAGTATGCGCATTTTGGGCGCCATGTGTTGCTGTGGCTGATTATCGGCATCGTGCTCTGGTGGTTTGTGATGGTTACGGCGGCACCGCTTTTCAGTGGTTGGCGCGACTGGCTGGTGCTTTACGTGCTGGCGGTCTGCACGTATTACCTGGGGGTATATCGAATTGCCCGCATGCTCCTCGCCGCACCCGATCCAAGTGGAAAAATATTGGTGCGCATAACGGCGCAGTTGCTAATCGTGCTGCTGTTCGCGTCAGTCGTGTTCAGTTCGTTTACCGGTGCGCTATCATTTGGTTTCAGTGATGAAATCCGTTCGGATACTGGCATCAAAAACTTCATCGAGGTAGGTATTGCGATCGTTGTGGTCATGCTGGTGGCTTACCTCACCCACACGTACCGCTGGGGGATAAACCAGTATTTTTTCCGGGTGGCGGCAGAGGCCAAACTACGGACGATAGAAACCCAGTTAAGGCGCATCCAACAGTCATGGGCACAGCAAGACCTGCCCCCACACCTGTTGTTCAACTCGTTGAGTGTGGCTCGTGCGCTCACGCGCGAAGAGCCCGCAAAGGCCCGGGAGGCAATAACGCTGATATCCGGCCTCGCCAAATATTACATCAAAAAATGCAAGCTGCCCGAGATACTGCTGCTTGAAGAACTGAAACAGTTCGGCCAGTTGCGGCGGCTGTATGCGCTCCGGTTTGGTCGTGACCTTGCGCTGGATATCCGGTTGCCGGATGACATCGCCGAAATGACCATCATCCCCATGCTACTCATCGTTTTGCTGGAGAACATGGCTAAGTACGGTGTGCTTACCAAACCGGAGTACCCTGCAACATTGCAGATAAGCAGGCGAGGGGAGCGGACGGAAATCGTTGCCCAAAATAAGGTGAAGCGCGGACTGGAAACGGTACCCCATGGGCTGGGTATAGCCATCAACAACATCCGCAGACAGCTCGAACTCCGCTACCCGAATCAAAGCGGCATCGAAATCATTCAGTCTGCTCAAAGCTACTCTACCAAACTGTTTTTTATACAATAGACTGTATATTCGTTTTATTTTATCACGCCCATCCCCGATGGGTAAGGATGCCAAACCGATTGCAAGGGCTGTAAATTGCATGGATGGATAGGCATTCGTTTATTCCTTACCGAGCTTTCTCCTTGGTGGTGGCTAATCTTTTAAGCCATGGAAAACTTAGATTTAGCTATCGTATCAGAACTCCAAAAACAACACCACACATTAAAGCAAATGCTCTCTTGCCTAATGGTACTGGCCGGCGAAAAGCACCCAGATTCTCGGGCCGAACACGCAGAGCCGGTGCCGGAAGAAAAATTATTCAACCGCAATGAGGCGGCGGCATTTCTGCTGGTGCACCCCCGCACCGTAACGCGCTATCGGACCAGCGGCAGACTTCGGTTTGTACACAACGCGGATAGCCGGATTCGCTACCGCGAAGAAGACCTGAAAGACTGCTATTTTTGGAAATGGGACAAACGGCCATAAGGTTGTGCATTCGCTGCACGACTGCTCCGCGACTGCTGCGCGTGGCTTGGCGATCTACCTGCTGTGGGCTGGCTGTCAGCCGGGTGTTTGCAGCACGCTTACAGCACGGCGACAGCAGCCTGATAGCCAACTGACCCCTCCGTGATGCGGCGCGGTTTGGTGCGAGGTGTGCGGTGTGCGCTCGCCGGCGTACGGGCCGCCGATTGCCGTTTTTTTGGGCGTCGAGGAGTGGCCAAAAGTGTATGAATTTTGGCCAAAAGTGTAGGAAAAAGTGTGGCCATTCGTGTAGCAAATTTGGCCATTCGTGTAGGAACAAGTGTGGCCATTCGTGTCGTGAATGTGGCCATTCGTGTCATCTCAACCGTGGGTCAAAAGTGTATGAATTTTGGCCAAAGGTGTAGGAACAAGTGTGGCCATTCGTGTCGTGAATGTGGCCATTCGTGTCATCTCGACCGTGGGCCAAAAAGTGTAGGATACCTGGCCATTCGTGTCACCAAATGTAGCCAAATGTGTCATCTAAAACTAACCATCGGTGACAACCCGCCCCGAAACGGGTGACAACAGGGTGACAGCGCTATGACGCTGTGGCACAGTATGCTATGTTTGCCGCTGTCCAGTTGTCGTACCGGTACATCGAAACTCGGGCAAGGAGTATTCATTGAAATCAAAATTAAATAAGTAAAACAATGGCAAAATTCATAAACGGTGCCAACGGCACCTTTTCCGGAAAAGTGGGCAGCGTCATCGGCGCAAGCTGGCGCGGTATCCACTACCTGCGTGGACTGTCGAAAAAGACCAAGATACCACCCACCGAGGCACAGGTGGCCCAGCGCCTCCGCTTCGCCCTGGTCACCAAATTCCTCTCGCCCTTGCTGGGCATCCTGGCGGTGGGCTTCCGCAACGTGCGGCGGCTTACGGCGGCACAGTTCAGCATGGCGGTGAAGCGCAACATCGAGCAGGCGGTTATCGGTGCAGCGCCGGATTTTGAGCTGGATTTCTCGGCCATCACGCTCAGCGAGGGCGGCTTGTACATCCCGCTCACCAGCGCACTGGAGGTGGCTGAAGGATCGATCACCCTCTCGTGGGATCCGGCGCCCAATCAGTTTGGCGGTGCCAGCAACGATGTGGCTTACATCGTGGTGTACAACGCGGAGCGGCAGCTCTTCATTACCACGGAGACACCTGCCACGCGGGCGAACGGCTCGGCCGTGGTAGACGTGCCGGCACCTTTTGCCGGGCAGCAGGGCCACGCGTGGATGTTCTTCGCCAGCCACGACGGCAAGAAGGTTTCAGCAACGGTCTACCTGGGGGAAATCACCTTCCAGTAGGCCCATGGTTTCACCGGCAGGGGGCATGGCCCCCTTGCCTTACTCAATAACCGTACGGATTATGGCTATTCTCAAAGGAGGTGCGCTGCACGGCAAGGTGGGCGGCCTCATCTACTACACCCGCAACGGGGTATCCTATGCACGGTCGGTACCCAAGCCAGGCGCCGCTCCGCCGTCGCCCGCCCAGCTGGCGCAACGGCTGCGGATGAAGCTGGCGATGCAGTTCCTCGCGCCCCTGGCGCCGGTGCTGGAAAAGACCTTCAAGCCGTGGAACAGGCAGGTGTACTCGGGGCTCAACTGGGCGACCAAGCAGGTGCTGCAGGATGCGGTGGCGGGCGAGTATCCCGACCTGTACATCGATGCGCCACGGGTAAAAGTGAGCTGGGGCGCACTGCCCCGGTTGGACAAGCCCGAGCTGTCGCCCGGCGGGGACGGGCGGTTCACACTCCGCTGGATACCCGGCAGCGGTCGGTTTGCCGATAACAACGAGCCGGTGTTCCTGCTGATTTATAACGAGACGCACGGACACGTGGTGGTAAGCGACGGCACGGCGTGCCGGGGCCACGGGCAGCTGACATTGCAGGTGGCACAAGAGGTGCTGCGGGGTAAGGTGCATGGCTATGCCTTCTTGACCGACCGCGCGCGCCGATCGGCGTCGAAAAGCGTGTTTTTGGGAACGGTGAGCGCTCAATAAGAGGCGAGTGCCCGATAAGATTGAAAATCATGAATGAAAAACAACGAATCAACATTATCCGCGTGGCGCAGGGGAAGAACAGTACCCTTAGCCACCTCTATATCGGCGGCCTGTTTTGCTGTTACCTGCTGGAAGACAGTATTCGCAAGGAAAAGATCCAGGGGCTTACCTGCATCCCCGAGGGGGAGTACCGCCTACGCCTCAACCCGTGGGCGGGCATGAATGCGCAATACGGGGTGAAATACCCGAAGGTGCACCGGGGCATGCTGGAGATCACCGGTATCCCTAACTTCGACCTGGTATTCATCCACATCGGCAACTACCATACGCAGACGGCGGGCTGCCCGCTCACCGGCTCGTACTGGCAGCGGCTGGATGGCGACTACCAGGTGCTACACTCGGCGGCGGCATATAAGTACGTGTACCCGCTGCTGGTGGGTGAGATGGAGAAAGGAAACAATAGGATCGTGGTAGAGAATAGGGTTTAGGATTTTGGCCTGCTGCTCCTCGTCTGAGAATTGCTAACGCTACGCTTGCAATTCCTAGGTCTCGTCTGCAGCAGTCGTAAAATCAATCGTGAGGCAGGGACCTTATTTCCACCCCAAGGCAGCTTCGGATGCGCGCAAGCAACCTAGCGGCGTGAGCGGCGCGAGCGTTGCAGTTCCGTTGGGCCTTATTTCCACCCCAAGGCAGCTTCGGATGCGCGCAAGCAACCTAGCGGCGTGAGCGAAGCGAGCGTTGCAGTTGCGGCGCACATCCGAAGTGCTCCTAATCCGCATTCATTTATTAATCACAAAACGACAAAAAGCATGAAGGAAAACAACGAAACCGTCGAGCTTCCCGAAGCGGAGAAGCCGACACTATACGACAAGATCAAAGAAACGCTGGCGATCGCCAGCCAACTCATCATTGCCGCACCCGTAAAGCTACCACCCAAAATAGTGGTCGTCGCCAAGTACGTCGCACTGGCGCTCGGCGTACTGGAAGCCGTGGAAAGCGCCGCGAGGAAAGAGCGGAGGGAAAACGATGAAGACGAGTAACCTCAAGCTGACCGTAGGCACAGGCAGCGGTACACTGCTAAGCACACTGGCTGTTATAGGTACCCACGATGTGCTCAAGACCGCCGCTCTCGCAGCCATCGGCGCTGTGGTGAGCTTTGCGGTGAGTTGGGGATTGCAGCGGTGGTGCCGACGAAAGTAATTTTCAAAGCGGGTGTGGATGCACCCGCTTTTTAAAAGACATTGCTTCGATAGCGTGATAGCAAGGCGGGATATTGCTTACAGATTGCCGCTATGATACTAACCGCGTTAAAAGCGCGTTAAGCCGAATCGATAGCCCATCTTGGCGCGCATGGAGTGGATACGCCTTTGAAAACCTCTGCCTACTTCATGTACAGCCTATTAAAAAAGCCTTGGGCATCTCCGGGGTATACGCCGAGGTGTCGTCGTGGCAGAGCCGCGAACACGGCGCGCAAATCGATCTGCTGATTGATCGCCGTGACCATATCATATCGGTATGCGAAATCAAGTTCTCGAAAGACCCGTATGTGATCAACAAAGCGTACCGGGGGGAGCTTGAAAGAAAACTGACGGCCTTTCGCTTGGAAACGCAAACCCGGAAGACGGTGTTTCTCACATTAATCAGTACGTTCGGGCTGCAGGCTAACCAGCACTCCATCGGCTTCGTGCAAAACGTGGTAACGATGAACGACCTATTTGGCTAGCGGCACGCAATCAGGACCTAGGGGAAACGTACATATATCGCTGCTGATGGAGCACAAGTGGGGCTTGTTATTTTGCTAATTGTCTTCTTTTATATACCTTTGGATCGATGGGCGTGTCCGTAACGTCGTAATTCTAGGATACGTCCGTCTAGCCGATTATTGGATTATGAACCCCCCGCTTGTATTTATAGCGCTACAACAATTAGTCTGATCGATATGGATATGGTCTCAACTGACGAAATTGCGTTACTGCGAAGATTAAGAACGGGGGATGCCCGGGCGTTTGAGACGATGTACCATCGGTATAAACGTCCACTGGCCAAAAGCTTATTGCGGTTATTGAAAGCGCAGTCACTGGCCGAAGATGTTTTGCAGGAGTCGTTTGTAAAAGTGTGGGAGCGCCGGGCTTTCATCGATCCGGAACGCACATTCGGAGCCTATCTTTATCGAATAGCGGTCAACTTGGTCTACGATATTTATCGGCGATCCAACCTTGATCGAAAACTGACCGACTACCTGATCAGCCATGCAGACGATGTTTACACGCATGTGGAAGAGCAAATAATCAACCGTGAACAGCTCGGTGCATTGAAGGCATTACTGGAGCAAATACCTCCCCAGCGCAGACGGGTCTTTGAACTGTTTAAGCTGGAAGGCAAATCCTACCAAGAAATCAGCATGGAGTTGGGTATCTCTAAACCAACCATTAATTCGCATATTACCAAGGTTAACCAATTCCTGCGGGACAAGATTGGTGGACATCTGTTTGAGGGGATTTTGATCTGTGCAATTTCCGGCATGTTTCCGTTCGAATAAAAAAATAGATTTCCATCATTACTTTTTTGCTGCTGTCCGTAATACAAGAAAAGGACAGTAAATGGACCGTGCTAACCAACTCGTAGAACTGTTTCGGAAATTCTTGGCAGACGATTATACGGTGGCCGAATTCCGCCAATTGCAAGACTACTTCAGTACTGATGGCCATGCGGAGCTGATTAAACAGCTCATCAGGCAAGCGATGCGCGAGGAAGCGGATGACGTGAAAGATCAGGAGGTAGACCTCCTTTTAGAACAAGTGGATGCACGGCTTTCCTACAAGCTTTTTACCACAAGTAGTCATTCCTCGCCAAAGAGGCACTGGTTGCTCTACGCGGCGGCGGTGGTGCTCATAGCGCTATTGGGTGTGTGGGCTTACATGGGTGATTACCTTCACCTCGGTTCAACCGAAAACGGTCAACAGTTCACACAGGCAGATGTTGCACCGGGAACCAACAGGGCTACGTTAACATTGGCTAATGGAACCATCGTAGCGCTAAACGAAGCGCAACACGGCATTGTCATAGGAGAGGAGCTCGTCTATACCGATGGGAGTAAGGTCTTGGCCGAGGGGCAATCGCAGACAGGGGGGCAAGTACAGCTACTATCCTTATCCACACCTAATGGCGGGACCTATCAACTTACGCTCCAAGACAGCACAACGGTGTGGCTGAATTCGTCAAGCACATTATCCTACCCAAGCCATTTCGACGAAGGTGAACGCGTGGTGCACTTGACTGGCGAAGCTTATTTTGCGGTTAACCCCCAGCATGGGCAAACGGTCAGGAGCCAAACAACGGCTCCTTCGATCCCATTCAAAGTCGTCACAAACGGCCAGACCATCCACGTGCTGGGTACCGAGTTTAATGTTTCGGCCTATCCCGGCAAAAGACAGGTCACGACCACATTAGTAGAAGGGACTGTGGAAATCGCTGCAGAAAACACAGCCGCCACGAAGCGGTTGGCACCCGGCCAGCAAGCTATCGTACAGGAGGGCAATGTGCACGTGTCGGACATAGACGTTCGCCCATTTGTGAGTTGGAAAAACGGCGTATTCTATTTTGACAGAACGCCCCTGGCCGATGCGATGGACGCATTAAGCCGCTGGTATGATGTAGAGGTGAGCTATGAAGGCTCGATCCCCCGCACGCATTTTTATGGCGAGATAAGCCGAAGCAAACCCTTATCAGAAGTATTGATGGTCCTTAAAGAAGGGGGGGTTAATTTCCGGATCGAGCCAGTGGAAGGTCGATCCAAGCTTATCGTCTCTGAAACGGACACTAAAAATAAAACCAATAAAAAGGGAGGTTACCGATGAGGACATAACCGATTAGACCAGATGAACCGCCACCAACAAAAGCCGGATAGTGCTGGAGACACTACCCGGTAACCGTTGCGTGTCGTTGACCTGTTGCAAATGCAGCAACGAGTTTAGCCAATTAGTATAAACAACGCAAGCAATACAAACATATGATTTTTGATGTAACCATCAAAGACCCGCGCTGGTCTTTGACGTTCAGTGTGTTATTGATGATAAAATTAACGACAGTCATCACGTTGTTGATGATCACGCAAGCCGCAGGGAAAAGCCTCGCACAGTCGATAAACCTCAAGGCAACCGATATTACGTTGGCGGAAGCGATGCGACGTATCCAACACCAAAGCGGTTATACGTTTTTCCTGAGTGGGGAGCACATCGGGGAACTGAAAGTAAACCCGGAAATCGAGGATGCAAACCTGAAACAGGCGATGGATGACCTGCTGACGCCCTTGGGGTTGGAGTGGGTGTCAAAAGGTGACATTATCATCGTCAAACCCCCGGCAAGACGGGCTATGCCCACGAAACGGGCCTCGCTAGCGCTGCACGAAACACCGCGACCACAGCAACGGATGATCAACGGACGCGTAACCGATGAAAGCGGGGCCGCATTGGAGGGCGTGACGGTAGCGGTAAAAGGATCGTCGCTAGCTACGTCTACAGACCCGGATGGGCGGTATCAACTCACCTTGCCGGAAAACGCACAGGTGTTGGTGTTCTCCATCGTGGGGTACGGGCAACAAGAGCAATCCATCGGCGAGCAGTCCGTTATCAACATGACTCTACGGGAATCGATGAGCGATTTGGAAGAAGTGGTGGTGGTGGGTTACGGAACGCAGCGCAAAAGCGACGTCACCGGCGCGGTGTCTACCTTGGAGGGCAGGGACATCGCCGAGCGGCAGGCCGTGCAGGTATCGCAGGCGCTCCAAGGAGCAGTGGCGGGTGTGACTGTCACGCGCGACAACGGTGCACCGGGGGCCTCATCCACCGTCAGGGTGCGTGGGGTGACCACCATCGGCAATAACGATGCGCTGGTCATCGTGGATGGCGTGCCCACCAGTAACATCAACAACGTCAACCCAAATGACATCGCCAGCATAAGCGTGCTGAAAGACGGTGCGTCGGCTTCCATTTACGGTTCGCGGGCAGCGGCAGGGGTTATCCTGATTACCACCAAACGGGCTCGAGAGGGCCAGTCTGCGCTGAACTACCAATACGAATTCGGACTGGAATCGCCCACGCAACTTCCGGAATACACAGACATCGTGCGGTACATGGAGTTGTTTAACGAATACCTCCATAACGACGGCACGGCGCCCCTGTATCCGGCCGACCTGATTAACAATTACTGGGAAAACCACCGGGCCAATCCGGACGCTTATCCGGCCACCGATTGGCAATCTGCTATCTTGCGTAACAATGCCCCGAGGCACCGGCACGACCTGTCATTTATCGCAGGTACCGCCAAGCTGAAAACAAATGCGTCGCTGAGCTATGCTGCGGTGGATGGTTTGTATGAAAACCGCTCGTACGACCGGTATACCGCACGGATCAACAACGACATCCAGGTGAATGACTTCATCAAGGCAAATGTGGATGTATTTTATAAGCGTACCTTTTCTGAGGCTATCGCTGGCGAAAACCCCATATATGCAGCAAGGGCCTTGCCGGGGCATTTCGCGCATTTGTACTCCGACGGACGGTACGCCCCCGGAAAGGAGGGCAGGAATCCCTATGCCGAGGTGCGCGACGGAGGATTCCGAAATGAAACGTATAACCAGCTTGGCGGCAGGCTTATGTTTGAGGCGAAACCGCTGAAAGGTTTGACCATGACGGCACTGGTGTCGCCGACGTTTGACTTTAATAAAGTTAAAGTGTTTTCCAGGGTGATCGAATATTCAGCATTGGAAAACCCTGGGCAGGTCATCTACCGCAACCGGCCCAATACCATACTCCGTGAAGAACGACCTGAAACATTTACCTTCAACGGGCAGATGCTGGTGAACTACGCCACGGAAATCGCCATGGATCACCGCGTGGAAGCGCTGTTGGGCTATGAGGAGAATTACATTAAATCTGAGGAGTTGATGGCTTCCCGCCAAGGGTTTGCGCTGCAGGATTTCCCGTATTTGGACGTTGGCGCATTGGATTTACGTGATAACAGCGGAACAGCTAGTGAAGCGGCATTGCGTTCGGTTTTCGGCCGGCTGATGTACAACTATAAGGACAGGTACTTGTTGCAAGGAAATCTTCGCATGGATGGATCCTCACGTTTCCATCGTGACCACCGTTGGGGGCTATTTCCGTCGTTCTCTGCGGGGTGGGTAATTTCCGAAGAACCCTTTTTCAACGGGATTTCCCATGCTGTTCCCCATCTTAAATTCCGCGGTTCGTGGGGGATACTCGGCAACGAACGGATGGTAAATTTCTATCCCTACCAAGCGTCTATCTCCTTCAACAATGTGCTGTTCTACCAGAACAATGCTTTGCTGCCCCTGCAAACGGGGGCGCAGCTTGTGTATGCCATGTCAAACATCACCTGGGAAACCACCGAATCGCTCGACTTGGGGATGGATGTGACATTTCTGAACAGCCGTTTGACAGCTACGGTGGATTACTACCAAAAGGAAACACGCGACATCCTCCTGCAGTTGGACATCCCTTCGTACATCGGCTATGGGGCACCCAACCAGAACGCCGGCGTAGTGCGGGCTAGGGGTTGGGACCTCGAACTGGGCTGGCGTGACAACATCGGCGAACTTAACTACACCGTAAGCGCTAACGTGTCTGACGTGAAAACACAGGTGGTAGACCTCAAAGGTACACAACTGCGCGGCAACATGGCGCAAATCGAAGGGCATGAGTTCAACTCCTGGTTCGGATATGTGAGCGAGGGCCTCTTCCAGACCGAAGCAGAACTGCAAGGCGCGCCGGTGCCGAACGCCAATACGCGGGTGGGCGATGTGCGGTATGTAGACATCAACGGCGATGGAAGGATCACGCCGGAAGGCGATATGGTGCCGCTTAGGGGGGCAATGCCCCGCTATACCTACGGCGGTAACATCCGCCTGGACTATAAAGGGTTCGATCTGGGAGTGGTCTTCCAAGGTGTGGGCAGAGTTAACAGCCGACTCAGCAACGTCCAGGTGGAACCTTTCCTGGAGGCCTTCGGCAACATTCCGACGAACATCGACGGAAATTTCTGGAGCCCCTACAACACGCCCGAGCAGAATCTGGCCGCTAAGTACCCCCGGTTATCGCGGACATCCGCATCGAACAACTACCAGATGTCTGACTTTTGGCTTATAAACGGAGCTTACTTCCGATTGAAGAACGTGACACTCGGCTATAGCCTACCCACCGAGACCGCGGCGAAAATACGCATGCAGGGCCTGCGCATCTATGTGGCCGCCAATGATGCGGTGACACTGCATGGATTCCCCAGGGGATGGGATCCGGAAGTCGGATCAGGCAGTTACCCCATTGTCCGCACCGTGATGGTCGGATTAGGATTAACACTTTAATGTTCAAAACGATGAATAGCTATAGATTAAACTTGGCCATTTTAGCCTTGATACTTTGCTCGGCCTGTGTGAAACTTGATCTCGACCCATTATCACAGAGCGCCACGGGCAATTTCTATAACAACCAGAAGGAACTTGAGTTGGCGGTAAACGACTTGTATCACGTGAATTTCTGGGAAAACGATAACGAGGAGTATACCGATAATTTCTGGCACCGGGCATCTGGTGGCAACGCCATTACCTTCGGCAACATGGATGCCGAAAATCCAATCGCGGATAGCCTGTGGTCGCGTGCTTACCGCGCCATCGCCCGGGCCAACAGTTTATTGGAAAACATGGATGATGCAGCTGAGTCGACACCCGAAGCGGTGATGCTGCGCATCGAGGCGGAAGCCCGCCTCGCCCGGGCCTACCAATACATGCGTCTCGTCACCCATTTCGGCGATGTGCCCCTGATGACCGAGACACCCGAACTGGAGGATGCCTACGATGTGCAACGGACAGCGATGGAAACCATAGTGGACTTTATTTTTACGGAGCTGGATTGGGCGGCGGAACACTTACCGGCATCGTATGGCGGTGATGTGAAACGCTTTACCAAAGGCTTGGCGTGGGCCATCAAAGCGCGTGCGGCACTGTACACAGGGCATTGGGCCGAAGCACGCGATGCGGCTGCGGCCGTGATGCAACTGGCCAACGAGGGGATTCACGGGCTCTATGGTGATTACCGGCAGCTATTCTTACCTCCGGGAGCCATCAGTAACGAAGTGGTTTTCTCGGTACCTCGCTCGCAGGAACATGGTCTCAGCTCCACTGCATTGTATGCCCGCGACTTTATCTCGCGCAGTACGGGGGGGTATGGCGCGCAACTGCCTACCTGGGAGCTGATGGATAGCTATGAATGCACCGATGGGCTGCCCATCGACCAGTCGCCGCTGTATAACCCGCACGATCCCTTCGCCAACCGCGACCCCCGGCTGTCGATGACGATCGTGCCTTTCGGGGAGGTTTGGCTTGGCGTGACCTACCAACCCCACCCGGATTCGCTGACGGTATGGAGCGTGCGGGATAACCAGCGGATCAGCAACCTCGACAATCGCGCCGTCAACGTTTTTGCGAGTTATACGGGTTTGTTGTGGAAAAAGCGGGTAGACGAAAGCTGGGTGACCCGCTTCACGGAGGATAACGATGCCATCATCTTCCGCTATGCCGAGGTACTGCTCACCTACGCCGAGGCCAAGGTGGAACTGGGCGAGGTGGACCAGTCGGTGCTCGACGCCATCAACAGCGTACGTGCACGGGCATACGGTGTGGAGGTGGGTAGCACAGGCGACTACCCGGCTGTGGCCACCACGGACATCGCCGCGCTCCGAACGCTGATCAAACGTGAACGGCGGGTGGAGTTCGCACAGGAAGGCCTGCGCTACATGGACCTCATCCGTTGGCGGCTGGCGGAACGTGCGCTCACCCAACCGGTGTTGGGGCTGCCCGACCCGGCAGATCAAGACCGCGACAACTGGCCGTTCGCGGGAGCACCGACCATTGACGCAGATGGGATGCTGGATTACTCGGCCCTGATGGGTCACGCGAAAATCCTGGCGGAACGGAATTTTGACCGCAGCCGTCAGTACCTATGGCCCATTCCGGCCAGTGAGCGGCGGCTCAACCCACAATTGGACCAAAACCCGAATTATTAACCGTAAAGAAAAGACATGACACGAAATAGATCAACCCCGAAATGGTTCCTTGCACTGCTCTTAGCCGGATGTCAGTCGGTGCAGAATACCGTGGTTTCAGACCGACCTTCCTTCAGCGGCATCTATCCCCACTTGGCCTATTATAACGAGGAAGGCGAGTGCGGTACTGGTGCCGTGGTGCCTTGGGCAGACCGCTTATGGGTGGTTACCTATGGGCCGCACTTGCCGCGCGGCTCATCCGACAAGTTGTATGAAATCACGCCCGACCTACAGCAGATTGTGCGCGAGGAAAGCATTGGCGGCACACCGGCAAACCGCATGGTACACCGAGAAAGCAACCAGCTTTTTATCGGCCCCTACGCGATAGACTCGATGGGTAATGTCCGTACGATACCGTATGAACGGATGCCGGGGCGCCATACGGGTAACGCCCGTCACCTCATCGACCCAGCGAACAAAATCTATTATGGTACCATGGAAGAGGGGTTTTATTCGGTTGATGTGCATACTCTGGCGGTAGATACGCTGTTCCTCGATGGCAATGCAATGCGCAAAGCAGGGGAGATGGGGCAGGAGGCACACCTGCTGCCGGGAGCGCACGGCAAGGGCCTGTATTCCGGTCAAGGCGTGTTGGTCTATTCCAACAATGGGGAAGCGACCAAGGAGGCGCTGGAGCGTTTTGACGTGGAGGCTGGGGTGTTGGCCGAGTGGGATGGCAACGAGTGGACGACCGTGCGCCGCAACCAGTTTGTGGAAGTGACCGGCCCGGGTGGAATCACGGGCAATGCCGACCCCGATACCGATCCGATCTGGGCCACGGGTTGGGACCATAAATCGGTGATCCTCGGCGTGCGCTCGCCCGAGGCGGGCTGGGCATTCTACCGCCTGCCAAAAGCTAGCCATTCGTATGACGGGGCCCATGGCTGGAATACCGAATGGCCGCGCATCCGCGATGTAGGCACGGAAGGTGAACCGGATTACCTGATGACCATGCATGGGATGTTCTGGCGGTTTCCGGGTACGTTTGCCGCCAAGCAAGCCGCAGGGATACGCCCCCGGTCGGCCTACCTGAAGGTGGTGGGCGACTTCACCCGCTGGCAGGACGGGCTGGTGTTCGGCACGGACGATTCTGCGGAAAAAGAGTTTCTGAACAAGCGGAAAATCAAGGGCGGCATCGAGGGCCCGGGGCAGTCCAACTCGAACCTCTGGTTCACCGCACTGGACAAACCGGACCAGCTGGGGCCAAACACGGCCAGCGGCGCAGTATGGTTGCAGGAGGATGTGGCCGCCGGTGCAGTGTCTGAACCCTTCCTCTTCGCCGGATGGGATGAACGTGCGGTATGGGCCACCAACGAGGGAAACCGGCAGACGACGTTGGAGTTTGAGGTCGACCAAGCCGGCGATGGGCAATGGCAGACAAGGCAGCGCTTGACACTGGATCCGGGCGAAACCATGCACCTGGCGTTCGCAGCTGAAGATAAAGGGGAGTGGATACGGGTAGCAAACACCGAAGGTACACAGCTGACCGTGCAGTTTACCTACACCGATAGGGGCCGCTTCGCCGAGTATGACGGCGCGCTTTTCGCAGGGCTGGCAGACGTGGCCAGCGGCGGGGAGACCACCGGGGGGCTGCTCTATGGATTGGGCGATAACCGGCGGGCGTTGGGACTGCTCGCGGGAACGCACGGGCCAGGCGGTTTTAACGAAACGGGTTATTACGAGTTGAATGGTGAGATGGAGCTGAAACGGGTGGACGATACGGCCACTGCCGGCTTTATCCGTAACCAGTTTGCGATCCCGGAAGAGGTGGTGACCATTGATGAGGCTTCTGCGCTGGTGGTTGATGACCGTGGGCGTCGCTGGCGGCTGCCATTGGGCGATAAATCCTATACCAAGTATATCGAAAACGGTTTGCTTCGGATATGCCGTGAGGTGGCCACGGAACGCGACCTGCTGAACTTGCACGGTACCTTTTATGAACTGCCCGCCGAAAATGCCGATGGTTTCGCGAAGGTGCGTCCCGTGGCATCGCACGGGCTAAGGATACATGACTATGCCTCCTACCGAGGGCTGCTGGTGATGACGGGTGTGGATGACGAAACGGAAAATGAACACATCATCCGGTCGGACGACGGACAGGCCAGTGTGTGGGTAGGAGCGATCGATGACCTGTGGAAACTGGGTAAACCGGTGGGGCAGGGCGGCCCATGGAAAGATAGCGATGTGCAACGAGGCGTCGCCTCCGACCCGTACCTGATCGGGTTCTACGACCATCGGGAACTGGAACTATCACACGATGGTACGGAAGCCGTGACATTCCGCATCGAGGTTGAACCGGTGGGGCACGGCCCATGGATGACGTATGAGGAGGTGACGGTAGAACCGGGTGGTACTTTTAAACACGTGTTCCTCGATGAGTTCCAAGCGCGTTGGATCCGGTTTGTGAGCGACCGAGACTGCAAGGCAACGGCATGGCTGACCTATCGCTAAACGGTTTGTCGGTACATAGACGCCACGGGCACATCACCCGTGGCGTTTTTTAGGGTCATCCTTTTTTTGAAATCGATTTATTGATTGAAAAAGGACTACTGGCTTACCTTTCCCTTACCAGTTCCTTACCAATTCCTTACCTCCGCCTTACCATTTCCTTACCTCGGGGTTACCAATTCCTTACCAATCTCTTACCAAAGGGGTAGGGGAAAGGTAGCGAAAGGGTAAGCGAAGGGTAGGGAAGGTATAGCAGGGTGCTTATTCGGTGATACGGATTTGCTGGGCATGCAGCTACCTCCGGCCAATGCCGGCCACGGTCTTTCCCCTGGGCTTTTCGCACCCGATGTTTGCTTCCGGAAACGGCACTGTACCGGTACGAAACGGAGTAACGAACGCCAGCTGCCCCGCCGATTCCGGCAGCAGGCAAAGGATTGAAAATTTAATGTGAAGTATTATGGGAAGTTTTAACAGGGGAATCCACGGCGGATTCTCGGGAAAAGTAGGAAACTGGTAGGCGCCCACTGGCGCGGCATCGATTACATGCGCAGCCTGCCACGGGTAAACAAGGGGCGGCCGGTCACCGAAGAGCAGCTGATGCACCGGTAAGGCTGCCGCCCAAGGTGGTGACCGAGGCCAGGTGCGTGGCGCTGGCACTGGGTGTGCTGGAAGCGGCGGAAGGCGCGGCAAAAAAGCAGGAGGGAGGCGATGATTAAGGCTAACCATGAGCTGGGCATCGGCACCACGGGCGGCACGCTGCTGAGCGTGTTCGCGCAATTGGGCGGCCACGACATGCTGAAGACCGCCGTGCTGGCGGCCATCGGCGCCGCGGTGAGCTTCGTGGTAAGCTGGTTGCTGCAGCGCTGGATGCGGAGAAAGTAGCCTGAATGCGGCGTACCACCGATCCACCGGACACAGTTTAACTGCTGATTATGTGCAGAGCCGAAGTCAGACGGCAGCTTCGGATATCGTATTTGTTTAATGTATAGATAATATTGCTATAAACTACACTTTAATCTAATGTATTACCTTGCATCCTCAAATGCATCGTATGTTGACTGCGGAAAGAAAACGTCATGGTGATATCAACTAAGTGTAATGCAGCTACATGAATAATTTGTCCGACGTTGATTTGCTGTCGCTTATGCAGGACGATAACGAAGAGGCATTCTCGGTTTTGATGGATCGTTATGCCGATGTGTTGTTCCGTTTTGTCTCGCGCCGCATAAAATCAATTTCCGATACGGAAGATATTCTCCAGGAGATCTTTGTGTCGCTGTGGAAAAATCGGCATAGGATTTCGATCAAGGATTCCTTTTATCCCTATTTGTTCAAGTCGGCAAAGTACGAATCGATCGATTGGTTGGTGTCACATAAAAACAGGATAGCCAATGAGCACATGCTCATGTTATCCTTAGCGCCAGGCAATATGACGCGTTCGGCCGAAGAGGAATTGTTGGCGAAAGAATTGGAAGAAATGCTGGAGATGGAAGTCAATAAAATGCCTGATACGATGAAATCTGTCTTTTTTCTAAGCCGAAAGAAAAATCTTTCCATCAAGGAAATCGCGTTGCAGCTATCGGTATCCGAACAAACGGTCAAAAACAATATCTCATTGGCACTCAATCGGCTACGGTTGAAAATCAAGTGATACCTTAACTTTTTTGTTTTTTTTCGGTACCTCCCCCGGGCTTCTGCGGTTATATGGGCGTATGAAGAAGCATAGCCCTCTCCCGCTCGACGAGATCAGGCAACTCTTGAGCAAATACCTTCAGGGCAATTGCACGGCTGAAGAGGAGCAGAGGGTGCTGAATTGGTATTACTCATTCGGTCGCACCGATGATGTCCGTATTGCTGAATTGCAATATAAAAGGCGGCTCGATAGTCTCAAGAACAATGTGCTTGGAAAAATAGGAGATAAGCCGGCTAAACCTAAGCATCTTATGCGGCCATTTGCCATCGGTATTGCTGCACTGGTGGTGATGGCTATCGGTATTTCCATGCTCCTGTTCCGGTACGACCAGGCGGGCAGGCCCGATTTGGTTCCAAATGCTGCTATCGTGCCGGATGAAACCGGAAAGCATAAGAACGATATCCTGCCGGGGGGGTATTACGCCCAGGTGGTTTTTGAAAATGGAAGGACCGTAGCGGTTACTGATAGCGGCGAGCTCGATGTGAGCGCCCTCGTTTCAACCGGTGAACCGGCTGGCTACCGTACCGTAAACGTACCGAAAACCGCTACATTCCGTGTGAAACTGAGCGATGGCTCCATCGTATGGCTGAATTCGCTTTCTTCGCTGCGATACCCTGAAAATTTTGGCAGCGACGAGCGGCAGGTGTACCTGGAGGGAGAGGCCTACTTCGAGGTGGCCAAAGAGGCATCAAGGCCATTCAGGGTAAAGGTGGCGGAATCAACCATTGAGGTGCTGGGCACAAGCTTCAACGTCAAGGCGTACGGCGGACAGGTCTCTGCGGCTCTGGTGGAAGGCAGCATCAAGGTGATCAGCCGCGATGTGGAGCGGATGGTGGTGCCCGGTGAGGAGGCCGTGATCAGCCGTGAGCAGATCCTGGTCGAACGGTCGGATATCCGCAAACAGGTAGCCTGGAAAGACGGGGATTTCTTCTTCAAAAAGGACGGTCTGCCCGCCATCATGGAACAAATCAGCAGATGGTACAACGTGGATATTGTCTATGAGGGCGATATTTCGAGCGGTGGCGGTATTACGGGCTCAATAGGCAGGTCGGCCAGGCTGTCGGACGTATTGACAATGCTTTCTAACGTCTCCGACCTGCAATTCGACATCGACGAGAGAACGGTGACAGTCAGAAAGTAAGTGGTATTTTTAAACTAAATGTAGGAACTATGGAAGATTAACTCAACGCTATCTCCTTATGGAGCTTGCCGAGGGCTACGAAAAAGGGAGTGTTGGCGCACTCCCCGATGTCTAAGGCATTTTGGATATCACAAAAAATTAGCATACACTAAGATTTCGAAACCTTAAAACTATTCAAAGTTATGAATTTTTTTTCTCCGCACCAAGTGCTGGATAACTGGAGAAGCTATACCTGTTACCTGGTCTTTAAATTCTTTTTAATCATGAAGTTAACTTGTGTCCTCATCCTTGTTTTTACCTTGGGTGTGAAGGCTTCCGGTCTTGCGCAGCAGGTGAGTCTGTCATTGAAAGACGCCAGACTTGAAGAGGTGCTTGAAGAGATAAGCAGACAAACCGAACTCCGTTTTCTTTATAGTGAAAAGCTGATCGAACGTACTACGCCCGTATCCATCAGTGTCTCGAACGTGGACGTAAAACGAGCGCTGAGCAACGCCCTGCACGGCCAGAACCTGACCTATGAGATCATCGCAGGGACGATAACGATCAAGGAGCGCAAGCAGACGGTGCACGTGGTCAGTGGCGTGGTCACCGATGGCGAGCAGCCCATGGCCGGGGTCACGGTGTCCGTAGTGGGGGTGGCAGGGCTGACCACAACAACGGATGATCGCGGCAGGTATACGATCCGGGTACCTGAAAATGCGACCCTGTTGTTTCGCTTCATGGGCTACCAGGATCAGCAGGTCGCCCTGACGGGCCTCACCGAAATCAATGTGGTGCTTGAGGTTGCCCAGTCGCACTTGGATGAAGTCGTGGTGGTGGGCTATGGCACGCAGAAGCGGATTAACCTCTCCGGGGCGGTTGACCAGATCGGCGAGCAGTTTCTGGACAGCAGGCCCATCAGCAATGTGGGGAGGGGCCTGCAAGGGGCCTTGGCTAACTTAAACATTACCCCCACGAGCGGGCAATCTACCAGTTCGCCCGGAATAAACGTCAGAGGCTACAACTCCATTTCGGGCGGAAGCCCCCTGATCATCATTGACAACATCCCGGCAACAAACGAAGAATTGAACCGCATGAACCCCAACGACATTGCGAGCGTAACGGTATTGAAGGACGCGGCTTCGGCAGCGATCTACGGCAGCCGTGCTGCCTTTGGCGTCGTAATGATTACCACGAAATCCGGTACCACCGAGGAGGTCAAAGTAGCAGCAAATTCGTTTTTTGCCACCAACGCTATCACACGGAAGATAGAAATTGAAGAAGATCCGTTTCTGGTAATGAGCTACCGCAATTCGATGAGTACGCCCTGGTATAACCTGTATAGTGAAGACATGCTGGAGTACGGCAGGCAAATCAGCAACGACCCATCGCTTCCGCGGGTCATCCAGCATCCGGAAAACCCCGACGCCTACATCTACCTGGGGTCCACGGATTGGTTCAGCGAGGTCTACAAAAATGCGCAGCCAGCTTATACCAACAACATCAGCATCTCCCAAAAGACGGATCGATCGTCTTACTACCTGTCCGGTGAATACTTCCGGCAGGACGGTATGCTCAAAATCAGCCCCGATACCTACGACCGGTACAATTTCAGGATAAAGGGAGACTACCGGCTCACCGACTGGCTGACGGTAAGCAACAACACGACCTATACGCATGGCAAGTACGACGAGCCTACCGCGATTGTAGACGATTGGTTGTATTGGCATAATGTAAACCGGCAGCCGTCGCTGGATGTCGTTTACAATCCGGACGGCACTTACACCAGCGCAGGCGCTTCCATGGTTGGCGCTGTGGCTGACGGAGGGCGCAACATAGACCGGATCAATGATATACAGACTAGTTTCGGTGTAAAAGTAGACCTGCTGAAAGACGTTTGGTCGTTGAACGCCGATGCGACATTCCGGCGTACCAGCTCCAGGAACCACCGGTTTGATTTTCCGCTATCTTTCAGCACGGGCCCGGGCATCACCCAGATGCAGACGTTTAATTCGTATGCATCCAACAGCAGCGGCGAGACCCGCTATAATGTCTTTAACATCTATTCAAATTTCAATAAAACGTTTGGCGACCACTACTTCGGCGCAATGGTGGGTTTCAACCAAGAGGAACGGATCTACGAGAATTTCAGCGCCCGCCGGGACCAGCTGATTTCTTCCGGCCTGCCCACCATCGGGTTGGCTACAGGCGAAACGCCGACCGTCGGAGCGTCCAATTACGACTGGTCGGTAAGGGGTGCATTTGCGCGGCTGAACTACATTTTCAAGGATCGGTACATCGTGGAATCCAACGTGCGCTACGATGGCTCCTCCAGGTTCCCGAAAAAGGACCGGTTTGCGTTCAACCCGTCGGCCTCGGCAGCGTGGGTAGTATCGCAGGAGGAGTTTTTCGCTCCGCTTTCTCCCTTGGTAAACAACCTGAAAATCCGGGGGTCCTACGGCTCGTTGGCAAACCAGGACCTGCGTGACAACTACTACCCCTATATCGCCAACATGGGCAGGGGTACCGGCGTGATCTTGAATGGCATACGGCCCACGGTGGTTACCAGCCCGGGTTTGGTATCGTCTACGCTCACTTGGGAGACCGTTACCCAGTCAAATATCGGCGTGGACCTCGGCCTGTTGAACAGCGAATTCAATGCTTCATTTGACCTATACAGGCGTTACACGAAAGATATGCTGACTCCCGGCCGTACGTTGCCAGCCGTACTGGGTACTTCGGTGCCGCTTGCCAACGCTGCGGACCTGGTGACAAAGGGGTGGGAGCTCACCCTGAGCTACAACAAGAATTTTATGGTGGCCGAGCGCCCGTTCAATTTTTCTGCGCGTTTCAACCTGTCCGACAGCCGGGCGTTTATTGAGAAATACGACAATCCCAACAATAACCTGGGTGACCACTACGTGGGGAAGGAAATCGGCGAGCTTTGGGGACTGACTACCGAAGGTTTCTTCGGGTCGGTAGAGGAGATCAGCAAGCACGCCAACCAAAGCGCGGTGACCTCTTATCCGGGTACGAGGCCCATCGAGCCTGGCGACCTGAAATTTGCAGACCTGAACGGCGATGGATTCATCAACCGCGGTGATTGGACGCTCGAAAACCCGGGCGATTACCGCATCATCGGCAACACGAGTGCCCGCTACCGCTATGGCCTTGACCTGACCACCGCATGGAACGGCATTGACCTGCGGGTGTTTTTGCAGGGGGTGGGCAAGCAGGACTACTACCCGGGCGGAGGCGACCATTATTTCTGGGGGATCTATGCGCAGCCTTGGGCTAACCTGACCAAGTTCAACCTGGACCATTGGACACCGGAGAATCCCGACGCCTACCTGCCGAGGCCAAAATCGTATGTGGCCGAGCAGAGCGGTGTGGAACTCGCCGCGCCCCAGACCAAATACCTGCAGAACCGGGCGTACATGCGCGTAAAGAACATCACCCTGGGGTATTCGTTGCCGCTGTTCATCACCCAACGGTGGGGGCTGGATAGGCTGCGGATCTTTGCCAGCGGCGAAAATCTGTTTGAAGCGACGAAGCTGATGAAATACCTCGACCCGGAAATTGCCGGAAACAACACCTCATACCCGTTTCAGCGTACCTATTCATTTGGCCTGAACTTGAATTTTTAACGCTCTTCTAAAGTACAGTGACATGAAATTGAAAAATATAGTAACCGGATTTAGCGCCATCGTCCTGTTGACGGCATTGCTGTCTGCATGCAACGATGATTTTATGGATCGCGTGCCCAGTACCGCCATTACCGGAGAGAATTTCTTCAGCAACGTAAACGACCTGAAAACGTATACCGATAATTTTTACAGTACGTTGAGTGCCCCCATTTTGGATGGGGGGAGCGACAACCTGTCGCACCATAATTCAGGGAGTACGATAGACAACATCATGCGTGGCGGCGTTACCCCGCAGAATGCATCGGCCTGGTCATGGACGGGGTTGCGAAACATCAACTTTTTCCTCGAAAACTATGGTAAGGTCCAAGGGGCCAACGCTGCCGATGTGAACCACTACGTGGGCATTGCTAGGTTTTTCAGGGCCCGTTTTTACATCGATATGGTGAAACGCTATGGCGATGTGCCGTGGTACGGGAAAACCCTGGGGACAAATGACGAGGAGCTGCTGTATAAGGCGCAGGATCCCCGTGCGCTGGTGGTCGACTCCGTGATGGCCGATCTGGAGTTTGCCGTGGCAAACATCAAACCCGATGGCCATAAGTCTACCGTGACGCGGTGGGCGGCCCTCGCGCAGTTGGCGCAGTTTGCCCTGTACGAAGGTACCTACCGCAAGTACCACGATTACCTGGGGTTGGCGTCTTCCCATACTGCGTTTCTGGAAAGGGCGGCTGCTGCTGCCAAGACGATCATGACAGAAGGGGGCTTTGCCCTGCAAACCGGAAACCCCGAGCGCGTATACCGCGAGCTGTTTATCAGTGAAAATCTGGGAGGCAACCGGGAAACTATTCTGTTCATCGACTACGACAAAGATCTCGGACGGCGACGCAATGCGCACACCGTTTTGGATTATGAATGGGCCCTGAGCCAAAGCTTGATGGAGTCTTACCTGATGAAAGACGGTAGCCGCTATACGGCGGTGGCCGGCTATGCGACGCATGAGCTGGACGAGGTCTTCGTGGGCCGCGACCCTCGCCTGGCACAGACGTTCATGAAGCCCGGCTTCCAGCCGGTCAATGCCACCCAACCCTACCGGACAAAGCCGTCTCTGGGTGGGTACAACCAGATCAAATTTTATCCCGAAGTGACAGACATGATCAGTTGGGAGGCTGCTTACACGGATGCATTTGTGTTTCGTTTTGCGGAAGTACTGCTGACGTATGCGGAGGCGAAGGCCGAATTGGGCAGCATTACGCAGGGCGACCTCGACGAAACGGTGAACCTGATCCGGGCACGGGTGGACATGCCCGCCCTGACACTGGCCTATGCCAACGGAAATATCGACCCCGAACTGGCAGCATACTACCCGAACGTAACCGGCGCCAATACGGGCGTGATCCTGGAAATACGGCGTGAGCGGCGGGTGGAACTCGCCTGCGAGGGCTTCCGGCAGGGCGACCTGTTCCGTTGGGAAGCCGGGGAGCGGCTCGCCGACCAGCAGCAGGGAATGTTCGTGGCTGGACTGGGCGCGTTGGACGTGACCGGCGACGGTGTCGTGGATATCGCTATCCTGGAAGCTCCGGGGGCAACGGGACCCATTGACAATCTGCCGGCCGCCATCAAGGATAACCTCTCGCTGTATTACCTGAAAGATGCCAATGGCAACCAAAACAGTTTTTACCTCGAACATGGTGATTACGGTCATATCATGTTTTCCATCGCGCGTGACCAACCCAAAACATTTGTGAAGCCCCGGCATTACTACTTTCCCATTGCGCACGCGCAGGTGGTGTTGAATCCGAACTTGAACCAGCCCATCGGTTGGGAATAATGTCGCGTATGATTCGTTTGCCTATGAGATACTTGTTGCTGGCCTGCTGCCTCGCCGCGCAGGTGGCGTATGGCCAGTATAGCGGCTCCGTATTCGTTGATAGCAATGGGAACGGAAAACGGGATGCCGATGAAAAGGGGCTGCCAGCGGTAGCCGTAACGGATGGTTTGCATGTAGTCCGAACCGCAGCGGACGGTAGCTTCTCCCTGCCCGGATTTGACCGTACCCGGTTCATCACCGTGACCACCCCTTCGGGATACAAACCGGGGATTGGCCACTTCCTCCGGGTGGACAGCGGCCGGACGGACTATGCATTCGGTCTCCTATCGGATGAGCGGGCGCGGGAAGATGGCCTGGTGAGGATGATACAGATTTCGGATACGGAAACCGATATGCACGGCGAGTGGATATACGACCTGAAGCAGTACGCCAGGGCGCACGGTGTCGATTTCATCCTGCACAATGGCGATATTTGCTATGAACCCGGGATGCGTTTTCATGCCAGCCATTTCAACAGCGAGGCA
Source organism: Parapedobacter deserti (assembly GCF_042646065.1). Lineage (NCBI taxonomy): Bacteria > Pseudomonadati > Bacteroidota > Sphingobacteriia > Sphingobacteriales > Sphingobacteriaceae > Parapedobacter > Parapedobacter deserti. Next base: position 46,855 of record NZ_JBHRTA010000036.1, read on the forward strand.
TTGGGAGTACCTGTTTTCTATGCCGTTGGAAACCATGACCTCGTTAAGGGCGCTTATGGTGAAGAATTGTTTGAGCAGTTGTTCGGACCGACGCACTATTCGTTTGATGTGGGCGATGTGCATGTCGTCGTGACGCCGATGGCGGGCGGCGACCATGCGCCTTCGTACCGGCAGGCCGATATGGTGGAATGGGTGAGGAACGATCTGGAGCTGGTTGGTCCGGAAAAGGCGGTGGTTTTTGTGAACCACAGTCATCCGCAGGATGGATCGCGTTATGTGCTGGGAAATAACGCATTTTCGGTCGATCTTTTGGACCATAACCTGAAAGCATGGTTTTACGGTCATTGGCACAGCAACTATGTGTTCAAAGACAAGCGGTCTGGCGTGTACAGTATTTGTACGGCTCCCATAAACAAAGGAGGCATTGATAATTCGGCCGCGCGCTTTGTGGTCGCTACGATAGGAAAGGAGGGCGTGGTGGACGTGGAGTCGAGGTATGCCTTTCTGGATAACCATGTCGTGGTGGCCTCACCGGGCAAGCATGGCGATCTTCGCGTGGCGGACGGTAAGTTGCAGGTCAGTGCGCAGGTCTACGACAGCAGGCAACAGGTAGACAGTGTGTCTGCAAGGTTGGTCGCCCTGGGAAACCGTATACCGTTTGGGGATTCATCACTGGCCCGCCGCTCTGACTGGAACTGGTCCGGAGAAATAGCCCTGCCTGCGGCTTGCAGCGTGGATACCTTGGTGCTGGAGGTGGAGGTGCATTACCGCAACGGCAAGATGAGCGTAGCGCGGCAACGATTGGGTGCTGATAAGCAGACCGCTGATTCGGCAGTGTCGGGTCAATTGCGGCTGGAATGGACGAAAAATGCGGGGGGTGAGATCTGGAAATCCGCACCGTTGGTTGCCGATGGCATTGTATACACCGCCACGATTGATGATGCCATGCTGGCAAGGTGCCACATCCAGGCGTTTGATGCGGCTGATGGCGACGTCTTATGGAAGTTCCCTGCCGGAAATTCGGTAAAAAACCGCCTTGGATACTGGCAAGGCACGGTGCTCGCCACTGACGTAGCGGGCATGGTGTATGCACTTGATGCAAGATCGGGGAAGCTGCTTTGGTCGAAGCGGCTCCGCTCTTCGGCCATTCCCGGATACATCACGGCAGGGGTGGTGGCTGACGGCGTATATTACGTCGGGTCGGGCGAATACTTCCAAGCCCTCGATATCGCCACCGGTGAAACCCGTTGGCAGAATACCGCGTGGAGCGGGGGAGAGGGCACCGGCAGCGCCATGAGCATATCGGGTGAGGTGCTGATTACCGGGGCAAACTGGAACGCGCTGTTTGGGCACGATCGTAGTACCGGTGCCCTGCTGTGGAAGCGGAATGAAGATGGCCTGCGCTTCAGGAGCAGCAGCGGCACGCTGGCAGATGGTAAGTACGTTGTTGGGAGCGGCAATACACTCTTTGAACTGGACGCGGAGACCGGCGCGACCCTCCGTAAAAGACAGACGCCGTATAATTTCAATGTGATGGCAGCCCCCTTGCTTACGGCAGCATACATCGTGCTGCCCACGGCTGATGTGGGGGTTGTCGCTTTTGACCGGTATACGCTGGAGGAGGCATGGAAGTTTACGCCGGGCGAGGCGTTGGTCTATTCGGCACCGTACACCGGAGCGGGCGTTAGGACCGTGGAAAGCTCGGTTGTACAGTGGGAAGGCTGGCTGGTCTTCGGGGCGTCTGACGGGAAGCTTTATGTGCTCGACCAGCATACGGGCAAAGCGGTGGCCGAGCGAAATCTTGGTGCTCCTATCTTCGCGGATATCCACACAGGCGCCGACAATAGACTGTATGTAGGGGATTTCGCAGGCAACGTATACTGTTTCAGCGTGCACCGCTCGCAATAGCTAGTTATTGGCGCGGCTTGACCGTCGCAAAGCCCCGAGGCTGACCGCCCCGGGGCTTTGCATTTTTTTGTGATTGCACGTTGTCCGGTGAGCGGACGCAGCACATCGCTTAACTAATGCGGCGACAAAAATCATTAACGATTGGATCTGTTTCGAAGCAATAAAGTCGACGGAGGCCTCGGCGTTTCTCGCCAAGCGTGCGGATATTGGAGACGGAGTACGTGGCCACCCACGAAACCGGACTGCAATACCGGTTTGGTAATGTGCAGGGACTATTGTGATTTCGCTGGATTTGCCAACAAAACGGCATGTTACTTGTATATGATTAGTAGGAAGTAGTCACATCTACGTAACTTGCTTCACAGAAAATGGTCAGAACATCTGCTTTACTTTGGTTATTGGCGCCATGCGGCTTGCTGGCAGTAGCCCTCAACGACAACGGCGACGCCGGGGGCGGGATGCGGGACCAGGAATTTGTAGCGGTGGCGACGAACTGCAGCCGGTTTGAAATTGAAGCGGGCGGACTGGCGTACATGCAGGGCTCGGATGAACGGATTGTCGATTACGGCGCCCGTATGGCAGCGGACGACGGTGCACGGTGTACCGAGCTGGCGGCATTGGCGGCATTGAAGAACTGGGATGTACCGGACGATCTGCCCGAAAGGGAATCGCAGCTGATCGATGAATTGGCAGCACTGGAGGGCGAGGCCTTCGACCGGGAATTTGCCAGGAAAATGGCGGCCTCCCACGAGGAAGCCATCGCCTTGTTCGAACAGGCTTCCGCGCCGGGTGGTGTGCAGGATGACGAGCTGCGGGAATGGGCTGCGGCGAAGCTGCCTGTGCTGCGATCGCGTCTGCAAACGGAACTGGACCTGCTTGGGCAGGACATGGTGCAGGACAGCCTGTAACGTTGTTCCAATGGTATCCCTTTGAAAACCATCTTTTTTTTCCTATCTTTGCATCGCCTTTCGATAATAAGTCGATTGGTTATTAGCATATAACGACTTGCAATTCTCATCTTTAAATCTCGCGACACCGATTTTACAGGTATTGGAAAAATCGGGATACCAAACCCCCACACCCATACAACAACAGGCCATTCCGGTAGTGCTGCAACGGCGCGACGTATTGGCGTGCGCCCAGACCGGCACGGGGAAAACGGCTTCATTTGCCTTGCCGCTTATTCAGTTTCTGATGGACCGCCCGGCGGGTAAGCCCGACGGGCCGCAGGCGCTGATCTTGGCGCCCACCCGCGAACTGGCCATCCAGATCGGTGAAAATATAGGTGTCTACGCCAGCCTCACCTGTGTAAAGCACACGGTGGTGTTTGGTGGCGTATCAATCAATAATCAAATCGATGCACTGCGCAAGCGGCCGGAAATACTGGTGGCAACACCCGGACGGCTGCTGGACCTGCTCGGCCAGCGGGCCCTGTCCTTGCAGGACATCCGCTACCTCGTACTCGATGAGGCGGACCGGATGCTGGATATGGGTTTCATCCGGGACATCCGTAAAATCATTGACCTTATTCCCAAGGAGCGGCAAACCTTGCTGTTTTCTGCTACCATGCCGAAAGACATTGAAGAGCTGTCGCGTACCATTCTCCGCAATCCGGAGCGTATCGCTGTGACGCCCGTCTCTTCGACGGCGGAGCGGATCACACAGGCGGTGTATCCGGTGGCCAAGGCGGACAAAGCCGGGCTGCTGGCGCATCTGGTGACCGAGGAGAAAGGTAGTCACATCCTGGTGTTCTCACGCACAAAACATGGCGCCGACCGGATCGTACGCAAGCTAAAGCAGGCGGGCGTGGCAGCGCAGGCAATACATGGCGATAAGTCGCAGTCAGCACGGCAAAAGGCGCTGGCGCAGTTCAAGGCGGGAATCGCCAAGGTGTTGGTGGCAACGGATATTGCGGCGCGAGGCATCGACGTGGATAGCTTGGAACTGGTGATCAACTATGACCTGCCGAACGAGGCGGAAACGTACGTGCACCGCATTGGCCGTACCGGCAGGGCGGGCGCAAGCGGACGCGCCTGGTCATTTTGCGATGTGGACGAACAGGACTACCTGCGGCAGATCCAGAAGCTGATCGGCCGGCAGATCACCGTCGTTACCGATCACCCCTTTATGCTTGTGGGTGGATCAACGGTAGCGATGCAGGCTCCGCAACCTACGGCGCCGTCGGCCAAGAAAAAACGGAAGAACGGTCACCGGAATAAACGTAGAAGGATGGAAGGGGCTGCGGTATAAGCGGCAACGCCGCATTTCCCTCAGCTGGTCGTATACCGCCGTTTTCGAAGGTATTGCTGCACAAGGCCGAACAGCAGCAGCAGGATCGGGGGCAATGCCACGTTGATGAGCTGCCAGTAGGTACGATCCTGCCTGATTTTGACCTGATCCAATAACCTGAGCTTGACTTCTTTTTCACGCAAGGCGATGATGCCCGCATCATCGGTGAGGTAATCCACGGCGTTCAGCAGGAATGCCTTGTTGCCATATTGGTGCTGGGTATAGCGGTCCCACCCCAAGGGATAGGGCGACCCGTCGGTAGGATTGACCTGACCCTTGAGCACGTCTCCGTCGGCAATCACGAGCATTTTTGTGGGCATGCTACGCTTCGGCATGGCGACAGCCGGGTCGATGCCTTCCGGCACCGGCCGGTGGGCAAACACCGATGGTAGCAAGCCTTCCAGCAACGCGGCGACGGCATAGGGCTTGTTTCTGAATTGCGCCGGATCGGGCGTTTCTGCTGCCAGTTCCAGGGAAATGGTGGCAGGGGTGCTGAGGACCCGCGAAAAAGGGGAGGACTGGAGAACGATTGTCTTGCGGACTCCCGGCACGGCGATGGTGTCCAGCGTGCCTGCAAATTCACTGCGGATGCCGTCGAGGTTTTTCAGCGCAGGGTGAGCAGTGGTCGGCACGAAGATGGGATAAAATAGCCATGGAGCCAGTTCGACTTGCTGTTGCTGGCCGCTGCCCATGGTCAGGGGGATCTGTGCACAGTTCATGTCAGCGATGAGATCGTAGTTGAGCCGTACGCCGTAGGTAAACAGCAGATCGTCGAGGTTGAGCTGCCTCGCTACCACCGTCTGGTCGCCGGTCGCTCGCATGCGGTCCAGCTCGGCATCCTGTTGGTCAATGGCCCACAGCATGCGACCGCCTTTCATTACGAAATGGTTGATCTTAAACTTCTCGGTTTCGCTGAATGGGCGGGTGGGTTTCGCGACAATGAGCACGGCAAGCTGACTGAGCCCTTCGAGGGAAATACTGTCCAAATTGACAAATCCTACCTGGTACCCGCTCATCAGGCTCTGGATGGCGTCATAAAGCTGCACGTTATCCAGTTCGCCGTGCCCTTCGGTAAAACCGATCAGCGGCCGGCCTCCCGATGAAGCCTTGCGGAGGGCCGATACAAAGGCGTATTCCAGGTTCTGCACGGAGTTGTTCAGCACGTCTTCATGGGAGGCCCCGGTCCGGTTTTGCAGCAGGTATACCGGTAGCTCTTCGTCGCCGTAGGCAAGGAGTGCCGCCGGAAAGATCAGCTGCTGGGTAAGTCCCGTTTCCGTGCGCACATTGAGGTTGGTGGGGGTAATGCCGCGGTCTGCGAGTGCCGCAGTGTGTTCGCGTTGCTGCCCCGCATCGCCGTCCATCGGGTCGACGAAGCTGAATGTCAGCTTCCCGTTGGAATAGGCTTTCAGGTCGTTCAGCAGGTCGGCGGTGGCTTTCCGGAGCCGCGCAAACCCTGCTGGGAGCTTGCCATCGAGCAATACGGTGATATGCACTTCATCCTGGAGACCGCTTGCGGTGTGCTTGGCGAGCGGTGACAGCGTAAACCGCTTTTCGGCGGTAAAGTCTACACGGCCAAAGTATAGTGACGCCAGTACATTGGCCAACACGATGCTCGTAACGATGGCCGCACCGCGCAGCAGCGCGGGTGCGCGGCGGCGCGTGCCGGCCAGCACCGTGTGGGCAGCCCACAGGAAGAAGACAACAACGCTGACGAAGTACACAAAGTCGCGGCTGTCCAGTACGCCGCGGCTGATGGCTTCGTAGTGCGACCGCATGCCAAACGACGACACCACGTGGGCGTAGCCAGAAAATGCCTGTAACGCACTTACGGCATCAAAGGCATAGAACAACATGAAGCACAGTGCGAGCGCGGTGAGAAAGGCCACGATGAAATTGGCGGTGATGGCCGAGGCGAGCAGGCCCACTGCGGTGAATGCAGCACCCAATAGTACCAGTCCAACATAAGAGCCGATCACCGCACCGGAATCGATATTGCCGACAGGTTGAGCCAAACGCCAAACCGTATAGTAATAGATCAGCGTGGGCAGGAGTGCCAAAGCCACAATGGTGAGGCTGCCGAAATACTTGCCGAGCAGGATATCACGCATACGGAGTGGCCGCGTGAGCAGCAGTTCCCAGGTGCCGTCGGCCTTTTCCCCTGCGATGCTGCGCATGGTGATGGCCGGAATGAGAAAAAGAAAGAGGTAAGGGCTGAGCTGGAAGAAGCTTTCGAGCGAAGCGTAGCCGTAGGCTGGAATGCTGGTGTCGGGAAATACCCATAGCAAAAGCCCTGTGGCCAGCAGAAACAGGCCGATGGCCAGGTAGCCGGTCAGCGAATTGAAATAGGTCGCTATTTCCTTTTTATAGATGCTCAGCAATGGTATAGTAATTTTTTTCTAAGCCCCGAAAATAGGGAAACGCAGGCGGTAAAGCAAGAAAAGCCGCCTCGTTCATGAATAATAAACAGTGAAGATCGTACTGCGTTTTGTATATTCGCATATAATATGCACACGTTAATGATATTGATATGAACGTAATTGACAGAAACAATATAGTTATAAAGGGTAGCGGCACCACGCCGATGGTATTGGCTCATGGTTTCGGATGCGATCAGCATATGTGGAGATTTATTGTTCCTGCTTTTGAGTCATCGCACAAAATCGTTCTCTTCGACCATGTCGGAGCAGGTAAATCTGATTTATCGGCCTATTCGTTTGAAAAATATGATGACTTGGCGGGATATGCTCAAGATATTGTCGAAATCGCAGAGGCGCTGGAATTGACAGATATCGTTTTCGTCGGGCATTCCGTCAGCAGTGTCATTGGAATGATTGCGGCCAACTTGGCTCCTGAGCTTTTTAGCCGTCTTATACTTGTAGCCCCTTCGCCTTCGTACATCAATGATGGTGATTATATAGGCGGATTTACGAGTTCACAAATCGACGAATTATTGGACGCTCTTGATAATAATCATCTTGGCTGGTCGTTGACAATGGCCCCGATCATCATGGGAAATCCCGACAGGAAAGAACTGAGTGAGGAATTGGCCAATAGTTTCTGCAGAACTGATCCTACTATCGCAAAACACTTTGCCCGGACCACCTTTTTGACCGACGGGCGGGACATCTTGAAAACGGTAAAGGTTCCAAGCCTGATCTTGCAGTGTGCTAACGACGTCATTGCTCCCATTGAAGTTGGTCAGTACATGAAGGCTATGATACCGAATAGTGAGCTGGTGATTCTGGATGCAACCGGGCATTGTCCTAATCTTAGTGCTCCTGATGAAACAATTGAGGCGATCAAGAGCTTTTTAAACAATGGATGATGCTTCAAACCCTCTTGGCACAGATGCGATGGAAGATTTCGAAGATTTCTTCCAAACGGCTATCTGCGGCTTAATCATTACCGATGCGAAGGGCAAGATACTCAGGGTCAATAAACGGATAGCCACTTGGCGGGATGAACCGCCGGAAATGATTGAGGGACGTAGCGTATCTGACCTGCTAACAATAGCCGGCAAAATTTACTTTGAAACCCATCTGTGGCCGCTGCTCCGCATGCAGGGATTCTTTGATGAAGTTGCCGTCGAGCTTGCCGACACCACAACAGGGAAGCTGCCTGTGTTTCTTAATGGGTACGAGCGCAGAAATGAGGATGGCGTGCCGCTATTTATGCGTTTTATGTTGTTCCGTGCCGCTGATCGTCGCCTGTATGAGGAAAACTTAAAGACGTTCAAAGCGATCGCAGAGGAGAAACTGGCGGTTGAAAAGAAGCACGCAGTGCTCCGGGAGCAGTTTATCGCTGTGCTTGGGCACGATTTGCGGAACCCGCTGGGTGCTATTGACGGTGTGGCACAACTGATGGGAAATGCCGCAAAGAGCGATGCAGAAAAACAATTTGCCCGCATATTGAACAATGGCGTAAAAAGAATGAAGGAGATGATTGAAAACGTCATGGATTTCGCCCGCGGTCGCCTGGGAGGGGGGTTCGATGTGACGTTTCAGAACGTGAATCTGAGAGACCTGCTGACTGAGGTGGTAGACGAGATTAAGTCGGCATGGCCTGGCCGGGAGATCAACTTGAGTTGCAATTCGGACATCAATGTCGTTTGTGACCCGGCTCGTATCGCCCAGCTTGTGTCGAATTTGTTGGCCAATGCAATCACCCACGGTGCTCCGACATCACCGATCGATGTGATAGGCAAGGCAGATGCTGCCTGCTGGAGTATCGCGGTAGCAAATAAAGGGAAGGTTATTCCTGACAAGGATTTGCCAAATCTATTTCTTCCTTTCAATCGTGAAAAATCGAGGCCGAGCCAGCAGGGCCTCGGTCTGGGGTTGTATATTGCTTCGGAAATCGCGAAGGCCCACCAGGGAAGGTTGGAGGTGGCTTCTGACGACAGCCAAACTTGCTTTACGCTGACAGTTGCTCATCCAGCCAGCATCGAAATGCCACGCTCAACTTCGTAACCGATGGCCACAAACGACAAAAACAAGAGGTTGTGTTTGATGTTTCCGAATACCGGTTCCACGTCATGGCAGCGCTGGAATACTAACAATTGAGACCTATAGGGATATCAGATGGATGGAGGTACTTTTGGATATAATACTCAACTGGCATCTGGAAAATTGGCAGGTGCATTACCAGGAGCTTGGTTAGGGGCCAAGGCGGGGTCTGTTGGGGGCGGTGTCGTTGGTTCTGCTTTTTTCGGTGCGGGAGCTGTTCGCGGAGCATTAATTGGAGGGGTTAGTGGTGTCATACGAGGTTTTATTGGAGGGTACTATGGCGCCGAATGGGCCTGCCGCATATAATGGGCTGTGGGGTTGGCTCTGGTCTCATCTGTTACGTGTTTGTTTTTAGGCAGGATAAATACATAAAATACTTTGACAAATACGAGAAGTGGTCGAAGAAGAAAAAGCGGAAATATGGCTGGTTGACGGTAGGATCGATACTTTTTGTCTTGCTCTCCTTTTATCTTTGTCTGGTACTTTGATATCGGAGGTTAAGTAATGGCGGTCTGCGTGGAGGCCCCCACGAGATAATCGAGGGATATCTCGAGCGCATCGGCGAACTTCTTCGCCTCGATGGAAGGCACGGCCTCGCCACGCTCGTACTTGCCTATCATGACCTTGATATACCGCTCTTTTCGGCCAGGTCCTTCTGCGCCCAGGTTTGTTGCAGTTTGCCGAGTTATACGCTACACATAGGGAGAACCAGAACCAAATACCCGGCCGTGTTTGGCTTAGTGCCAAAAGCGATAGGCACAGCCTATCACATTTATAGCCTAGGCCTATCACATTTATAGCCTGGACATAACAGCCGCCTGCCATGCCTTGTGTAACTTTGGAAGGTTACGGAAGCGGAGCTCGGTGGGAGAGCATGATTGTTTTCCTGTCTCAAATGCGCAAAATGTTTTACCTAGAACGGGATAAACTGGATTTAGCCAAGATGAACCTGCTGCTGCTGGAGAAAGTGGAAGTGCTGACGTTGCATTTGATTGAGAAAGAACAGAGAAGGAGTTGTTAAAAGCTGTCCATACACTAACACAAACTACCGACATATTAAAGGCCGATATAGCAATCTTAAAAACCGAAAATAATTTATGAGCATTATTCCAGTTTTATCCCAAGAAAATCCCGGCGTTATTCACACATCGCCATCGTGGGATAACATTTCAATAAAACCATGGTAAAACAGCTTAAAAACATAATTTGTACGAACCTAGTTCGTATTCGCAAGAAGAGGAGATTTTCGCAGCGGGAGGTCGCTGCCATCCTGTCGATCAAGCAGTCTTCCTATAGTAATATAGAGGCGGGATATACGCCCATCAGTGGGGTATGTCTGGGGTTGTTAGCTGATTTTTACGGTATACCTGTGCAATGGTTCTTTCACCTAGATGAAGCGGCTATGACGGATTCGATCCAAACAAGCACACAGCAAGAGCAGTTAAAAGAACAACTGCATGTTTACAAGGCGTTATCCGGTGTTTACGAAAAGCGTATCGGGGAGCTGGAAGCGAAGGTGAAGCAAAAAAACGCGAAAATCGAGTCTTTATTGGCCGGCAACGGGCATGATATGGAAGAGTTCAACGATCTATAGGCATTGCCTACCAAAATAATAGGCAAAAGGGTGCAAAATAATAGGCAAAAGGGTGCAAAATGATAGGCAAAAGGGTGCACGGGGTGCCGCATTATGGCGTAATATTGCAGTATGTAAGTCACCTATTATGAATGAAAATTTTAAAATCTTTTTTCCAACGTATAATCCCCATCAAACCATGAAAATTTTAGCGGTGTTTGTATCCGTTGTGCTATTGGCCGGTTTAGGCGCGCAAGCGCAAGTGAAGGTCATTGCCAATGGAAATCTTGGTGTCGGCGTAGCCACTCCCACCAACAAGTTACAGGTAAGCGGACTCGCTGCTGATTTCCTAAACGCCTCACACCTGCGCTTGGGCGTGTATGCTGCGGATCCGCGAATCCAATCCACGACCAGCAAAGTGGTGTTCTATAACATGGCCAGCACCAATTACATCGCCGTGCATGTGTCAAACGTAATCACTTCTTCCGATGAGCGCTTGAAAACCAATATAAAAGCGATCAACAGCAACGCCCTTGATATCGTCAAGCGCTTGAAGCCGGTTACCTACAATTGGATTTCTGGCGAGGATAAGCAAGTGCATGCCGGGTTTTTGGCTCAGGAGGTCGAAGAGGTATTGCCAAACTTGGTGAGCAAAGACGATTCCCTTGGGGTCAGGGGTGTCGCCTACCAAGAGCTGATACCCTATTTGGTGGAAGCCATCAAGGAACAGCAGGTAATCATCGAGGAGTTGAAAAGTCAACTGAACAGATTGAATCCTGTAGCGGTAAAAGAAGAGGATTGATTCATTACCTATTTCGTAGTTGCCTAAGTATAGTCTAAGATTGTGAGTTGCTAATTCTATGTTTCTACTTTCCAGATCTAATCGCTTCTTTCAAACGGGTTTACAAATGGACTTAAGGAATTAACATTTTATAGAAAAATGATGTGGGTAAGACATATTCTATTTTTGACTGGCCTTGGTTTTTTATCCCTGCTGGCCCAAGGACAGCAGCCGCCGGTATCAGTTCCTGCAGGGCATATGGCTGCGGTCGGGAATCCGGGGCAAACAAATGGTAGTGTAGACGTAGAGCTCTTTACCGGAATGTTAAAGGTCGACATTCCGGTGGGATCTGCCTCTGGCAAAGACTTGACCATACCCGTGTCACTGAATTACATAGCAGGGAAAGGCGTACGTCTCCAGGATTATGCATCGGAAGTAGGTTTGGGGTGGCAGCTTGTGGCTGGCGGCAGTATCTCCCGCGTGGTTAGGGGCTTGCCGGACGATTTAAATAACTTAGGCTATTTGGGTAGTTATGGGGGCTCCCAAAACGGTTGGGCGGATGAGCTGTTTAATTGGGGCACTTATAATACTCCTTTACCAGCTGACATAGATCCAGGAATAGGTTATCCAACGGCAGACGGAGAGCCTGACTTATTCACGATTTCGACACCGTTTTTTAGCGCACAGTTTGTTTTTGATAAAGACAGAAAGGCGATATTTTCAAATGCTTCAGGCCTTTCGGTGATTCCTCATATTTTTTATGGTTCGGTACACTCGCCGGAAGGCTATGGTTTTACCGTAATTGATGAGTATGGCAACAAGTATTTGTTCGGTGGTACGTCTGCCTATCACAATGAAACGACCACCAAACTGTTAGGAGGAACAACACGGACATTTAAAAGTACCTGGTTTTTAAATCGAATTATAACGTATAATAACCGGGAAGTGATCACATTCACTTATCAAACCTCTCCAAGTAACGTGGTTAGGCAACATTACCGTTCGTCTCGGTTAAAACTCGACTCCGGATGGCAGCCAAGGAAAAATGACTCTACGACCACCACGGTTCATTCCCCAAAATTGATATCCAGAATCCAAACATCCATATCCGAAATCAACTTTTCATATCTCTTTGACCGATTGGATATCCCGAATGCGGGAAGGTTGAATACCATTCAGGTCCGTGCCCGCACCGGAGCGTCAACAACAAAGCTATTGAACACTTACCAGTTTAACACCACCTATTTCGGTGCACCTTCTTCGGATAGAAACCGACTTAGGCTTCGTTTGGATAATGTTAAGCTTATTGGAGGAGATGATACACCTGCAGGAGGATTGCCTTATAAAACCTTCCGTTACTTTAATACGTACTCGTTACCATCCCGAAAATCCGATCATTTTGATTACTGGGGTTATCATAATTACATGGCAGATGTAGCCGATCCTTTATTAAATACTGCGCTCCGCGCGCCGAATACTGCCCGCAACAAAGCGAATATTCTTATTGGAATCGATGATTTGGGAGGTCTTCGTACAAACATAAATTATGAGTTAAACGATTATTACAGCCCCTCGGCCAACAGTCATTTTGTAGGGGGGGGATTGCGTGTGGAATCCATTTCACTAAGTGATCCCGGAGGTCAGACCATGACCACTTCCTATGTTTATGAGAATGAAGCGACTTGGCAATCCTTCGGGCGGGCGTCCACGGACTCATGGAGTAACCTAACGGTTGAAGCAAGCGGTGGCAGTACCTCGTTACTGTTGAATTTTTCCGAGTCTCTTTCTAACGTATACGATATCAACGGTACGTTTATCGGCTATTTATTTGTGAAAACCAAACTTCCAACGGGTGGATATATCGAAACAACATTTAACACATTTGATGATTTTCCTGATCTGGTCACTAACTGGAGCTACACAGGTGGCACAGGTTCAACTATACCGCCCAACGTTTTAGGGATTACCAGTTCCGCTTACAAACGTGGTTATCCCACTTCCAAAATAACTTACAACCAGTCTGGAGCGGAGATAAGTTATGAATATTATGATTATCAAACGTTTGGTGGCGCACGCAGCAAAAATTCTTTTGGCTTCCAGCTTTTTCCGGTTGCGTTCCAATGGCCGGGTAATAATATCATCAAATGGATAAGTTATAATTATTGGACTTGGAAAGAAAATTATAATTTGCAGCGCGTGACACGGGTCGACGTGGCTCCTTCCGAGAGCTATAATTCCATAAGTACTACTACGCAGTATACCTACTCTCCCAATGCTTACTTCCTTGTGCGGACAGCCCTCAGTGTGGATTCGAAAGGAAACATAAAGACAAAAACAAATTATTACAGTGCGGACCCCGTAACATTGCTTCCAGGCGCCTCGAATCAAGACGACTATGATGCCAATCTAACGCTTAGGCAGACTAATGTACTTGCTGCGCCTTACTCAGAGGAAGTGAGCATAAATGGAAAGACGGAAAAAACGGAAAACACGTACCGTAGGGTCACTGGCACGTCTCCCCTCAAAGTCCGACTCACAAGTAGCGAGAACAGGTTAGGCAATACGTTAGTTGACAAAATAAATTATACGTATGATGGTAACGACAATCAGGTAACCTCACAACAGCAATTCGGCATACCGACCACCACCATTTACGGATATAACCATACGTACCCGATAGCGGAAATACAGAATGCTACATATGCCACGGTTGTCGCGGCGTTGGGTGGCCAAACAAACGTAAATAATTTCGCCGCGAATTATGCGCCTACACCAGCAGCCGTAGCCGCCTTCTTAGCTCCGCTAAGAACAGCAACGACGCTTTCTTCAGCATTGGTTACAACCAGCATTTATGAACCCGGTGTCGGATTAATAAGAAAGACGGATCCACTCGGCAAAACAACTTCATATGAATACGACGATTTACTGCGATTGCTGCGCATTAGGGATAATAGCGGATATATCGTAGAAGAATATAAGTATAACTACCGAACTGACGACTGATTGAAGTATAACTATCCACGCTATGAATAGGTTATCTGTTGGCATACCGCTTTTTATTGCCGCAATTTTTATCTTTATTCCCAAAGACACGATCGGGCAGGGTGCAAATCCTGTTTTTACCAGCTACAGTGGTCAATCTGAGTTGTACGGTACCCAAAGTGTCACACTATCTGGAGGTTTTGAAATTCCGTTGGGATACAACGTATTGATTCATGTAACTTCCAGCAATGTCAGCAATCCTTATTCCAGCGACCGGAACTACATACTAACTACCGCTTACAACGTTCCGTTAACAGTCTCGGTAGCGGATCCTACCGTGCAGCAGGCTTCGCGTCAAATTGCCTACTTCGACGGTTTTGGCCGGCCTGTGCAACAGATTGCCATAAAAGGCTCGCCTACAAATAAGGATGTGGTGGTGCCTCTTGCTTACGACGCATACGGTAGGCAGTCTACGAGTTACCTCCCTTACACGACAAACAGCGCTGGGAATGGATTCTTCAAAACGAGTGCGATCACCGAACAACAATCCTTTTATACATCCGGCGTCTCAGGTCAGTCTTCGAATGGTTACCCGTACTCAAAAACGGTGTATGACTTATCTCCCGCAGCTAGAATTAAAGAACAGGGAGAACCGGGAGCGCATTGGCAGCCTTTGAACGGTAGTATACCCGGATCAGGACGCACCGTTAAGTTAGAGGCAACAGTAAACGGGGCCGGTATTCCGAAATATAGTGTCTCCCTGTCCGCTTCCAATGAGCCTACTTTGGAAAAAAATGGGGACTATGGACACTACCAATTGGCAATCAGTATCACTAAGGATGAAAATTGGACACTAAGCGACGGAAAGGCAGGTACCACCGAAAAATATACGGATAAAGACGGACGTGTTATCCTGGAGCGTGCGTATAACAAGAACGGAGCGACAGTGGTCACGCTATCCACCCACTACGTATATGATGACTGGGGCAGGCTTGCTTTTGTGCTACCTCCGGGTACCAACCCGGATACAAACACGCCTAATTCGAGTGCCATTGCTACTTTTGGATATAAATACCAATATGACGATTATGGCCGCAAGGTGGAGCAGACCCTACCCGGCAAGGGCGTCGAATATTTCGTATACAACAAGCGGCATCAGTTGGTGGCTTCACAGGATGCCAATCAGCGTGGGCGAAATGAATGGATGATCAGTAAATACGACGCCCATGGTAGGTTAATTATTACGGGGTTGTGGACAAATAATAACACGGCGATCTCGCGGACTTCGCTTCAGACGGTTTTAAACGGGCAGTCGGCATTTTGGGAAAGCAGGAACACCGCCACCGCCACGCACGGGTATACCAACGTGGTCTGGCCTACAAATATTTCTGCTTATTTTCTCGTCAATTACTACGATACGTATGATATCGCCGGCCTGCCTGGAACTTATGCATATCAGAGCTATGGCAGCAATGTACATATCGCCAAGGCGCCGGGACTGCAGACAGGCAGCAAAACATGGCCGATTAATAGTGCGTCGACAACCCTTTGGTCGGTGACCTACTATGACATCGATGCACAGGTAATCCAGGTCCAAAGTGCCAACCATCTTGGCGGCAAAGATATTGTCAGTAGTTCATATAATTTCACCGGTAAGGTAGTTACCACCCAGCGAGTGCATACCGGTTCTGGCGGACAAAGTGTCACGGTAAACAAGGCCTTTGCCTATGATGATGCCGGCAGGCTCTTAACGGTAAAACAGCAGACGGGACCAGATGCAGAAATAACATTGGCCCATCGTACCTATAACGAAGTCGGCCAAGTTATCGACAAAAAGCTGCACCTGAAAGCCGGGCAGACCAAGTACCTGCAAAGCGTGGATTATCGATATAACGCACGAGGATGGTTGACGTCAATAAACGACCCCAACCTAGCCAACGGCACGGCCGCAAATATTGATGATGCCAGCAGTGACTCAGATTTATATGGCATGGCCCTCGATTATGAAAATGCCAGTTTCGGCCCACAATATAATGGCAATATTGCCGGCATCCGGTGGAAAACCAGCAAGCCCCCTTCCATGGCCGTTTCCCCGCCGCAATTGGGTTACCGTTTCAGTTACGATGCCTTGGGACAGCTTACCACCGCGCAATCGGGCACGAACGGCACCTACAACGGCAACCACAGCGAGCAAATCAGTTACACCAACACAGGAAACATCAACAGGATTGAGCGCTGGGCTTATCGGGATAATGCTAAGCGTTTAATCGATGATCTCACGTTTAGCTATACTGGATACCGGCACACGCGGATAGACGATGCGGCTGGGGCGGCCTACAAGGCTTTGGGTTTCAATGATGCAGTGCAGCAGGCAGATGAATATGCCTACGATGGCAATGGCAACGCCACCAAGGACGCCAACAAGGGTATAACGACCATCTCCTACAACGTATTCAACCTACCGGAAGTCATCACGTTCTCGACCAGCCCGGTTAAGAAAATTGAATACCTATACGACCGTTCGGGGGTAAAGCTCCAGCGAAAGTATACGGAAGGCAGCGCGGTGATGACCACCGATTATGTGGCGGGGATCCAATACGAGCAGGGGCAACTGGCATTCGTGCATACCGATGCGGGGCGTGCTCGTAAAGACGGTAGCAGCTACCGTTATGAATATGACTTGGTTGACCACCTGGGCAGCACGCGGGTGACGTTTGACGCGAACCCATCGGACCCGAACCAGACCACGGCCCGGGTGTTGCAGCAAACCGCCTATTATCCTTATGGCTTGGCCATGCTGAACGACCCGGCAAGCAACCTGAACCTTTCATTTGTCTCAGGCGCGAAAAACAACTACCTTTACAGTGGCAAGGAACTGCAGGAGCAGGGTGGGCTCAATTGGTACGACCACGGGGCACGGATGTACGATCCGGCGATAGGCCGGTGGAACGTGATGGATCCGGCCCGTCAGTTCAGCAATCCTTTCCTCGCGATGGGCAACAACCCGGTGATTTATGTTGATCCGGATGGGGAGTGGATCCATATTGTGATCGGTGCGGTTATCGGGGGTATCGTCAACACGATCACGCATTGGGACGAGGTTGCCAAGGGAGGATTCTGGGAAGGGGCTAAGGCGTTTGGCGTGGGTGCGGCGGCAGGTGGGCTGGGAGCGGCAACGGGTGGAGCGGCTTTGGTCGGTTTTGGGGCATCCGCTACGACTGTGGCCGGAGGTTTCGTGGCTGGCAGTGTTGGTAGTCTCTACGGAGATATGGCACTGGGAATGGGCAATATGTTTGCCTTTGGCGATCCTTATGAGATGACGCCTTCAAGGCTTGGCTCGGTGGCGTTGATGGGTGGTATAACCGGTGGGCTTACATCCGGCGTCTCCAACTGGATCAACGGAGCTAATTTCTGGACAGGGAGATTCCCAGTGGAGGTCGGGGTTCCAAGGATTACGCAATTTGGTAATCGGGTTGTACAGGATGCCACTAAGGGGGGAGTTGCGAATGCAAGAGCATTAGGTATGGCGGGAGAACAAGCAGTGGGATTGTCTGGAGCGAAAACAGCTATTCAAGTTGGTGGTAAAACTAGAATACCTGATGCCCTTACCAGAACAACTTTAACAGAAGTAAAGAATGTTAAGTCGCTCAGTTTTACACGGCAGTTAAGAGATTTCCATACTTATTCCCAGCAAAATGGGTTGGACTTTATATTATATACTCGTCCAAATACTACTTTGTCCGGACCTTTGCAACAAGCCATTAATAATGGGTCAATTATTCACAGGTTTATCCCATAATTATGACAAAAGACGAGATTATCCGATTGGAAAATAGATGGGCTGAATTATTGAAAGGCCCTAATAGATTAAATGAAACTAAAGTTAGTAATACAAAAATTACAGCTGCTGAATTGCAAGAGCAATTATCACAAGATGAAGAATATCAAAAATGGCTTAAAGAAAAAGAACAAGTAAGGACAGCACTTGAAGAGGCTTATGCTAAAGATGAAAAGCCGTTGGTTGAAGACTTGAAGAAGGCTGGATTGAATATAACTTCATCTTGGGATCTAGTAAATACTAAATCAAGTTATAAATCAGTTATACCGATTTTATTAGAACACTTATCGAAGCCATATCATTTAAAGAATAAAGAAGGCATTGTAAGAGCATTAGCGGTAAAGGAAGCTATCGGAAAGGCAAGTCCTGTTTTAATAGCAGAATACAACCGAACGCCTAAAGATAAAACGCTTTTGCGTTGGGCAATCGGTAACACAATCTACACAACAATTACAGAAGATGACGTTGAAAGTATATTACCAATAGTTCTGGATAAAACAAACGGAACGTCAAGACAAATGTTTGTAGCGGCTTTGGGGAAGGTTAAATCAGAGAAAGCAGAAGATGTTTTAGTCAATTTGCTTGATGATGAGGAAGTGACCCCCCACGCTTTAGAAGCGTTAGGCAGAATGAAATCAAGAAAGGCAAGGGAGAAAATAACAATGTTGACCAATCACCCAAAAGCTTTAATAAGAAAAGAAGCTTTAAAGACATTGAGGAAGCTATCATAACATCAAACGCCAGGCTAACAGCTTGGCGTTTTTTTACATCAAAGAAATCTTACTTGCTTTGATAAAATTGTCAACGGTAGTGAGCAGGCATTCCTTTTCCTTTTCGGGGAGTGTTGCAATTTCCTGAAACCGTTTGGGCATAGCAGGGTCTTTAAAAAGGTCGGCCTGTTCATTTTCTCCCAAGAGGTAGCCCACCCTAGTATCCAAAATCTTAGCCAGCTTTTTGGCTGCCTCGTCCAGCTGCAGATATTTTATTAAATTTGGATATAAAAGCAAGGTTTTCTGCCGGATAGACCGGAGGTTTGGTCAAGTGAACTGCAAGATTATTAGGGAAATCGGGATGGATTCAGTTTGGTTCCGGAAGTAATGCCCCCTTGACCCTTGCCAACCCAAAACTGGGATTGGCAGGGGGAATGAACGTTCCGGAATTTACTTTGACCGCAGTAAACATACCCGGTGCTGCATTTGCTAAAGTAGGGGCCGGTAAAGCCGGTAATCTTGCCGCTAAGGGGGTAGGAAAAGGAACCCACTGGGTATATGAAGGTTTGGATGCGGCTGGTAATGTTAAATATATAGGGATTACAGGTAGGGATGCCGCAGTAAGGTTTGGGGAGGATTTAAATTCAGGAACAGCAAGGTCATTGTTAGATTATCGTGCAATAAACGGAGCAACTGGACTGTCCAAGACACAAGCTAGAATTTGGGAGCAGACGTTAATCAATCAATATGGTTTGGGCAAGAATGGTGGACAACTTTTAAATAAGGTTAATTCAATCGCACCAAAAAACTGGCGGCAATTCGGTATCAAATAATGGCAAGAGCAAACACAAAAATAGGCGATGTCTTTTCGGTTAAGATAGACGAGAGCAGCAAGAAGTATTTTCAATATGTCGTTAGCGACCTTACCCAGCTGAACAGCGATGTAATCAGGGCTTTTACAAAAAAATATCCAATTGATGTCAATCCCGATTTATCAGAGATCGTAAGTGGAGAAGTTGAGTTTTATGCCCATTGTGTAACAAAGCTGGGTTTGAAAATGAACCTATGGGAAAGCTTTGGAAATACAGCAGAAGTCGGCAACACATCGCAGATATTATTTAGAGATACGAATGATTACGGCTCAAAGGTTGGGGAAGAGCCAATCAGGGTATCGCGAAATTGGTATGTGTGGAAAGTTAACGAGCCTTTTAAAAATGTAGGGAAATTAGAAGGAGAAAACCGAAAAGCATACATAGGAATAGTAATGAACCCTTAGGAATTATCGAACTTTTAAAGGGGAACAAATATCCCATTAATTATCCCGATTTGAGACTGTAAAATCAACTGTGTCAAGAGTTATAAAATGTTAACTTAGTCACAGTTTAAAATGAAAGAAAAGCAAGAAGAATTCGATTACGAGGAGATGAAAGC
>NZ_JBHRTA010000037.1:0-233141 GCF_042646065.1 Parapedobacter deserti
CGTCTTCCATATCATCCAGCACCGGAGACGCCGTAATACTCAATGTCACCGGCGTCCGGGTCGTGCTCTCACATATTCCGTTATCCGCTGCTGCAAAATAGGTAATCGTACCGACCGCATCCAAACTGGGGTCCGCCACCACGTTTCCGCCCACCGGCGCGTCATACCAAACCAATTGTGCGCTGCCCGGAACAACGGCCGTAGCGGTCAATTTATCCGCAAGATCAGATATGCAAGCCTGTTGGTTTCCGCCGCTGGTCGGTGCCGCCGGCGCTTCGTTGATCGTCAGCTCAAAGCTGCGCTCTGCGGAACAAACTTGGGTGCTTTCCGGTAAAAATTGATAGGCTGTGCTAAAATCGGATAATAGCCAATTTTTACTGCTGCCCTGAAAAGTTTCTACCGCGATCAATATGGCAATATTGCCCGCAAGTACATCGGAGACAGGAACAACACCTGATACGGTAGGGGTCATCATAGCATTTGCGGGGAAGCTAGCCGTCGTTGCAACTTGATATAGTATCTGGTTAGTCGCTTTGTTGAATATCGCTAGCCTTCCAGAATAGCCATTCGCATTTCCCGGACCCTGGTTAGTTACGGTTACCTGTGCGTTAATATTTATTTCGGTTCCAAAGCAGTCCGCGGTACTGCCGACCGACAAATCACCTACAACACCCAAGTATGTTTGCGACCCGGTGCCCACGGGTGTGCCTGGGTTATTATACAAAATTTGCTGACTGGCCGTTCCTTGGAAGAACGCCGGGTCTACGATGCCGGGATACTGGAAATGAGTATTGTCGTTAAACAGGTCATTAATAACATAGCTGGTATTCGGCCCTACAGTTAAGCTGCCTTGGCAATTAGCAGCTGCCTCACTTTGATCAAAAATATAGATTGTAGAAGTGCCCGGCGTGCTGATCAAGTCTCCCGCAAGGTACTTGGTCCCTCCCCCGTTCGGCGCGGTATAATACGCCTCATTTCCACTAAGGTATTGGCCTGCAATAGTCGGCAACTCCAACGGCCCGCAGGAAGACGCATTTAGTACCTCGTCCAATATTGGTGTCGCCGTTACATTCAAAGTCACCGGAGCCCGCGAAGTGCTGATGCACGTCCCATCATCCGCTGCCGCGTAATAAGTAATCGTTCCAACTGTGCTCAAACTCGGATCTGCCACCACATTGCCTCCGGTTGGCGCGTCATACCAAACCAGGTTTGTACCTGCTGGGGCTGTAGCTGCGGCTGTTAATTGTCCGCCGTTCAGATCGGCCAAGCAAGCTTGCAGGTTACCGCCACTTATCGGAGCCGGTACGTCGCAAGGATTGGTGCACATGAGTGTTGGATCGGCCGCGTCGGTCGTTTCCGGATCATTGCTGTACACCGTGAGATTTCCTGTCCGGATGGTTGCTTGATTCGTATAACAGCTGTTGTAGCTGGCGTTGTCGGCTATCTTCACCGATACTCGGAAGGTAAGCGGCTCCCCATTGGTCTGCGGGATTGGATTTACCGTGATACCCGAGATCCGCAGCGTATTTCCCGAGATACTGACTGTTCCGCCGCCGGGTGAGGCGGGGTTGACCGATGCGTTCACCCAGCCCAGATCTGTCGATGTGAGCACGTCCTCGAAATCATAAGTCACCGGCAACGACTGGCTGTTGTAGATACTAAACTCAAATTCTACCACGTCTCCCGGCTTTGCTCCGCCAGCGGGCATGATTACCCTTTTGTCCATTCGGGTGGGGTAACATGCCGTCGCATCGAAACTAGGGTATGGCGTAACGGCGCTCAAATTAACCATCATCCTATTAACCGGATTATAACGGTAAAGGCGCCCGCCACCTTGGGCCGGTGTGCCACCATTTGCCCAAAAATAGACCCGTCCCTGCACGTCGTTCCAGGCACCGCCCGAGGCCCAACCTGCCATCGGTGCCGAACCTGCGGCGGGCGTAATCAACGTCTGTGTGCCATTTGCCGGGTTGATTTGAACGACATAAGCTCCCTGGACGCCATAGAGCATACCATCATAGGGCGAAAAGGCCAAGTCGGACATGGATGCATAGTTCTGCGACAGCCTTACCAAACTGTACTTCATAGTGGTCAGATTGACTTTTACCAAAAAGGTTACTGACGCATTATTGGTCAAGACGGTTGAGTACCATGTATTGTCCAATCCGACCACTCCTACTGCCAGATTAACTCGAGCCCCATTTGGATTGGTGGCAGCCGCATTGGTCCATGTGGCCATCCGTTGCGCCTCTGTTGCATTCAGCGGTGTCGGGACAGGTAGGCGGGTTACTTTACCTGTCCCATCAATCCGCACCATATCGGCGGGATTCAACTGAGCGGAAGTTCCCGAAACCACACCGTAAATGAGGTTATCTTCAAAATTGTAACCCAGCCCATTATAAAGATCCGGAATCGAAAATGTCATTCGAGCATGGATCTGATTTGGATCTTCCGGGTTTACGACCAGCAGTTCGGATGCGGTCGCTCCCGCCACTGCGGTAGCCAAATAAGCCGAACCATTACAGTCGAAGGGGACCGGGCAGCTACTGCTCAGGGTAATACCGGCAGACCGCGCCGTCTTGCATCCACTGCCCAATATAGCTTCCACGGTAAATACACCAAGCTGTCCCGTTCGGGGCTGATAAGTAGGTTCCGTCGCGCCGAGGATCGGTTGTCCGTCCATGTACCACCGATAGCTTACCCATGCCGGATCGGGATTCTGCACCTCGAAAATGGCGTTTGGCAGACAGGCGGCAGCGGGGTTTTGCAGTCCAACCACCGGCGGATTGTATACCATCTTGAAGCCGTCAAAAACCAGGTAGGATTGACCAGCCGGACCCGAATAGGCCACCATGTAAATCCTGTCATAGATCTCCGTTGAGGTGAACGTAAAGCTGTATTCCTGCCACGTTGGGTTGGTTGATGATAAGGCATTATTGATGAGCGGCGAATCGCCCAACGGATGCGCCCTGTTGAAGTCCGGCTCACCCGGCTTTACGCCGTAAAATCGGAAAAAACCGGAAGCGGTATATGGGCTGGCAACCAAATAGCCGGCAGAAAAAGTAAAGGTATACGTTCCTGCTTGTAGCGGTGCAACTAACGTATTTTGGAAATCCTCAAGACCTTGGTTAGGCGCACCGCCATGCATCCCTGCCCAAGCTACACCATCCGACCCGGCCGGTAAATTGGTACTCGCGGGCCAACTTGCGGCAGGACGAGGAGATACACATCCTTTTGCGGGGTCGTTGACCATCAACTGCCCCCCTGTGCCACTCGGAGCCGGTTGGCTGGTTTTCCAACCGGTTACATAGGCTATGGTCCCAGCCACGCTTAAGTTTGGACATTGTGTATAATCCTCCAAACTGCCATTAGCAAAATAATTCACATATGGATTACAGGCCGGATCATCGCAATCGGCCAGGCCGTTGCCATCGTCGTCTATGCCGTTTCCGCAGATTTCGACTGGTTCATCGATCATTAACAGGTAATCCTCTGTTTCTCCGTTATCCACGGATCCACTTGGATTAGCCACAGTTAAATTCGGCGAGGTTGATATTCTGAATCGAGCGAAAGTTGGGCCTGCTGTCAAGCCACTTAGTCCTGTCCAATTGAGTGTTGCAGTGGTTGCGCCATTTGCCACCGTAGCGGCAGCACCTTCCGATTCCTCGAATGTGCCGTTCTTATTGAAGTCTATCCAACCTACCAGGTACGCCGGTGATCCACTTGAATTTTCTACAATCGCCTCGATGCTGTACGACGTAGCGTTTGTGAGAAGCGGTTCAAAAACAATTCCATCCTCATCATCCTGCCCATCTAAATTGTCCGCATCGGCATTGGTACCTAAATTGGTAAAGGTTGAAGGGTCAAAATCACCAGGTAGCGCGCCCAATTTTGGCGTACTGGCCGGAGCTACCGTGCCTGGCGAGATTAACTGGCCTCCTGCTGGAGGGGCTGCAAAATAAACCGTGTTGCCTGTGCCCGAACCCGGATTGGTCCCGCCTGTTATTGATGGGGTAATGATGTGAGAAGCGAGACCATAACTCGCCGGTGCGTCTCCGCGCTCGGAATACACCATTACACCTAAAGCCATCGCAGTTACACCACCGCCATTAATAATAGCGTCGATTGTTAGGGGGTTTGTTACGGTTGTTCCTACTTTTTGACTATATAAAAGTGCGACATTATAGAGACCAGCTAAACGCGCCGTTTGGTTATTGTCGTAAAACGTAATCTGACGATCAGTTGTATTATCATACACACCTACTTCCAACAGTCGCCAGGGTTCACCATTCGTTGTCCCTTGCGTAAATTCGTTACTAGGTGATACCAAATCTCTCTCGCCATTACCAAAGACGAGCCCTATATCAGCGGGCTGTCCATTGAAGGTAGCGTAAGCGCTCAGCCGGAAAGAAACCTGCGCGCCAAATGTGTAATTCGCTATAGCGTTCGTTAGGGTATTGGCTCCGTCCGTACCTCCAATGTTATAAAGATCGTCCATTCGGTCAACGGCCCCAGGCCTGTACCCTACAATTCGGTCGTTAAGTTGATCAATAACGACTGTTACATCTACGCCATTAGCCGTAAACTGATAAGTTCTGGTCTGCCCGGCTGCCATATCCAAACCAGCAAAATCAAACCAGTAAATGCTATTCCGATACTTACCAGCTCCACCTGTAGCCTGCTTCATCTGCGTTTGGGCAAATACTTGGGCGGCTAGTATTGACAGTCCCAACACAAGCAGCGAAATAATCAATAGCTTAACACGCCCAAGGATTAAACCGAACTTACCTAATAAAAATGCTAAAGGAGTAATGATGCTATTCATGCTTTTCACAGTTTGCAATAAAAAGTTACTCACTCCCTACAGTTGAGGAAGTGCTCGGATGTTGTCGCGATGTAGGGTCAAGTTTGGGAAACCTGGTAGATATTCTTCATAGGATTTTTAACTTTAGTACCTGGAACTGATAGATATCTTCATGGATTACAAGATGTAAAAACGACTGTGCATAACACTGCAATCCTTCAGCAATCAAAAATATCCCCAATTAGCTATCGGTGTCAATCGTATTTTTTCGATAAATTCATAGTAATTTTTCGAGGTTAGCATAGTAAAAGTTCTATGCCTACCTTCCGCTGACGTGTCGAGCGGCGAATGACCATTACTTCTTTTCCACGGCTGACATTGTGGCCTTGGCAATCAATTCAGAGACATTTTGCACAGCCAATTTTGCATAGATATTGCTTTTGTAGGTCCCAACAGTAGAAGTATGAAGGTTTAATTCGTTTGCAATTTCGCTGACACCTTTCCCCGCTATCAGAAGCTGGCAAACCTCCGTTTCTCGGTCGGATAATTTCGCTAGTGGGTTTTCCAACTGTTCCACGGTGCCCGACCGATGGTCAAGCAGGTAATCGCGCATTTCAGAGCTTAAGTATTTTCGTCCTTTACATACCGTATCCATTGCTTCCCTAAAGTCCTCTTCATCTCCATCTTTCTGTAAATAGCCGTCGGCACCGGCGTTTATATAGCGCAATGCGTACAGCTTTTCATCGTCTGCAGAAAAGATTAACACCCGGGTATACGGGCGCTTCATTTTTAACTGCTTGACGACTTGAAAACGATTTCCCCTGAGCAGATTGACATCAAGTATAATCACATCAGGAGACACCGCATTTAAAAGTGCTGTAAGCTCAGGCATATCCTTGGCGTAATATATCTGTGACTCAGGCATCCACTCGCAAATCATGTATTTCAAACCAAGGCGTGTAGCACTATGGCCATCAGCAATAACAACATGTAACGGCATAGAAAACGGTAGTATTTCACAGTAAAATGTTTGGGATCGGCTAACCTATCAGTATAGCACTATCCTATTAGTATCTGCGAATAAAGATATCGCGATATGGCCATAAAAAAAGCATTTACTGGCAACAAAAGCGAATGGTTCTTGCAAGAAACTGATAATCAGAAGGAATATTTATAACCTCTTAAAGGCAATTTACCAAATGAACCCAAGCCCAGCGTTTCTTTGATTCGGCCACTCCAGGACGCCCGAGAACCGGCAATTGGCTGCCGTACACCGGCGGCACACGCCACGCACCCAGCGCCAAACCTCACCGCAACATAGACGGGTCAGCTGGCTATCAGGGTGCTGTCGCCCTGCGGTCAGGGTGCTGCAAACACCCGGCTGATAGCCAGCCGACAGCAGGCAGGTCGCCAAGCCACGCGCAGCAGTCCCGGAGCGGTCAGGCAGCGGATGCGCAGGCCTATGGCCGCCTGCCCCATTTCCAGAAATAGCAATCTTTGTCTTCATAGCGGGCAGCGTAAGCACGGTAGTACCCGGCGGCGACCCGCCGCAAATTATCTTTCGTTTCAAATTGAAGGTAGGCGAATCAATGTTTTCCGGCATAGCTTTTTGTCGGCATCGGGCGGACTCGGGATGATAGTTTTTCGTTCATATCGCTTTTAAGGATAAGCGGCCAGCGTTTCAACTGAACGAGCTGGAATATAACGAAGGAACATTAAAGCAGGGGCGGTACGGCGTTTAGTTTAGCTACTTTACTCTGAGCAGACATATTTTCTACAATTTAAACCGCGTAATTATGAAAGCGGAATAGGCGTTTTAACATTTTTTAACAGGATCAATAAATATTTACTTTTATATTTGTCGCAGCACTTAACCGATAAGGGAACGATTATCCCTGATAATCTGATAGCAACATTGTCTATATCCCGTTAGTAATTCGGAAAGAAAGAAAAGAACACAGGCTGTAGCCTTCAAGATTTTGGTTTGTTTTAATAGGTAGGAAGACGCCGATGACCACCCCGGTCATCGGCTCTTCCATTTTTTAACGCTACTATATTGCTGCTGTTTTTCTAGCCAGCCACTCGCGCTCGCCGTCGTCCATCCGTGGCGATAATGCTTCAAAAACGCTGCTGTGATAATCATTGAGCCAGTCAATGTGTTTCGCATCCAGCAATGATTTATCAATCAAAGCAGTATCTATATAACAAAGCGTCATAGTTTCAAATGCAATGAATGTACCGAACAACGAATCTCGGTGATCGATGCTGAGCACCAGGTTTTCAATGCGGATACCATATTTGCCCTCACGGTATAGTCCGGGTTCAATAGACGTAATCATTCCGGTTTCAATTGGGACATCGATAGCCGCCCCATTGAAGGTGTGGGGGCCTTCATGTACATTAAGGAAAAAACCGATGCCATGGCCTGTGCCATGCCCGTAGTTGCGCAGGTTGTCCCACAACGGCTTGCGGGTGATGGCATCCACCTGATAGCCACGTGTGCCCTTCGGAAACACAGCCGTACTGCCTTCGATCATCGCTTTCAACACCAACGTATAGTCTGTCCGTTCAGCATCCGTGATATTTCCCAGCGATACCACGCGGGTGATGTCTGTTGTGCCCGTTAGGTATTGTCCGCCCGAATCGACCAACAACAATCCTTCGGGCTGCAATTGGCTATCACTGTTGGGGGTAGCTTTGTAGTGCGGGAGTGCTCCATGTGCCCGATATCCAGCGATGGTGTCGAAGCTTTCCCCCACAAACCCTTCCTGGGTTGATCGGAATTGTCGTAATTTTTCGGCGAGAGAAATTTCCGTAATATTTTCATTGGGCAGCGTCTCTTCGAGCCATTTAAAAAAACGGGTGAGCGCCACACCGTCTTTGACCATGGTCTCGCGCATATGCCGGATCTCTACCGGATTCTTTACGGCTTTAAATTGCGTGGTAGGATTGGTCCGCTCGATGATTGATGCAGAGCGGCTCGCCAAGTGATAAAGCGTGAAACAGGTGCGTTTAGGATCTATGAGTAGTGTTTTTCCTTTCGGAAAGTTTCCCAAAGTTTCCTCCACGTTCTTGTAATCGGCCAGGACTACACCGGCAGCGGTCAACCTCGCCTTATCTGCATCCGTCAGTTTCTTGCGGTTAATAAATAAGGTAGCGGTGTCCGCAGTAATCAACGCAAACCCCAAAACCACCGGATTGCAGGCTACATCGCTGCCCCGGATATTGAATAGCCAAGCCAGGTCGTCAAGCGAGGAAATCAGATGCCCATTCGCCCTATTGCGTTTCATTTCCTCGCGGAGGCGCTGTAATTTGTCCGCTGTAGAAGCGCCCGTCGTTGTCTCGTCCAGCAAATATGCCGTGGCCGTGGGTAACGCCGGACGGTCTGGCCACAGCGGGCTAAGCAAATCAACGTCGCTATTGATGCGCATTCCGCCGGGCAACAGCTTGTCTTGCACCCCTTTTGCAAACATCACTGATGCCAGCTTGCCATCAAAAGCCACCGAAGCACCTTCAGGTAAATTTTCGGCGAGCCAGTCGGCATATTCTGGAGCTGTCTGCACCTTCAACTTCACCAGTCTGTACCCGCTTCCGGCCAATTGTTCCTCTGCTTGAACAAAATACCGCGAATCTGTCCACAGACCCGCAAAGTCCTGGGTCACTGCCAAAGTGCCCGCAGATCCAGTGAATCCAGAGGCCCACGCGATACACTTATAATGATCGGGCAAATACTCACTGATGTGAGGGTCTGAAGAAGGGATGATATAAGCGTCGATACGATGCTCAGCCATCAACCCGCGGAGGGCTGCCAACTTTTCGATGTGTGTCATAGTCTCTTTGTTTTTGCAGGAGCGCAAGTTACAAAACTTTCTTTTCTGCTGTTCAACCGCGTCCGGCAACGCGCAGTACATATGTTGCACTTGTTACATTTACATAAAAACTATTTTCACAAAACGCTGTATCTTCTATATGCATCTATTATTCGCTGTGTTGTTTTCACCTCAGTTTTTTAAGCAAGATACCATCGCACAAGACCTGTTATCCTTCGGCACCAACAAAGTCATTCCAAGCGCGATTCAAAAGCAAGCGCTGATCGCATTGTCCCATTATCCAGAGTTAAAGAATGCCAATATTCAGTTTATTTTCAAGCCGGGACTGAAAGGCTCCATCATGGCCGCGAGGCCGGTGATTGGGTCGTTATTCAAAAGACGAGACAAGCGCTCCTACCAGATTCTGATCAATCCGGTCTTTAAGCTGGAACATGCGATTGAACCGATACGTCAAATACCAGACAGTGTGATGATCGGCTGGCTTGGCCATGAACTTGGCCACATTATGGACTATGAGCGCAGAAGCGTTTGGAGTTTGATGGGCTTCGGGATTTCTTATTGGCTGTCGAAAAAGTTCGTACGAAAAGCCGAACGCGCCGCCGATTCGTTTGCCATAAACGGCGGAATGGTAGACTACCTGTTGGCGACCAAAGCCTTTATTCTGGATCATGCCGACCTGCCCCAGGCTTATAAAGATAAAATTGCCGCTTTATACCTTTCTCCAGACGAAATTATGGAGCTGGTTACCGAATTGGAGGGTGAAGACCAGGAGAAACAGGGTGAACTGGTTGCCGAAGAAGAGGAGGTAATGCGCGAGGTCGAAGAAGAGCTGAAGAAGTTGCCACCGGAAAGAGGCAGCAGTTAGACATAGGCCAGCTTTCCGATGAATGCTTCGAATTCCTTGAAGTCTTCTTCGCCCATCACACGCGGTATCTTCGTCTGGCCGCCCATCTTTTTGGTCTCACGGCTCCATTGGTAAAAATAGTCTGCCGGTACGACCTCCACCGCTATCCCTTTCAGCGCCTTACTGCGAGCAACTTTGTAATTCTTGTTACTCTCAGCTAGCTCGTTATCCAAGAATTCGGTGACCGCGGCCTGTTCGAGCGTCTTGTTCGTGCCAAGGTACCATTTGTTGATGTAGTCTTCTCCCTTCCGGATCGCCGCGACAGTAAATTCCAGCACCTCAGCATCAAATCGCTCGCCCAGCTTTTTCATTGCGGCGTTCATCTGGTGTACCGAAAGCTGTTCGCCGACTACGTTGAGGAAGTGTTTTGTGCGGCCGGTGATGATGACTTCTGCACGATCCACATCGGTAATCATCACGGTATCGCCGATCATGTATCGCCACGCACCAGCTACGGTTGAAATAAGCAGCACATACTGCACATTGGGCTGGGTATCCGCCAAAGTCAACACTTTGGCGTCTTGCCTGACGCATCCGTGTTCATCCATGTTTTCCGCTGTAAATGGCACGAATTCGAAGAATACGCCGTTGTCCACAATCAACGCCATGGCTTGGGTGTCCGGCCGTTTCTGGGTGGCAAGGTATCCTTCAGACGCCAAGTACGTATCGATAAAGATGAGCGGCTTGCTGGCCAGCGCTTCAAAGCTTTTCCGGTAGGGCTCAAATGCCACACCACCTGATGTATACACCTGCAGGTTTGGCCAGATATCATGGATGCTATCTACTTGGTTATAACGGAGAATTTCTTTGATCAACAGCTCGGACCACGACGGAATGCCGGTCATACTGCCGATATCCCATTTCGGTGCTTGCTTGGCGATTTTACGTACCCGTTCATCCCAGCTCTGGAGTGCGGCGATCCGCGAGCCTGGCTTATAGAACCGCCTGAACCACATCGGAATGTTGGCCGCGCTGATGCCACTGATCTCCCCCTCCAAAAATTCACCATTGGGTTTCAAAGCCGTACTGCTTCCCAGCATCATGATCTGCTTTTCGAAAAAATCGCCGGGAAGATCAAAATTCTTGAGGCTCAGGATCTGCTGGATGCCTGACCGCTTGATCGCATCGAGCATATCATCGGTAACCGGTATTGCCTTGCTGTTGCTGGTGGTACCGCTGCTCAGCGCAAAATAACGCTGTCCGCCCGGCCAGGTAACGTTGTGATAACCTTCGCGGACATATCGCCACCATTCGGCGTATAGTTTGTCATAATCGTATATCGGAACCGCTTGCTGAAAGGCTTTGACAGGGTCAGAACTGGCCAGAATCGCTTCAAAACCGTAGGTCTTTCCAAATACCGTATATTTTGCTTTATCCAACAAATGTCGTAGCACCTTCAACTGAGCGTCCACCGGAGAGGGGTCGTCATGAATATATCCCGTTACATCTATTGCTCGTTTAATTAGTTCACCGAAAATTGCCATCGTTGGTCCTATTGTTGTGAAGAAAACAGCGCAACTGTATTTTTGTTGGTCACATCCCCTACTTTTTAGTTAATTTAGCGTTTCGAAACAACAGATACTACCATGCTGAGACTTCTATTTGTTCTGCTAGCCATATCCCTTCAACCGGCAGCTGCTCAACCATTAACACAAAAAATTGCTGCTGCTTACCGAGTTTTTGAAAGCCACGAAAGCCTTGCCAATGGAATGGCCTCGTTGGTCGTGATCAATGCAAATTCGGGCGGTCTTGTCTTCGCCAAAAATGAAAAACTGGGGATGGCACCGGCCTCCACGTTAAAAACCGTCACGTCGGCCGCTGCTTATCATGTCCTCGGCATGGACCATACATTTGAAACCACGTTAGGATACACCGGAAAAATAGACGCCTCGGGCACCTTGAAGGGCGATATCTTCATACGCGGCACGGGAGATCCGTCCCTGGGCAGCGACCGGTTCCCGCACACCATAGATACCCTCTTGCTTGCCTCTTGGATAAAGGCGATACAGCACGCCGGCATCCGCAAGATTGAAGGAACGGTTGTCGCAGATGACAGGCTATACAACGGGCAGATGGCACCCCGCGGATGGACATGGCAGGATATGGGCAACTATTATGGTGCCGGCGTATCGGCGCTCAACTGGAGGGAAAACGCGGTAGGTGTCAATTTCCTCCCTGGCAATGCTCCCGAAAAACCTACCGATGTTGTCAACACCACCGCAGACATCAGTTACCTTCGCTTGGTCAATGAGACGAAGACAGGAAACCGCGGCACAGGCGATCGGGTATATGCCTTTGCAGCACCTTATTCTTCGCGCATCTATCTCCGTGGCACCTATGGTATCGACCTGAGAAAGACAATCTACCTCGCCTTGCCCGACGGTGCTTACGACGCCGCCTACCAACTGCACCGTGCTTTGGAACGCGCCGGCATCCAACAGACCAATACACCGACCACCGCACACTTATTGCTACTTGCCGGAAGCGAAGTACCCAGTGGCGGCACCTTATTGCTCACTCACCGATCACCTAAGCTTGGCGAACTGGTTTACTGGTTCAACCAAAAAAGCATCAACTTATATGGCGAAGCATTGCTCAAGGCCATGGCATACAAACAAGAAGGCAAGACAGACACCCGCGATGCTGCGGAACTGCTGCGCGACTTTTGGGCGGGAAAAGCCGGCATCGAACCGGGTGAACTTAAAATTATGGACGGCAGCGGCCTTTCGCCCGAGAACCGGGTGACCACCAACGCTCTTGCTCGAATCCTGGTCTCGGCGAAGAAAGAACCGTGGTTTGCAAGTTTTTTTGAGAGCCTCCCCACCTACAACGGCATGAAGATGAAAAGTGGGACTATTGGCGGTGTACTGGGATATGCCGGATACCAAACCGCTAGCGACGGAACTCCACTTGTTTTTGCATTGTTAGTGAATAATTACCAAGGGCCGGCAACCCCGATGCGGCAACGCATGTTCCGGTTGTTGGACACGCTTAAATAAGCAATACGCTTGATCTTTGTTCTTTTCATCTTTCTTCATCATAAAGTATTACCTTTGCACCGCATTGCTGCTGCAAAAACCACTTGAGAAATGAGTAAAACGAATCGTAAGCAAGATGCCTTGGACTACCATGCTAACGGAAGGCCGGGCAAAATTGCAGTTGTACCAACAAAACCGACACATTCACAGCGCGATTTATCATTGGCTTACTCACCGGGAGTGGCCGAACCGTGCCTACAAATTGCTGAAAACAAAGAGTATGCGTATAAATATACAGCAAAAGGCAATCTGGTAGCCGTCATCAGCAACGGCACAGCGGTGTTGGGACTCGGAGATATCGGTCCGGAGGCCAGCAAACCGGTCATGGAAGGCAAGGGTTTGCTTTTTAAAATTTTTGCAGACATTGATGTATTTGACATCGAGTTGGACACCAAAAATGTCGATGAGTTTGTACGGATTGTCAAATGCCTCGAACCCACCTTCGGAGGAGTTAACCTGGAAGATATTAAGGCCCCTGAGTGCTTTGAAATCGAACGAAGGTTAAAAGAAGAGTTGAACATCCCTGTGATGCATGACGACCAGCATGGAACGGCCATCATATCGGGTGCCGCACTTGTTAACGCATGCACACTGCAGAAAAAGAAACTGGAAAAGGTAAAGATCGTCGTCAACGGCGCCGGTGCTGCCGCTATCTCGTGTACGCGGATGTACGTGGCGTTGGGCGCCCGAAAGGAAAACATCGTTATGCTGGATAGCAAGGGATGTATCCGCCATGACCGCCCCAATCTCGACGCCACCAAAGCCGAGTTTGCCACCGATCAACCCATAGAAACCCTGGAAGAAGCGCTGAAAGGTGCCGACGTATTCATTGGCCTTTCCATCGCGGATGTCGTAACACCGGAAATGCTCATGAGCATGGCGAAAAATCCCATCGTATTTGCTATGGCCAATCCTGATCCGGAGATAGCCTATCCGCTGGCCATAAAAACACGCAAAGACGTCATCATGGCTACCGGGCGTTCGGATTATCCCAATCAGGTCAATAATGTTTTGGGGTTTCCCTACATTTTCCGCGGGGCATTGGATGTACGTGCCACTGCGATTAACGAGGAGATGAAAATTGCCGCGGTAAAGGCAATCGCCGAGCTTGCTAAAAAGCCCGTTCCTGAAGCCGTGAACCAAGCATACAATACACAGAACCTAAAATTTGGACCAACGTATATCATTCCTAAGCCAACCGATCCGCGGCTGATCACCGAAGTGGCGCCAGCGGTTGCAAGAGCGGCAATCGATTCGGGGGTAGCACGAAAGGAGATTGCAGACTGGGAGAAATATGCAGAAGAATTGCGTCACCGCTTAGGACAGGACGATCGCATAATGCGTGACCTGACTGAGGCGGCTAAGCTGAATCCAAAACGTGTGGTGTTTGCTGAAGCGGACAATTACAAGACACTTCGCGCAGCTCAGATTGTCAAAGAAGAAGGAGTGGCCATTCCAATATTGTTGGGTAACAAAAAGAAAATACAGCAACTAATTGACGAAAACCTACTGGAATTGCACGATGTGTCTATCATTGACCCTTTAGAGGAAAATGGGAGCGAACGTTTCCAGAACTATGTCAATTTCTTATATGCCAAACGCCAGCGACGGGGAATTTCTTTTTTAGATGCTCGGAAGTTGATGCTGGACAGAAATTATTTTGGGGCTAGCATGGTTCAGTTCGGTGAAGCCGACACGCTCATTTCCGGCATGACCAAAAACTATGCGACCACGATCAGACCGGCTTTGCACGTTATCGGCACTCAGCCGGGAAGCAAGATTGCCGGCATGTACATGATGCTGACCGCCAAAGGCCCCGTATTCTTCGGTGATACCACCGTCAATGCGAACCCTTCCGTAGAGGAATTGGTGGATATCACGCTGCTACTGCACAACGCGGTTAAGAAAATGAACATATCCCCGCGTATTTCACTCCTTTCCTATTCTAACTTCGGATCGAACGACGGCGATGTTCCGATAAAGGTACGTGAAGCGGTGCGTATCCTTCATAAGCACCATCCTGATATTCTCGTTGATGGTGAAATGCAGGCTAACTTCGCGATGAACAGCGACTTGCTCGCTTCGAACTTTCCGTTCAGCACATTGAACGGAAGTCCGGCTAACACGCTGGTGTTTCCGAACCTTGAGTCTGGTAATATCGCTTACAAGCTACTCCAAGAGATCGGCAATGCAGAAGCTGTCGGACCAATACTACTGGGCATGAACAAGCCAGTACATGTGCTGCAATTGGATAGTTCGGTTCGTGAAATTGTCAACATGGTTACCATTGCAGTGGTTGATGTGCAATCAAGGGAGACAGAAACCTTCGGTCGCAAAAAGAAGTGATATACAGCCATGTATGAGTACCTGAACGGCAGATTAGTTTTCAAGGCGCCTACACACGTTGTGCTTGATGTAGGCGGCATCGGTTATCGTATACACATTTCGTTGCATACCTATTCGCAAATTCAGGACAACGAGCCATGCAAGCTGTACGTCAGCTTCCAGGTTAAAGAAGATGCGCATACACTATATGGATTTGCTGAAGAAGGTGAACGTCGTCTGTTCGAGCACCTGATTTCGGTGTCGGGGATTGGCCCTAACACTGGCAGGATGATACTCTCATCGATTACGCCGGACGAAATCCAGTCGGCTATCATCAACGGAAACGTGCCGATGATACAGCGTATCAAGGGTATCGGTCCCAAAACAGCCCAACGCTTAGTGCTGGAACTGCAAGACAAGCTCAAAAAGCAAGGACCGGATTCGCTCATCAGTATCCAGAGACAGCAAAGCGTACCTGAGGAGGCGCTTACTGCGTTAGTCATGCTGGGATTTGTACGTGTCCAAGCGGAAAAAGTACTGACTGCCATCTCACAGGCGAACCCCGATCTGACCGTGGAAGCGCTCATTAAAGAAGCCCTTAAAAAACTATGATGAATTTTATATAAATTGGCTCCGGGATTAATCTGCTATTAAGTCTACCTAGTTTGAAAAGCACAATAACGTTTCGCCTATTTTTGCTCCTCTTGCCTTTTTTTCCGGCTATTGCAGGCACTCTTGCCGCGCAGACGCCCGCTGATTCGGTGAAGCGCGATAGCGTAAAGCTCCGGTATCCGCTAAAAGACTTACCTTTTCTCAATCTATATCAGAAAAAGGGTGCACTCGATTTAGGCCTTCCTTCAAACATCGACCGCGAGGTTATTTTCGATCCACTGACCAGGCAGTATATCATCCGAGAAAAATTGGGGAGCCGCTTATACCGTCCTCCCCAATACATGACCATCGATGAGTATCAGCAGTACGAAAGCAACCTGTTAAAGCGAAATTATTGGCGGGAACTTTCGGACAAGCAACTATCCGATTACCGGCAAGATCGGCTGATACCGACTATTTATGTGCAGAGTGAGGCTTTTGAAAAGATTTTCGGCGGAAATACCATTGATATCATCCCCCGCGGGAGTGCTGACGTCAGCATAATGGCGCAGCATAACAAGAATGCTAACCCCATGTTCAATGAACGGCAACGCCGGCAGTGGGGTTTCGACTTTGACCAGCGTATACAGATGAATTTGACCGGCCAGATCGGCGAAAGACTTAAGCTGACCACTAACTACAATACAGAAGCTCAATTTGACTTTGAAAACCAAATCCGCCTCGACTACACCGGCAAAGACGACGACATCATTAAACGGATTGAACTGGGCAATGTGAGCATGCCGCTCAACACTACCTTGATCAGTGGCACCCAAGCCCTGTTCGGGTTAAAGACCCAGCTCCAATTCGGGCGGTTGAATGTGACGGGGATCTTCTCCCAACAACGTTCGCAACAACGGGAAATCACCATTAAGAATGGGGCGCAGGAAAGCGAATTTGCATTAAAGGCAGACGAGTATGAAGACAACCAGCACTATTTTCTGGCGCAATATTTCAGGGAGAACTTCAACCGCGCCATGTCCCTGGCACCGATTCTCACAACGGATGTAAACATCACGCAGATTGAAGTCTGGATCAGCAACCGCAGCAATTCGGTGAATGATTCCAGGGACGTACTGGCGCTAATGGATCTGGGGGAATACGCGCCTTACAATACGGCGCAAATTACCCCTGGTAGCTCCCGCTATCCCTCTACGGGCATTCCGGGCGAACTGAGCCCTCAGGTGTCTAATAACCTGATGCAGCAACTCACTATATTCGACAACACGTTTAGGGAAACGCAATCTAATGCCATACAGCGGTTTTTTGCGGCAACCGGCCGCAACGATAACTACGCCAAACTCACCTATGCCCGTAAGCTCCGCGAAGGCACAGAATACACAGTAAACCGGCGGCTGGGCTTTATCTCGCTCAACATGCCGCTAAACAATGACCAAGTGTTGGCCGTGGCTTATCGGTATACCGCCGGCGGACGGGAATACCAAGTGGGCGAATTTTCTACCGATGTGCCCGTAACGCCGTCGCAACCCACCATGCTGGTAGCCAAGCTGCTGAAAAATGAAATCCTGAAAACCAATCTGCCTATATGGGATCTGATGATGAAAAACATCTATTCGATCGGCGCATATGGTGTAGGCCAGCACAACTTCCGGTTCAACATCTTCCGTATTGAAGATGAAAGCGGCGTGGAACGCCCTGTCATGTACGAAGGACAGCGTACACAAAACAAACTGTGGATACAGCTAACTGGTCTGGACCGCCTCAACCCTCAGAATGCCCAGCAACCCGATGGTTTCTTCGACTTCCTGCCTGGTATTACCATTGACCCCGAGCGCGGACGGGTCATGTTCCCGCTGGTCGAGCCGTTTGGCAGTGACCTCGCCAGCCAATTTGTGCCGGGCGCAGAGCAGGCCCTGATAGAGAAATATACGTTTCAAGCATTGTACGACTCTACTAAAGTGCTTGCCCAGCAGTACTTCCCAAACCAAAACCGCTACCTCATTAA
The DNA here is from genome assembly GCF_042646065.1 of Parapedobacter deserti. Classification (NCBI taxonomy): domain Bacteria; kingdom Pseudomonadati; phylum Bacteroidota; class Sphingobacteriia; order Sphingobacteriales; family Sphingobacteriaceae; genus Parapedobacter; species Parapedobacter deserti. The sequence continues at coordinate 17,519 of NZ_JBHRTA010000037.1, forward strand.
AGGTTCTTACGAATCAGAAGTGGGCACGGAATTTCAGTTAGGCGCTATCAATGTGCCGCGCGGATCGGTACAGGTGTTTGCTGGTCCAGCCCCACTTCAGGAAGGCGTGGATTTCATGGTAGACTATGATATCGGCAGGGTGCGTATTCTCAATCAAGCGCTGTTGCAGTCGGGACAGCCGATCCGCATCAAGATGGAAAACAACCAGCTGTTTGGTTTACAGCAGCGAACCATGTTGGGAGGTCGGCTCGACTACCTGGTAAACGACAAGCTGCAACTGGGCGGAACCATCATGAACTTGACTGAGAGGCCCCTTACCCAAAAAGTAAATATCGGAGAAGAACCGATTTCCAACACGATGTGGGGGCTGGATCTCGCGTATAACTCCCCTTCACGGTGGCTTACCCGTATGGTGGACAAAATCCCGTTCCTTGACACCAAAGAGCCGTCATCCATCTCTTTCTATGGAGAGTTTGCGCAGCTATTGCCGGGTCACCCGCGCGCGTTGAATTTCGCCGGCACGCGAAGCGGAATTACCTATATCGACGATTTCGAAAACAGCCGTTCGTTTATCGACATCAAGGGCGCGTTTACGTGGCACCTATCCGGTACGCCGCAGCTCTTCCCCGAATCGCAGCTGATGGACGACCTTCAATATGGTTTTAACCGTGCACGATTGGCGTTCTACAACATCGACCCGATATTTTACCGAAACATCAACCTCACCCCGCAGCACATCCGGAACGACGCCAACGAACTGTCCAACCACCGTGTCCGTGAGGTGCTAGAACAAGAGGTATTCCCCTACCGGGAATCGACCACTGGACTGCCTATCTTCCTCTCTACGCTAGATCTCGCGTTCTACCCTACCGTCCGTGGACCATACAATTATACGACTACCGGCGTCAACCCGGACGGTACATTGGCCAATCCACGCAGCCGGTGGGGCGGCATGTTCCGCAAGATTGATGCGCCCGATTTCGAAGCGCAGAACATTGAGTTTATCGAATTGTGGATGATGGATCCCTTTCTTACAAATCCAGGCTCACAGGGCGGCGACTTGTACTTCAACCTCGGCAACATCTCGGAAGACATCTTAAAAGACGGCCGGAAAGCCATGGAAAATGGCATGTCACCCTCGGGCGACCTCTCCCAGATCGATGAGACCAACTGGGGGCGGGTGCCTCGCCAGCAGCCCGTCATCCAGGCTTTCGACAACGACCCTGTTGCACGTGCCCGACAAGATATCGGATTGGATGGACTGAGCGATGCGGATGAACGGGGATTTCACGGAGACTTCCTGAGCCGGATGCAAGGGTTGCTCACGCCAGCCGCGACACAGGAACTGATGAACGATCCTTCGGGCGACAACTTCCAGTACTTCCGCGGGCCCGAATTAGACAATCAGAATGCCGGAATTCTGAAACGTTATGAGCGGTTCAATGGGCCGGAGGGGAACTCGAAAACACCGGAGCAGTCCGTCGGGGTGGAAACATCGGCGTCCACGCTCCTTCCTGACGGCGAAGACATCAACCGAGACAACAACATGAACGAGGCCGAAGAGTACTATCAATACCGGATCTCGCTCCGTCCACAGGACATGCAGGTGGGTCAGAATTACATCGCAGACATGCACACTGCCCAAGTGAGACTGCCAAACGGAAATACGGAGCAGGTAAAATGGTACCAATTCCGCATTCCACTGGCACAATACCAAGAACGGGTAGGCGATATCCGAGATTTCAAGTCCATCCGCTTTGTCCGAATGTTTATGACAGACTTTGCGGATACTTCAGTGGTACGATTGGGCCAACTGCAGCTTGTACGTGGTGAATGGCGACGATATAATTCAGAAAACACGAATGCTAAGGTAATCGCCGATCCCAGTATGGGCAATGTACCGCTCGATAATTCGGCCCTTGAGGTAGCAGCCGTTAACATCGAGCAAAACGGCAACCGCCAGCCCATACCTTATGTTGTGCCCCCCGGCATCGAACGGCAGCTCGATTGGGGCAACCTGAACAATAATGTGCAGCTTAACGAGCAGTCGCTGTCCCTCGATGTCAAAAATCTCCGCGACGGCTACGGCCGTGCGGCGTACCGAACAGCGACCAATGACTTCAGGGCTTATGGCCGCCTGGAAATGTTTATCCACGCGGAAGGCCCGTATCTGCGAGATGGAGACTTCAGGGCGTTCGTACGCGTTGGAACAGACGACCAATATAACTACTATCAATACGATATACCGCTGAAAATTACCCAACCCGGTACGCGCGACCCTGAATTGATTTGGCCACAGGAAAACCGGATGAACGTACGCATCAGTATATTTCAGGAAGCCAAGGAAGCCCGTAATCGTGCGACGCGGAACGGACAGCCCTGGCCAATTGATGAGCCATTCACCTTTTTCGATGGCGAAAACCGTGTAACCATCGTCGGACAGCCCGACATCAGCAAAGTGCGCTTCTATATGCTGGGGGTAATGAACCCGCTTCGTGGAACGGAAGTAAGCACGCCGGACGACGACGGCCTCGACAAATCCGGCCTCTTTTGGTTCAATGAATTGCGGCTCACCGATTTCGATGATAAGGGCGGTTGGGCGGTAACCGCACGGATGAATGCACAACTGGCCGACTTTGCCAATGTTACGCTCTCTGGAAGCAAAAGCACCATTGGCTTCGGCTCGATCGAACAACGCATTGGCGAGCGCAGCCGAAGTGACGACCTTTATTTCGACGTGGTGACCAATGCCGAGTTGGGCAAGTTCTTTCCGGCCGACTACGGCTTGCGGATTCCATTGTTTTTTAGCTATACACGGCAGGTTGGCACTCCTGAATACAACCCGCTTATGCCTGATATTGAACTTAACAGCGCATTAGCTAACCTATCTCGCAATCGTCGCGATTCACTGCTCCGGGTAACACAGGACTTTACCACCCGCAGGGCTTTTAACCTAACCAACGTCCGTAAAATTCGCACCAACATCGACAAGCCCATGCGCCCTTGGGATGTGGAAAATTTCAGTGCTACATACGCCTATTCACAGCACTACCATCGTGACTACCTCACGGAAGTCGCGCTGCAAAAAAACTATCGTGCGGCGCTGGACTATACCTTTACCAGCAACGATGACCTGACGTTTGAGCCATTCAGAAAATGGATTAAGAATAAGCACTTGGGCATCCTCAGCGATGTTAATTTTAACCTCATGCCTTCGCTGCTCAATTTTCGCATCGATGTAAATCGCATATACAACGAAAATACGCTACGTATAAATAATTCGGCAGATAACTTCCTGCCAGCTATGGGTACGTTGTACAACAAGAATTTCACGATGAACCGTATATATGGCATCAGTTGGAACCTAACCAAGTCGCTGAAGCTTGACTTCAATGCCACAAACTACGCCATTGTTGATGAACCGGATGGACGCATGGACGGCCTCAAACGCGATACGCTCTGGGAAAATTTCTGGCGCTTAGGCCGTACTACGGACTACAACCACATGATGAACATCACCTATACCCTGCCTATCAACAAACTGCCCGGCATGGATTGGGTAAATGTGGATGCGCGCTATGGCGCTCAATTTAACTGGCAAACCGAACCGTTGCTATCCATGCGAAGCGCCGACATCAATATGGGCAACAGTATCCAGAATTCGCGGACCATCCAGGTGAACCCTACGCTTAGTATGGATAGATTATACCGGAAGTTTGCATTCATCCGAAACCACACCGGGTTAGATGCCAGTGGTTCCGCTGCCTTTTTTACCGGGCTGCTTACCAGTATCAAAAACGTCAATGCCGCTTACACGCGGGTGCAAAATACATTCCTGCCTGGCTACACGCCACAGACCAATATCTTTGGCTATGACTTTGACCACAACGCTCCCGGTTGGGGTTTCCTATTCGGTAGCCAGCGTGATATCCGAGCTCGGGCGGCCGCCAATGGCTGGATCACGATGGATACGCTGCAAACTCAGCTTTACATGACATCTTTGACCGAAGATCTGTCCATGCGGGCTATCCTTGAACCCATACGCGACTTGAATATTGAGCTCACTGCGATAAAGCTGAATAACCAGAACTACACCACCTCTTTCCAATATTCGGCGCAAAACAATGCTTTTCAGAGCCGAACACCTGTAACTACCGGCAATTACAGTATTTCATATCTATCTATCGGCACTGCATTTAAAGACCACGAGTCGCTCTTCCGTGCTTTTGAAAACAACCGGCAGGCCGTTTCACAGCGGCTTGGCCAGTTGAACCCAAATTCATCCGGACAGGCCGGAGGCTTTGCTGACGGTTATGACCGCACCGCACAAGATGTGGTTGTCAACGCATTCCTTGCAGCGTACAGGGGCAAGGACGCATCGCGTGTCCGGCTAGGTAGCTTCCCTGAAATTCCGATACCGAACTGGAACGTGACGTACACCGGACTTGGAAGAATCCCGCTATTCAGCGAGTTCCTTACCTCGCTGACGCTCCGGCATGGATACAATTCCCGCTATTCTATCAATGGATATAATTCGCTGATCCGCTACGCGGAGGCCAATGGATGGCCAGCCGAACGAGATGTCAACGAGAATTTCCTGCCAGCATTCCAGTTCCAACAAGTTTCAATCTTCGAACAGTTCATACCACTGATCGGATTTGACGCCCGTTTCAGAAATAACCTAACAGCCAATGCTGAATATCGCCGCGCACGGACGCTCAATCTGAGTCTTCAAAACAGCCAGTTGGCGATGCTCAATGATCAATCGTTTGTATTGGGTGCCGGTTATCGTGCGACAGGTTTTCAGATGCCGTTTGGGTGGTTCAGCAACTTCCGGATGAACAACGACGTCAATTTCCGGCTGGACGTATCATTAAACGACCTTAAAACCCTGGTATACCGCTCGGATATCAACGAATCGGAGGTGTCGGCAGGCAACAAAAGTATATCCTATCGCCCCTCAGTAGACTATGTCATCAACCAGCGGTTCAACATCCGCCTCTTCTTTGACAGCAATTCTGTGCGGCCGTATACGTCACAGACGTTCGCTACGTCGTATGCCAATTTTGGATTTAACCTACGGGTGATGCTGCAATAAAAAAAAGATACCGGAAAGCTATTTAATTAAAGACACCCGGTATAAATCTCGGCGGCGATCCGTGAGGTTCTGGACCGTGCCATACCGATTTAGTTCTTTGAGCAAATTCAAGTCTACATCCACTACCAATACCATTTCTGCATTGGGTGTGGCTTCGGCTTTTACGGCGTTGGTGGGAAATGCAAAATCCGAAGGAGTAAAAACAGCCGACTGTGCATACTGGATATCCATATTGTTTACCTTGGGAAGATTTCCCACGGACCCAGCGATAGCTACGTAACATTCATTTTCGATGGCCCGCGCCTGTGCGCAGTTGCGCACCCGGGTGTAACCGTTTTGCGTGTCGGTGAGAAACGGCACAAACAGCATCTTCAATCCTTGGTCGGCCAAGATGCGACCCAGCTCGGGAAACTCTACGTCATAACAAATCAGTATGCCCACCTTGCCGCAATCGGTATCGAAAACGCGGACCTGATCGCCTCCATACATACCGTAGTACTTGGTTTCATTAGGCGTAATATGCACCTTCCGGTACTCGTCTGTCCGCCCGTTTCGCTGGCAGAGGTAGGAAACATTGTACAACTTGTTCGCTTCGTCGAGAAATGGCATAGAACCCGCTATGATGTTGACATTGTAGGAAACGGCCAGCCGCTGGATATATTGCTTGGTCACTTCGGTAAGCTTAGCCAGCTCGCGCATCGCCTCCGTGGTGGGAAGATGGTTGTATGCCCCCATCAACGGCGTATTGAAAAATTCGGGAAATAAGGCAAAATCCGCGCCATAGCCGCTCACCGCGTCCACAAAAAATTCGACCTGCTCGTAGAATGCCTCCACATCCTGGAAGGTCCGCATCTGCCACTGCACCAGCCCGAGTCGGATGGTCTGCTTCGTCTGTGATGCCGCCTTGGTCTTGGGATCGTAGTAAATGTTGTTCCACTCCAGCAAGGTGGCAAATTCCAGCGATTCGGTATCGCCGGGCAGGTAGTTTTTCAAAATTTTCTTTACATGGAAATCGTTTGCCAGCTGAAACGTCAAGGCTGGATCGTAAATCTCTTTCAACTTAACCTTGTCGATGTATTGCCGTGGCGTTAGTTCAGCGTTTTCATGGTATTTGGGCAACCGGCCGCCCACTAGGATGCCTTTGAGGTTCCAATGCTCGCAAAGCTCCTTACGGGCATCATACAGCCGCCTGCCGAGCCGTAAGTCCCTAAATTCCGGATGGACAAATATTTCAATTCCATAAAGTACATCGCCTTCAGGATCATGCGTGGAAAAGGTGCCCCCTGCAATTATCTCGCGGTAAGGATCGGTAATATCGGTTTTCTGACTATCGATAATAATGGCTAAAGCACAGGCGACAACACGGCTGTCTACAATCACACAAAGCTGACCATCAGGAAATAACGTGATGAGATCCTTGATATTGTTACGCGTCCAAAGTCCTCCTATGCCGCCATATGCCTGTGTCATCGAGTCGATAAGGCCGTTATAATCCTTGAGCGATAACTTTCTGATTTGGATGTTCATCTGTAAATGTTCTCATTGCCGGTCAATCTTCATTGTGATATTCACCGGTGAATGCATACCACCCAAAGATACACAATCCCCCCGTAATGATAGGCATCAGAATGAACGTATAGATAATAGCAGGCACCAAATCTTCGGCCCTGCCGCTGGAAAACTGAGGGATAGCCTGGCTGACTATTAAATAATACCCTGCCACTAGTCCCAGTATAATCCACACAATACCCAATATTCGTTTTATCGTATTCATCTCAAATTACACTATTGGTACTAACTACTGCACATCCTGGTTTTTGTTTTTGATATATAGCAGCCCAATGACAAAGCTAACGCTCGCAATGATGATTGGGTACCATAATCCTTCCAAGTGCGGCTTGTCATAGGGTACAGTACCCGATGAATGCTGCACGAGATTTGCAGTTTGCGCTTTGGCAACCAAATAGGTAGCCACTGCAGGCAGCAGACCGCCAAAGATACCATTCCCAATGTGGTAGGGCAATGACATAGAGGTATAGCGGATCCGTACCGGAAACATCTCCACCAAAAAAGCCGCTATCGGCCCATATACCATGGTGACGTACAAGACTTGGATAAACACCAACAACACCAGGGAAACAAAAGGACGCGGCCCAACCTTTACGTTTTGCGAGACCTCATCGCCATGGCTAGTCAGCGTAGCTGTACTGCCGTCATCGTATACTTTAACCACCGTCTTCCCCACGGTTTGCCGTTGCTCAACCAGCTCCTGTTTCTCTCCCACATCCGTTAACCGATATATTCGGTCATAAATCGGTCGATACGTCAAAACGGCCAGCAGCATGCCAGCCAGCATAATCGGTTTCCGGCCGATTTTATCGGATAACCAGCCAAAAAACACAAAAAATCCAGTTCCAGCCAGTAATGCGCAGCCGATGATATAATTGGTTTGATCAAAATCGACCTTACATACGCTTTGAAGGAAAGACAAGGCATAAAATTGGCCTGTATACCAGATAACCCCCTGTCCCATCGTAGCACCGAAAAGCGCCAACAGCACGAATTTGAAGTTGTATTTATTACCGAAAGACTCTTGAAGCGGATTGCTGGACGTATTCCCTTCGCTTTTTGCCTTTTTGAAGAGTGGCGATTCATCCATGTTGCGGCGGATAAAATAAGAGACCACCACCATCACCGACGAGATGAGAAAAGGCACCCGCCACCCCCAATCGTCAAACGCCTCAGCAGACATGCTGCTTTTCGTCAGCATAATCACAGCCAGCGAAATAAATAGCCCGAAGGTAGCAGTGGTTTGAATCCATGAAGTGCGGAACCCTCGCTTGTGCGGCTCGGAATGCTCAGCGACATACGTGGCCGCGCCACCATATTCGCCCCCCAGTGCCAAGCCCTGCAACAACCGTAGCACCAGCACGATGACCGGTGCGGCAAAACCGATCGTTTCGTAGCCCGGCACCAAGCCAATGGCACAGGTGGCCAAGCCCATGAGCAGCAACGTGACCATGAAGGTGTACTTACGACCGATGATATCGCCCAGCCGTCCGAAAAATAATGCCCCGAAAGGACGTACCACAAAGCCGGCGGCAAATGTGGCCAATGTGGAAAGGAATGCCGCCGTAGGATTATCCGGTGGAAAAAATTTTGTCGAGATGACGATGGCCAAGCTGCCAAAGATGTAAAAGTCGTACCATTCAATCAATGTACCCAAAGAGGACGCACCGATGACTTTCCACAGCGTCTTTTTGTTGGGCATGGGCATCTCCGCAGCAACGTTTCGCATAACCTGGTTTCGCTATTCAAATTGGCTAATTAATGAAAATGCTAAAGTAACCATAACGCTGAATATTTCGCCAGATTTTTTTAAAATCTACAGCTGCACTTGAAGTGTGCTATCGTTATCCAAGAACAAGATGGCATTCTGATGTTCCCGCAGCACAGTAGATGGATACTTCGGATTGACCGCTGCGGTCAGCGTATGACGGACCGCGGCGGCCTTATTTGCACCGGGCACGACACAAAAAACAAATGATGCGGCCATCAACGCCGGAATGGTTAGTGTAAGTGCGTGGGTAGGGACGCACTCGAGCGCGGGGAAACAGCCGTCATTGACTTGCTGCTGCCTGCACGCCCCATCCAAATCGACAACTTTAACCCAGGCAGGATCACGAAAATCTGCCACGTGTGGATCGTTGAACGCGATATGGCAATTTTCGCCAATACCCATACAAACAATGTCGATGGGACGTTCTTGGAGCATTTGCGCATAACGTTTACATTCCTGCTGTGCGTCTGCTGCATTGCCGTTTAAGTAATTAACCGACCGGAATGGCAGCCTTCCAAAGATGCGCTCTTTCAGGAAATTTCCGAACCGTTGCGGGGCATCGTCGGGCAAAGCAATGTACTCATCCATGTGGAACGCGTTGACACGCGTCCAGTCAATAACCGGTGTATTTACCAAGGCTTCTAACAATTCATTCTGTGAAGGTGCTGCGGCAAATACCACGTTCACTGCGTCCTTTTTTTGCAGTAGCGCCTGCAGCGTTTTAGCAACTGCCGAAGCGGCGGCATGTCCCATGCTCTTCCGGCTATCATATTGGTATATAGTTAATGAATCTACTTTTCCAGTTTTCATGCGGGTAAGGATTGGTATTCACGGTCATAAACAACATCACCTTGGATAATTGTTTTCCTGACCACAATATCTTTATCAAAAATAACCACATCGGCCTGTTTGCCCTGTACCAGCGAGCCAAGTACGTCGTTCACGCCGATAATTCGAGCTGGTGTGGCTGATATCATACGAATTGCGTCAACCAACGGCACATCCGCCTGGGTAACCATAGTCCTGACCAAACGGTCTGCGGTAGCGGTGCTGCCAGCAAACGCTGTGCGGTCCGGCAGTTTCGCCACACCGTCTTCGACAATGACCGCAATACCATCTTCCAAGCTGCCCAGCATACTTGTTCCCTCAGGCATGGCAGCCGCACGCATGGCGTCGGTGATCAAGGCGATGTGTTCGGGTCCTTTGTGTTTATAAATCAGCCTCAGCAACTCCGCTGGGAGATGCTTGCCATCAGCAATAATTTCCACGTCCATCTCATCAATCAAAAAAGCGCTTTCCACCACCCCACCGTACCGGTAAGCGTCGCGGCGGGATACCCCTGACATCGCAGAGTAAAAATGTGTGGCTAAAGAATACCCGTGCTCAAACGCCCGGATAACGTCGTCATAGATTGCATCGGTATGGGCTATTGACGGCAATATGCCCCGTTCGCACAATATCCTTCCGAACGTAAGCGCACCGCTTTTTTCTGGCGCCACACTCCATCGCCTGATAGCTGTCGAGCTGTTGAGAATATCAAAATACTCCTCAGGATCAGGGTCACGGATATAGCGGGGATCCTGTGCCCCGCGCTGTTCCATGGACAGGTATGGCCCCTCGATGTGTACTCCTAAAAAACGGGCGCCCTGCGTTACTGCCTTCTGCGCCTGTTCGTATACTTGGAGCGAACGGATGATCGCTTCCTTCGTACTGGTTAATACCGTAGGGAGCATGGCCGTTGTGCCGTATTTGGCATGCGTGTTTGCCACGCGGCAGAATGCGTCGACGCTATCATCCATGAAATCAGCATTCCCACCACCGTGCACATGGATATCGATAAATCCGGGAGAAACGTAGTGGCCTTCCGCATCGATGATTTCCGCGTCAGGTGCATCGATATTGCCTTCGCTCAATTCTTCTATTTTTCCATCGGCAAATAACAACTGTCCACCGTTTATGATACGGTACGGCGTTGCTATCTGGCCGTTTACAATTTTCTTATATTTCTTTGACATTTAATCTGCTATTAACAATAATACCATCACCACCTCCGCAATTTATGCCCCCACATTGCATAATAAATCAAGTACAGGTAACAGGGCATCAGCACCCAGTAAGCTTCGCGGAGCCCTGCTACATCGGCAAAATACCCGTACACCATAGGCAATATGGCATTACCGCATAATCCCATAATCAGCAACGAGGCGCCCACCTTAGTGAACCTGCCCAGCCCATCGATCGCCAAGGGCCATATCCCCGCCCAGGTAAGCGAATTCGGGATGCCCAATAACACCACAAACCATATGGACATATCGGTACAATGTCCGAGCAATGTCACATCTCCTCGTGTGAATACGATCAATAAAGACAGCACCGCCCCCATGACGGTGACAAGCCGCAGCATATTGGTTTGGCTGATCCAACGGGGAACGACAGCGATCCCCATGAAATATCCCACGATGGCCATAGCCAAAGTATAGGAAGGGAATACCTTTGCGTCGATAAGCGATATGCCCATTGAACCCGCATAGTTGATAATCGTGTCAATGGAAATGACCTGCGCACCAACGTGGATAAAAATCGCTATCGCTCCCAATACCAGGTGTGGAAATTGAAAAACATTGGTTTTTCCGTGATTGGCCGCGTATACTTCGGCTGACTCTTCCTCCGTATTGATCTCGGGCAACGGAGAATAACGCACCCCGATCCCGATCATAAAGAGTACGGCTCCTACAACGGAGTAAGGCATAATAACACGCCGGATCAATTCATCCAACGCCGAAGTCCGGACATCATCCGGCATCGCGGCCAGGCTATCGAACAGTGCTTGATCCGTAGGCCGTAGTACGGCAGCGGCGAAGAGCAACGGAGCCAGGATACCTGCAAATTTGTTGCAGATGCCCATAATACTGATCCGCTGGGCTGCCCGTTCCTTCGGTCCAAGGATGGTAATATACGGATTGGCCGCGGTCTGTAAGATAGCTAAGCCAACACCGATGGTAAACAAACCGATGAGAAAAACCGCATAGGTACGCGTCACTGCCGCAGGCACGAAGATGAACGCCCCGAGGCTCAACGCAAAAAAGCCAATCATCATCCCCCGTTTGAATCCTACGGCTTTAAGCAGGTAAGACGCGGGCATAGACATTACAAAATAAGCAATGTAAAACGCAAATGCCACCAGGTACGACTGGAAGTGGGTGAGTTCGCACGCGATTTTAAAGTACGGAATGAGAATGGCGTTTATCCACGACAAGAAGCCGAAAATGAAAAACATCCCGGCGATGATGATGATAGAAACCGTAGTATCCCGGCGCGATAGCGATGCCACGCTTACTGCCGTATCTGAAGCTGCCATGTTATGAATACTGATTTAGTTATATTGTCGGTTTCCAACCCTTTTCATATTCCCGGCTCCACAGTTTACGAGCTTCGCGGTTATTCAAGATCTGGCCATTGGATGGGTCCACCTCTAGCGTTCCGCCCGTACGTTGCGCAATGTTACCTAATTGTACCAGCAACGTGCTGATGTGGCCGCTCAAAATATCTGCGTTTAACCGACTTCCGTTTTTAATGCCACTAAAAAAGTTCTGGATATGGATGGCGTCTAACGCCTGGGATGGGCTTGTTGGGTTACGGGCGTCTATTGCAACATCATTCTTTTTCTCTTTGAGCAATTCGTTTTTTAGATCGTAAACCTTATAAGAATTACCGCCGTCTATCTGCAGCGCGCCTTTTTCGCCATAAAATATAACACCTACGGATGAACCTTCAATCGGATTAGGAGCGCAGCTACGCCCTTCCCAGGTGATCGTGCCGCTATCGCCAAACTCTAAGCTGATCACCTGAGTATCCGGAGTCTCCCAATCGTCCCGGTACCGATAGCGCCCACCCGACGAAGTAACCTTTGTTGGAAAAGCTACTTGCAGCCCCCAGCGCGCGATATCTACCATGTGCGTGCCGTTGTTCAACGCCTCGCCGGTCCCCCAATGCCAGAACCAATGCCAGTTATAGTGGATTAGATTGTCTTGATAAGGCCGACGTGGTGCAGGTCCCTGCCATAATTCATAGTCCAGCCACTCCGGTATTGCCGTTTGCTTTCCCACGCCGATGGATGCGCGGTTGTTGGTGTACCAAGTTTTCGCGAAATAAGGTTTACCGATAATTCCTCCGTGCAGCTCCTGGATAGCCTGTACCACATTCGGCCACGATCGCCGTTGGTTTCCCATCTGGATTACGTTGCCATATTTTTTCTGAGCTGCTACCACCAGTTCACCTTCATGCGGATTGTGGCTGGCAGGTTTTTCAAGGTACACATGCTTACCAGCTTTTGACGCCAGAATTGCGGCAGGGGCATGCCAGTGATCTGGTGTAGCCACAACCAATGCATCGAAATCGCTACGTTCCAGCAGTTTGCGGATATCAGGCTCAGTATTGGGCCTACGGTTTTGGTTGCGCTCTACTTGCTCCACGCATCTTGCGGCGGCACGGCTATCCACATCGCAAACGTAAACCACTTCGCAATTGGATTGAGCAGAAAAGTTTGTAGCAAGCGCCAACCCCCGCGCATTGACCCCCATCATGGCCACGCGGATGCGTTCGTTTGCACCGACAATATTCCGGTAGCTTTTGGCACTGAGAGCCGGGAGCACCCCACCCAACGAAAATGCTGCTGAGCTAATTGCTGCTTTTTTTAAGAAATCTCTTCTTGAGTCCAATGGATTTTTCATGTTAAATTATGTTGTTTTATTATTGGCTATACCGGCTAAGTCTCCATTCGAAACTATTCGAAAATGAAGAAAAAACGCTTCGTGTACGTACACGAAGATAAGCACTTTATTTGATAGTACATAATTTTTCATCATTATATAACGGATTTCTCCTTCAGTCAATACATAACGCGTCTGTGCAATGCAAGCGATGCCATTTTAGGACATTGGCGTTCAGTAAAGCCTTCTTATTTTGATGCTCCTGAAATAAGCGCTATCTCCATGGTCCTGCAAAAGGATGTGCCCGAATGTTGCCTCCCCATAAGCCGTCGCGCTAGTTTGATACTCGTTTGCAAACTTTCTTCAAGGTAATTTTTCCGGCGTTCAATCTGTCCTTGCGAATACAAGACTTGTGGCATGATGATACAGAAAACCACACCGGCTAGCATAAGTTTATTGGTCGTGACTTTAATCTTAGTCGACATGTTAAGAATCCAAATTTCCATAGTTTTATCGCTGATTGGCGGACTGGTTCTTAATACGGGGCATTATGGCTACCAAACATTCACCTATTGCTGGCAGCTTTTCGGTATTTGATCGACAACGTAAGGCCGAATATTGTCGGCAATTGAGCTTTTGATCAACTTTTTAGTTTCCATTATCGTTACGTAGCGTCCAATGTTTTAATTCAAACCTCCCGTTCATACGGGGAAATTACCAGACAGGTTGATCGAGATGAACCAACGATCCTTTCTATATAGTGTTCTTCTATCACCTTTCATTCTTTTGCAGATGCGTTATGTATCCTCCGGCATTTACAAGCCGCTGGTCTAACTAGTGCGTGCCACCACACTCCACGGCGGCAAGCGGGGTCTTTGACGGCCGGATAACGTAAATTAGGTACAGCCGGATAACTATTTTTAGCTAAGGCAATAGTAATCATATGGCATCGGCAAATCAAATCAAATACTGCATGGTCCCTTGCTCCGCAGCTTTATTAGCTAGTAGCACTGCCTTTGCCGTATCCTTTCCGGTTTCTACATTGGAAAATGGTTTTCTGCCCTCGCCTATGCAAGAGACAAAATCCATTAGTGCATAGGCCGTAGGATCCCGGTTTTGACCATCTTGGTTGCTAAACGTTAACTCCAGGGGTTTCCCTTGTCCCCAGGATTCTGCCGTCGCGCCGGTTACGCCGTCAACAGTGGTTAATTGCGCTTTTACCGATTCAGGATAAGCCAGTGCTTTGGTGCGCTGGACCACTATTGTCCCCTTACTGCCCAGTATCCGTATAGAATAGCCGTTGTATGCGTTGCTAAGAATTGAACTTACACTGGCTTTTACCCCGTTTGGATAGGCATATATGGCTCGTATATTATCGTAAGTCTCACGGCCATCCTTCCAGTAATCAATGCCCCCAATAGCGACTACGGACGCTGGCGGACTTCCATTAAACCAGTTGAGGATGTCGACCTGATGTGCGCAAAGTTCCGTCATCAGTCCGCCGGAGTATTCTTTGTACATCCGCCAATTTATCTGTCTTTCCAGTTTAGGGTCTGATACCGGCCGTCGCCAATCTGAGTTACGGTGATACTGACATTCATATTGCTTTACATCGCCGATGAAACCTTCACGGATTACTTCTAACACCCTATGGTATAATTGGTAATAGCGGTATTGGTGGCCTATCTGCAATACCTGCTTGGGATAACGCGCAGCTGTCTGCACGAGCCGTTCGGCCTCCTCCATGGTGTGTACCATCGTTTTTTCGAGATAGACATGCTTTCCTGCCTGTAACGCTGCCACAGCGGCCGGATAATGCAGATGTTCGGGTAACGCAATGATAACCGCTTCAATAGCGGGATTTTCCAGCAACTTCCGGTAATCAGCATACGCTTTAGCTTCAGTGAATTGCCTGCCGGCTAATTGCAACTGGCTCTCCAGAATGTCGCTATATGCATGGAGCACTATACCCGGGACGGTTCGGATAATACTGGCAATACCGGAGCCCCGACTACCAAATCCGATGATGCCAACAGCCAATGGACGTCTCTGGTTAGCCAATTGGTTAGCCAATATGTGCCCGACCGGTAGGGCGACCATCGTAAGCCCTGCCAATCCATATGCGCTGCTTTTTAAAAAAAATCTCCTATCCATGCCAACCGACTTAACTTAATAGTTTTTGTACATTGACGGGTCCACCCCCCTTACGCTTGCTCAAGTCTGCGGCCTCCATAAAGGCCACCAATTCTAATGTTTCGGCGGGACTTACAGGCACTACGCCTGTATCAAAGTATTCAACGATACGGTAGAGCAAAGGAAGATATCCAGAATATTTCCCAATAACGGCCTGTCCTTTTTCTCCATAGGCCATCCCTCCATACCCGTTTTTCCCGCTCCTTAGCCCCCGGAAAACTCCTACACGACCGTCCGTCCAGGTGCCTACCACGATATCTGTTTCAGCGGCATATATCCGCCGGACCTCCTGACAACCGGTTCCTAAGACCGCATATAAAATCTCAATGCCATGTATGCCGTACCAAAACAGATCGGGATGTGACGGTTCCAATGTGGCTGGAGCAAATGCATCGACACCGGTAATACTTCCGATAAGCTTGCCTGATTTAAGATCGGGAATGTTCTCTAGGTAGCGTAAAGATGATGATGAGAACGTCGGAACGCCATACCTTTCCGATGCCTCAAAAATAGCCTTCGCATCGGCCAATGAGGCGGCAATCGGCTTGTCTATGAACAAACGTTTGCCGGCTTTAAACACAGGCAATGCTTGTTCCAGATGCAACCGACCATCGTTGGTTTCCAATAACACAACATCAACCTGTTCCAACAATTCCGCAATAGAATCTACAATACGCACTCCCAGACTTTTCATTTCATCGATATACCCAGGAATACGCTTCGCGCTGCTCGCTATCGTCCGGCTTCCGTAAGGATAAGCCGCTACGACTTTATAGCCTTTCAACTCAAGACTGGCATCAGCCGCATTGAGCACCTTGCTAAACGCTAAGCTATGGGAAGTATCTAGCCCAATTATTCCAACCCGCTTGCCCGGGGACACGGGTTGTTCCTTGCCCATAATGGGTAGGGTTGATAAGGAAAAACCGGCACCTAATGCAGCAAAGTCTATCAAAAATTTTCTTCTTGTGTTTGATAAATTCATAAAAAATTCGTTTTCATTTGGGAACGTGTACGTACACGTTAGATAAAAAATAGCACAAATACTTTTCTGTTATTAAAAATTCAACTTATATTTTCAATAATTGGTACCGTACCCACTAATTAAAATAAACAATTCTTAAAATGCAAGACTTTCATTAAAAACTTTGCAATGGCAAGATGCAACTTTAAACTGCGCCTATTTTGGACGTAATGGTAATTTTAGTGGGGCCAAAGACAACGGCCGCTGGGATATGCCTGCCGGGCCCTAACGCCACCCGCCTGTTCCTAAGCATCTTAGCGTCTAAACGTATCATGTTTAGCTATTTGTAACGCCGGGAGGTTCGAGCTCGTGATGACTTTTGAGCTTTGCAATAAAATCTGGATGGACGGTGTCGCCAATCGCGGACAAGTGGTTAATGATATCCCTGCCAAGCCTGGTGTTTACGTGATTGTATAGCACGTACTCGTTAATGGCTAGGAACCCATAACAATCTGTCAGATCGCACCTGCGTCTTCCGTTTATCACAGGGGCGTGCACCAGACAATTTGTAAAACTGGTCCCCAATGATGTTTCAAGGCTATAAAATTTATTGGTTTCAGTATCGGACACCGGCTGAAAAACACAATTTTGAAAAAACAAACTTCCCTGCATAGCCTCAGTGTCGCCACATTCTAAACCATTAATGGATGACCGATTAAATAAGATTTCAGCAACACTTCCTTTCAATATTCCCAGAAATCCTTTACAGTCCACAATATGAATACTGGGATATAACGCGTATTCATGTACATACGGCTGCTCGTAATCAGGAACCACTGTAAGATGAGCATCGGTGTTACAAGCTGTTGCGTTCAATACTTCCAATTGAATATTTTCAAATCTGATTTGCGCATTTGTGTAGAGCTGCACCTCATTATATCCCCCTGGTAAATCGACACGGTAATGTTGGGGCTTGTGCAACTTCATCAACCTTACCCCATGTCCGCTGTTTATCACCGATATATTACGAAAAACCAGCTCCCTAGGGAAAAAGAGGTGATCGCCATTTGACATTTTTGACATCTCGGGCGCGATGACTAGCCAACAAGGACGCTGTGATGAGGACTCGGGGCCCAAATCGATGACCAGATCTTCCACCCGGATAGACCGGCCCAAGCTTATAGGATAACGGTAGTCGGCATCGAGTGGATGGAAATTGAGTACGGCGCTGCTTACATTCAGGGGTGGCACGAAACGGCAATTGTTTATCCGGATACATCCATCCCATTTCGAACCGAAATCTCGACGGAAATTGACGAACGATTGGTTATGGCAGACCGTGTGCTTGATTAGGAGTTCGCCCCCTCCGGTAACGGATATACCACGGTATCCGATATTAGAGTCGGTGATACAGAGGTTCCAGCAATGAAAATGTACGTCAATCCGGTTAAGCTTGCACCGTTCAATCCGGAAGTTTTTATTCAAGTTTGTGCCGAAAACGCCCCAATGTACCGGGCCGCCCTCTGCAGTCACGTTCCTGAATGTACCATTCAACATCCGTCCAGCACTGATGCCATACGTTCCAGCCGGCACATCCCGGTCAGTTCCCTCGCGGTTCTGTTCCCAGGGGATTAGTCGAACATTTTCTAACGTTACGTCATATACCATAAAAAATGTGTAGAAACCAGTCCGCGGAGTTATGGCAACGTCATGTCGCCCTTCTTCCAGACCGACCCACTGATTGCGTATGATGGTGCGGCTGCGATTCACGACAATGCCATTACTCTTATACCCGTTGTAAACCGTCCCAGGGCTATCGCCCGAAAGATAAAACGTACCCCCATCGATAACCAGGTAATTGTCGTCGCATGGATAAACCATCAAACTGGTATAGTCTTTAAATTCCCAAGCGATATCTCCTACCACGCAGCCGTGCTCCTCCACATAAAACAGCTCTTCCCGAGCCCAAGACTGTCCCTTATACTTGGCTCCGGCACGGAAACCGATGCGGTCATTATTGTCCCGAATGTTAATCAATGCGTTTCTGTAAGGTGCTAATTGAGGTAAAAGACGTATCCCTGGTCTTAGCGCTTCCAGAAATTCTTTCCTTTGCTCGTTGTTGAGGTGTATTTCGTGCTTTTCTTTTCTGCTTTGCACCACAAACTTGCCGATTCCCTTGACGTTGAAATGCTCATCTATGTGAAAAATGGTATGTCCCCATGTGACGTTGGTCAGGATTGTAATACCGTTTGTTTCCTTGATCCAATACTCACCATGTAGGTTAATGACAGGGATATTATGCTTGTTGGCATACTCGTGTGTACGTTTGATTTCAACCCCATCATCGTGTACACCATCGCCTACGGCCCCAAACATCTTGTAGTTGACTGCTTGGTTGTGGAGCAGCAAAGCGACCAGCCCATTGCTTAGCGGTACGATACCTGCCTGCATTTCGCCCTTTCCTTCCTGCGCATCAATGCGATACCACGCCGCACCTCCATCACCGGCCTGATAATATCCAAAGGTTTGGACGACCATCCCTCGTTTCAGTTCCAAATCAATCAGCTCCTGCAACGTTGCACACGTGACAACTGTGGTGTTATTCGATTTCCCAACTGCCTGTGGCATACCAGGCGCCATGGCTAGCCCTGTAAGCCCCAACGTCGTCAATACATGTCTTCTGCTCCACTTATAGCGCTCTTGCTTGTTGCTCTTCGTCATTCTTGCTCCTCTTCCTTATCTCCTTTAACCGCATTGATTCGCAGCTCCGTGTTAAATTCAGTGTAATGGCTGTAATGGCCTGTCATCCACAGGAGGACCGGTGGCTTGCCCGTTGGCATTTTAACCGCATATGGACGCACACTGTCAATGAGCGATCCCATTGTCAATGGGCTGCTGTGCCACTGCGTATTCTGCCGCCAAAAATGAGCTATTTCAAAGCGCCCACCCACTTCGCGTGATAGGTAAACGTGATTAGCATTGCTATGATCTAAAACGATACCGCCGGAATAATGTGGTTCCTTTACTCGTTCACTTGGTGCTACCCGCGGTATCCATCCTCCTGCTTTGCATATTTCTTCGTCTACCCATTGTTTACCATCCCACCAAGCATAATGGTACCGGTGATCGGTGTCTTTAGGATACCGCATGTAGCATACGACCGGATTCCTTTGACTATTCAAGGCTATATCGGCTATCCAGCTTCTGATACCGCTTGCCCGACCGTCGTATACTTTACCAACAGCTTCGCGTGAAAGCGGCAACTGCGCCACGTCACTGATCCGGCTACCGTCTGTCTGATAAAAAATTCCCTGCTCATAATACATATGATAAACAGAATTGGTCGGTTCTACGCTTGGATGACCATCCGTAAAGATAAAATCAATTCGACCATGCCCATCCGAACTGACCTTCAGGTAGGGCCGATTCCGTGTACCTTCGCTGACGAGCAATACTTGCGGCCAGCTCCACGTTTCCCCGCCGTCGTCACTGAAGGCAAAGGTTTGCTGCCAATCACTACCCCGCCAAAATACATAGATACGGTTTTCTTCACCAGACAGCATCACAGGATGGGCATACGTATTACGGGAGCCACCAAATGGAATGACCCGCTCTTCATGCCACGCGCTGATATCCCCTGGCTTTTTGCTTTTGCGCATGAAGAAACGGCCGTTGTGCTCCGTATAAAATGCCAATAAGTGCCCATCAGGAAGTATCAGGATAGCAGGGACGTTATGGTCGTCGACTTGTAGTCGCTCGTGCAACACAAAGGTTTCCACTGCCTTGGTAGATAAGTCTCTTGCACAGATGACCACATCGCCCTTACTATTGATGTAACCATAAAAAATCTGCTCGCGGCTGCCTTTATAGTATACCGCCCTAGGATCAGAAAACCAACACCACGCCGCATCATCCGCAACAATCTGGTAATCCTCAGCGGCATGTTGGATGTGCACCATACTGTCCTGCCTAAACTGATTTTCAGTTTGCTTAAAGCGCGCTTGCAATTCGATGACCTTTTCCGGGTAAACCGCCGCCATATCAGACGTTTCCGCCCTATCTGACCTTAAATTATATAGTTCCTTGCCGTTAACCAGCTTCCAATCGCCTTGCCGCAACGCCGTTTGTTTCCGATACCTCCAATACAGTGGTCTCTCTGGCGTTTCAAGGTTTCCGTGCAGCACATTGCTGATGGTTATCCCGTCTATATACTCAGGTTCTACGAGTTCTTGGAAACCGGTTACCTTTGCCAATGTAGGAAGCAAATCAATATTGCATGCGGGAACATCCACCACCTTACCACCACTAATCCCTTCGATCCACATGACCATCGCGGGCACCCGTATCCCTCCTTCCCACACCGTACCTTTCTCCCCACGAAGTCCACCGTTGTCTGCATGCCCGAAGAAGCTTTCTGAATACCCCCCATTATCCGACATAAACCATATCATGGTATTTTGCAATGCCGCCTGTTTCTCTAGCTCATCAAGCACCCGCCCGATATTATCATCGAGGTTCATGATCATGGCTGCATAGACCCGTCTGTACGGATCTTCGATAGCCGCAGCCTTTTGTGCATACGATTGCGGCGCCTGCAGTGAGTTAATCACACTGTAGCCCTGATATTTCCCATGGCTAAGCGCGATCGTATGGGGGACGATGTGGTTAGGATCGGTTTTGCCGTAATGGGGAGCATTATACGCAAGCAGCACCATAAACGGCTGGGATTGGCCACGGTCCCTATCGGCTATAAATCCAATAGCATGGTCGGTAATCAGATCTGTAGCATAACCCTCCTCTCGCCTTTGCTCACCATTAACAGACCAATCATGCCCCATCGGGCCGTACCCGTGAGTGAAATAATCCACACAGCCGCCCATAAAGCCTACGAACTCATTAAATCCATGGGCCTTAAGCGTGTGTGTTGAATCGTTAACACCTAAATGCCATTTACCGAACAACGCGGTATGGTATCCCTGCGCTTGCAGGTAGTAAGCCAGCGTCTTTTCTGAAGTGTCAAGGTATTGCGTATCGACGGGCATCAAAGCACGGGTAAGCCCATGCATTGATCGTTGGGGATACCGTCCGGTAAGCATGCTATACCTGGAAGGAGTACAGGCTGGTGCCGCCACGTAGAAATCGGTAAAGCGAATACCCTGTTTGGCTATTCGGTCAATATTCGGCGTGGGAATATCGCCGCCATAGCAGCTTAAATCGCCATACCCCAGATCGTCTACACAAAGAATGACGATATTGGGTTTTGCGGTATATTGTGCCTGCACTTCCATAACCATGGGCGTTATTGTCAACGCGGCAGCTATCGCTATACAGCCTTGAATGTAAGCCTTCCACCATTTTTTGCCGTGCATGTGATTATTGCGCTTCGACCCCATAACGGAGGTAGGCATCAAAAACATGGATATATCCATTGGTCGCTTTTAAATTGGCTGTCCTTGCAAGTGTGGTTTGTATAGACCCAGGAAAAGCATTCACGGCAAGTTTTGAAGTTTGCGTGTTCTGGATCTGCAAATAAACGAGATTGGCTTCGCTGTTCGGCGACAACGACTGCGCCACGGTATTGTCGGGTCCCAAATTGTGGTAAGAATATTCTTCCTCCAACATATGGTAAAGCAGCAACTCCCGCACTTGCTCTACGGGATAATCGTCCCAGCTCCGCCCTGGGCGTGTCACCAGCTCCCCATTTTCATTGAGAACGGGGTTCCCTTCTTCATCGATCTCCGGTACCCTATTCCTACCAAAGTAACATCCTGAATTGACGCTACCGCTGCTGTTATACCGTAAAATGGCATAGTTGTTAAACACCAGAAACGTACGCCCTGGCTTGATAAACTCTTCTTCCAATCCAGCATACGCAACAGCATCAACGAATCGATTGAAGCTTCGCAAGGTGTCTTCCAATGGGGTATTGATGAAATCCCAGGCATTCATATTGAGTTCAGGGGATAAAATGTTGACCTCATGCTGGTGGTCCTGCTGTAGTTCGAGCCCTAACAACGTACAGCTGCAAACGCTAAGCAGTAGGGCCAAAGCTGCTAGGCCCCATAACGTGACGATATTTTTCTTCAGAGTGTACATATCATTCTCTTTAATTCGTTCTATAATATTTTTCCTATTTTTTGATGCAGCAATCAGAACGAGTATGGTTCGTTTTGAACCAGCACAGGATTATTAATGAGCACATTCCGGTGAATCGGGAGCAGAGTACGCCGCGCATCAGTAAAACCAGTTACGGTGATCTCCAGCGCTCCTTGTCGCTCTCTGATAATTGAATCCATCACGTTCATCGCCCTGCCCGTCCTGACAAGATCAAACCAACGCCGGCCTTCGGCGAAAAGCTCTAACTGCCGTTCGTTCAATATAATCTTTTCCACCTCGTCTTCGCTGGCATATTCCGATTCGTCCAGCGGATCAAGCCCTACCGCCGCCCTCACCTCGTTAAGCAAGGCAAAAGCACCCAATTTATCGTTCGACCGGTTCAGCGCCTCAGCCCGCAACAGCAGGATATCCGCATAACGGTACATGGTAAGTTTATATTCACTTTGGCTAGTTTGTGGATACTGGAAGGTTCCGTCGGCATTCCTGACAGCAAACTTGCCTAGTCGTTTACTCCGGGCATTAGGGGTAGCCGCATTGGCGAAGACCAATGAATCAAACGTGAGTTTCGTACGGATATCCTTTGGATCGCTGTGGAACCGCTCGACGACGGCAGGATCCATCACGTACAATGGATCCAGGTTGCCTGCACCAATCTGTCGGGAGGTACCGTCAGGTCCGTCCTGGAGGAAATTCCAACTTAGGCTCCAGATATTTCCCCTGCTATTGGCCGGAGACAAAAACATGTCCTTCCACTCCTCGCCTGTTGCCAAGCGATAACGGTCAAGCCCAATGAGCCTTTCTGACGCATCTAACGCTCCTTGATAGTTGTGCAACCACATGTATACATCTGTAAGCATGGCCAGCATCCCACCAATATTCACCTCGACGACCGTGTTTACCCCGGGATCAACGATTTGCAACGCACGTTGGAGATCGGGCAATATCACGTCCTGCACGATTTGTTCGGCCGGGCTCCGCGGTCGGTTAGGCTCGGCATTGATATCTTCATAAGGTTCTACCCAAATCGGCGCATCTCCCCACAGCCTTACGATAAAAAAATACATATATGCCCGGATGGCATAGGCTTGGGCCAAGTAATGATCGCGTTCGGTTGCTGGCAAATTGATTGTTGGCAGATATTTGATAGCCAGATTGGATCGTTGGATTGTTTTATAAATTTCAGCCCAACTCGTGCCTGCCATCGTAGAGGTCACCGCATTAATTGAGTAATTAATTTGCGCTTCACCTGTACCGCTAAATGTGAAATTATCCGACCGTGCATCGCCCCACAGGATATAATTGGAGCTAAAAACTGATTGGATACTGCTATAGATTCCGGCCATTCCCAGCTTAGCGTCGTCTGCCGTCAACCAGAATTTGTCGCTCGAGAGATCGGATATTGGTTGTTGATCCAGGAAGCTTTCGCAAGATGAAACCAAACAAGCGAACCCTACACAAAGTGATAAAATCGGGCGTTTGATGGACCATGCGCGTATATATTTACGAGTGGTATTATTTTGTGCCTTCATTGGATTAGAAGTTAATATTTAAGCCTAAACCGAGTTCTCTTTTTCGGGGATACCGACCCGTATCCCGTCCCATCTGTAGTGGGTTGGAAAATGCTATTTCCGGGTCGAACCAAGAATAGTTGGTCCAGGTGAATAAATTGTTGCCATATACATAAATACTTGCCCCCGCAAGTTTAACAGCAGACAACCATTGCGCTGGTACCCGGTAAGTAAGCCTCGCATTTCGTAAACGGATGAAAGAAGCATTTTCAAGGAAAAAGCTATTCAACTCCCTCACGTTCTCCATACCGTTGTTAACCGGGATTGGGACATCGGTAATGTCACCCTGCCGCCACCATGCGTTATTTATAATGTAAGGGTCTGGAGTAGCCAAGCTGGTCGTATAACTCGCCATCACCCGGCGGGCCTGATTGTAAATCTTTCCTCCGTAACTCACATAAAAATTGAATGACAAAGTCCAGTCCTTGTACGACAGGGCATTGTTCCAGCCTGTCATCCACTTGGGCTGCGCATTGCCTAGGATAATACGATCGGTGTCATCAATTACCCGATCACCGTTCACATCTTGCCAAATGACGTCGCCTCCTTTGGATATGCCGCCGGTTGTCTGTAACTGATTAACATTCCCCATATAATGCTGTCCATCGAGCATATAGTGATCAAACACCCCGTCAGTGCCAAACACCGGCATGAGCTGCCGCCCGTCATCACTCCAAGCATTAGACTCGTCATAGGCATAAACACCCAGATTATTCCAGCCAAAGAAGTTTCCCAAGGGTTGCCCTTCTTCGACCAACCATATCCCGGAAACAATCATCTGCGTACCTTCAGCTAATTCCAGAACGCGGCCCCGATTGCGGGTGAAGTTGACCTCCGTATGCCAACGGAAGCGCTCATTTCTGATTGGTGAACTACCTACAGTAACTTCAACGCCTTTGTTTTGGATCGAACCTAGATTTACACGCACATCGTCGAATCCCGTCTCATAGGCTATCGGTGCGTTGTAAAGCAAGTCACTCGTAATTTTATCATAATAGTCAGCCGTGACCGTCAAACGCCCATCGAAGAAGGTAAGATCCAAGCCGGCATTGAATTGCCTGGTTGTTTCCCAACCAAGCGTATTGTTTCCAAAAAGAGTATTGGGTACGACGCCTGAGACGCCATTGTAAAAATTGCTACCGAAAACGTAGCGTTGGATTGCGTCGTATTGCCCTATTCGATCGTTGCCCGTTACACCGTAGCTGACGCGCACCTTACCGTCAGCTAGGTAATTGCGGGTAGTACTCATAAACGACTCGTCCGAAAATCGCCATGCACCGGACACCGAGGGAAAAAAGCCCCATCGATTATCACGCCCAAAGCGGGAGGAGCCGTCCACCCGAAAATTCGACTCGATGATATACCGGTCACCGAAATTATACCCTATCCGCCCGAAAAGCGAAGCCTGTGTACTTCTCAAACCATTGGTATAGATATTATTCAAGAGCAAAGCCTGAGCAGCATTCATTGTGGGAATCTCCTCGGACACCCAATTGTTACCTGCAATATTGATGCGGCGAGAATACTCGCGTTCTGCACTCACGCCTAATACGCCAGTAAGATGATGACCAGCAAAGCTCTTATCATAGTTAAAAAACCCTTGCACCATCCAGTAATTTATCATGTTATCTTGCTCACTACCGTTACTCACCGGATCTACGGTGGCCCCTGTATTTGTGTTCAACAATTTGGGCACAAAAACCTCGTTATGGCTGTAATTGAACCGGACGATGGCATCGGTAGTAAATCGAAGACCATCTAAAACATTGAATAGCAAGTAATTGTATATGCTGGCATCGTAAATATCATATTCATTCCTCCGCAGCAAGGCTTGGGCAAGCGGGTTCATGCGTCCCGATATAGTCGGTGCCAAGGAACCGTCAGGGAAATAAACAGCATTGGTTGGCGGTCGTGGGATAGCTTGATTTAACACATTGCCCTCGTGTATACGGTTTTCATTGCGGTAAGAAAACGATAACCGATTGCCATAGGTGAATACATCGCTGGGTGAATAATCCATATTCAGCCGGCTTGTTATACGTCGGTACCAGCTATTTAAAATGATTCCTTCGTCGCCCAAATAGCCTAGGCTCCCATAATAATTCAATTTACCTGTACTACCGGCCAAGCTTGCATCCGCCTGATGACGCTGGGCTGTACGGGTAATCAATTCCTGCATATCGTTATCAGCATTGTAAGCCGGGTTCAAAGAGTCGATAGTGCGTGCTCCGGCACCACCGCGCTTGAGCTCGTATAGCCTGCGCTCATCCGCATTAGCCTGAGGAATCTTATGAGACAATGTGCTATAGCTGTTCAAGTAGCTTCCCTTGATCTGCGGTTTACCTTCGCGGCCCTTTTTTGTGGTGATGATGATTACACCATTCGCAGATCGGGATCCATAGATGGCCGCCGACGCGCCGTCTTTCAATATTTCTATCGATTCAATATCGTCCGGGTTGATGGTATTAATGTCCATGCCCTGCGCACCATCGACGATATATAGCGGATCGGCCCCGCCTTCCATAGTAGCTGTACCGCGCACCCTCACAGAGCTACCAGCTCCGGGCCTGCCAGACTCCTGATCTATTTGTACGCCGGAGGCCATGCCCTGCAAGGCGTCAAAAACATTAAGCGCTTGTCTTTCAGCAATATCTTTACTACTTACCGAAACGATCGCGCCAGTGACATTCCGTTTCTTTTGTGTACCGTACCCCACCACAATCACCTCGTCCAAATTGCTTGCTACTTCCACGAGTGTAACTTGAAGATCCGTATTCAGCGGAACCGGAACTTCCTGTCTTTTAAACCCGACAATGCTGAAAACCAGTATTGCAGAATCATTAACAGATGGAATATTAAACCGGCCATTCGCATCAGTTTGAGTAGAAATAGTGCTCCCTTTCACCGTAACGGTAACTCCTTCGAGTGGATGCTTGTGCTCATTCGTTACGACGCCCGCAACAGAGGAAGTCTGCGCCCATGCCAAACCACTAAACAAGTAAAGCAAAATAAGCCAAAGGTTACTTTTAATAAGAATTGAACGTTTCATACGCAAATTTTAGAATTGTATATTCAATATCGCATACCGATGAAGGCACACTCTCTTTAGCGTTACAGTCAACCGTTAACGTTACCGTAAATTGGCCGTACTGATCTACGGTGGGCTAACAATACGATCTAAACGTTTTTAAAAAATCTCTGATTTAATATTAAATTTCTAATCGGTAACGTACACGCTACATTTCGAACCAAGCTCACTTAGTACTACTATGTATTCACTAAGTTCGCATCGTCCAAGACGAACCAGTCTTTCCCAATTGCCGAGACTGGTCAGCGGTTACGTACCCACAAAATACGTTAATTAAATTTTCACTTCCAAATTTAATTTTTATTTTTCGCATCATTTTGTGTTTCAATTCTTATAGAATTCATAATTCTCTCGTGTGATAATATCAATTGGCATATAGTTTACCTTCGGCATTGCCACACCCATAACGATGTGCTGAAACAACATCATGAGGCTGACATACCCCTGCTCTTCCGGTTTCTGCCCAATCAGGAAGTCAATCACCCCTTGTTTTAGGTACTTCACGTTTTCCTGCAGAAAATCGTAGCCTATAAGAATTTTATTTTCAAGTGACCGTTTCACTAGGTAGTTGGCGACTGACCTTACCCGTGAGTTGGTCACGAAGATGGCATCCACGCCTTGATGTTCGCTCATAACACCATCCAAAGCATCCTCAATCGATCGCTGGTCTGTGTCTCGGATATCTATCTTGATCATTTTGATAGCTCCCCTATTGTTGTCGAAATATGCTCTAAAACCTTCTTCTTTTCGCAATAAGTGGTGATAGCTATCAATCTCTTTAGATATATTTACAATTAACACCTTTCCGGCCTTCAATCCAAAGCTTATTAATTGGGCCGCCTGGTGCCCGCTTTTATAAAGATGCGGCCCGATATAGCATAGGCTGTCTTTACCCGGAATGTCAGAGTTAATGAATACATAGGGAATGGCTCTTGACTGGCAGTCGTCGATAAAGTCGGTAGCCTCCCTAATAAAGGAAGGAGCCAACAAGACGCCATCACAATGCTTTTTTAACAGCAGCTTCGCCGCATCCGAAAACGATTTCTTATGATTCAAATCATAAAAATACTTATCCAATACTATTCCATATTGCTTGATTTCTTGATGCGCCCGCTCAACGCCTTTGATAGTCGATTCCCAATAATCCGTTTCGGTCGATTTGGGAATTAGAACCGCAAAATGATTGACCTTCTTAGAGGCTAGGCGACTGGCTAAAATATTGGGTTGAAACCCCATTTCAGCTATAATTGTGCTGATCTTCTGCCGTGTCGCCTCTGATACGCCTTTTCGGTTATGGATAACCCGATCTACCGTTGCTATAGACACATTTGCTCTTCTTGCGATTTCCTTTACGCCCGATAGCTCAGTACTCTTTTGTCTGCCCATGAAGAAATAATTTTTGTAATATCGACGAAATAACTGATTTTTTCATGCATTCCGATGGATTGTGCCTATATTATTTTGTATCTGTTACTTCCTTATAAGAACCATTCAGCAAAAATGGGCAATTTATGTATTTTTGCTTACAAAGTCAGGCATGCCGATGCCATGTGGCATCGGTATCTTCTAATTAAACATAAGTAGAATACAATGGCTGAAGAGCTTTATATCGCCACCGGCACCAAAAAAGAACAATACGAAGGGTTGTTTCCCCAGTTGGAAGCGTTATTGGCAGGCGAAACGGACTTGGTGGCTAATATGGCCAATCTATGCGCCGTACTCAAAGCCCAATTTGATTTTTTCTGGATAGGATTTTATATAGTGAAAGGGGATGAGTTGGTACTCGGGCCATTCCAAGGACCACTTGCGTGCACGCGCATCGCCAAAGGCAAAGGTGTTTGCGGTACGGCGTGGGAAAAGAATGAGACCCTGGTCGTACCAGATGTCGACGCCTTTCCCGGCCATATTGCCTGTAGTTCGCAATCCAAGTCGGAAATCGTAGTGCCTGTAAATAAAAACGGAGCGATCATTGGGGTATTGGACGTAGACAGTGAATACCTCAATCACTTTAACGAGGTAGACAAAGAATACCTGGTGCGTATCGTGAAATTACTCTGATGATTGCGGCCACTCGACATCCCACACCATCACTTTCTTATCGTCACTTACCGAAACCAGTTGATTTCGGTAGGTGTTCCAAACCATGCTGTTGACCGACAACAAATGGCTATCGAATCCTCTTTCAAAACTTACGATGCGCAGCAGCCTGAAATCGTCAGATGACCATAATTTGATGCTTTTATCGCGGCTCACCGTGGCGAACACCGGTAACGTCGGGTGATAGCTGATGGCATACACCGTAAACAAATGTGGCGTAAAGGTTTTAGCCAGCGAAAAACCGCTCGTATGCAGCACATTCAACTGTGCATCCCGGCCGCCGGTGAGCAAATACCGTCCGTCGGGCGAAAAACAAAGTGAAGTAACCGGCATCGAGTGTGCGGGCAACTCTTCAACAAAGGAGTAGTCTTTCGCATTGTATAACTTAACTTTACCCTCCTTTGTTCCAAAGACGACCCACCGTTCGTCAATGCTGATGGCGATTGTGCGGACAGTCTGCTCAGCTATTTTGAAATGGTAGAGTAGGCGGAACGTTTCCGTGTTCCAGATGGACACGGTACCGTCCTCGGATGAGAGTATCAACTCAGGCTTTGTTTCAAAAGATTTAATGTCGAAGACGGGACGCTGATGGTGTTCCAGTACAGCCAAAGGTTGCGCAGTACTGCTATGAACAATTTTCGCCCGGCCATCACGTGTACCAATGGCTAGCAACGGCGAGTGAGCCACCATATGTAGTGTGTACACGGAAGAGGACACCGGGCATAAGATACGCTCAAATTTCATTGTCTCTAAATCCCACTGTACCACCCCCTTATCGTTCCCACCTGTAAATATTACATTCGGGACGCGGCCGTTTTCAACGGCAAAGATCGGGTTCTGGTGCCCCAATAATGTGCCTGCTTTACGTATCAGGAGTTTGTTCATATTTGATGGAACGCCCTACTCGATTTACTTATCGTCACTGGTCTACTGATGCCTTCCTTCCAGGTTCTTGGCTATCGCTTCCAAAGAAACATCTTTTTCCCGTAGCAGCACCAACAGATGGAATACCAGATCTGATGCTTCATTGACAAAGTCTGCCTCTCTTTCAGCCAGCGCGGCAATGACCGTTTCAACGGCTTCTTCACCGACTTTTTGGGCGATTTTATTTAATCCGCGCTCATGCAACCGGTTGACATAAGAGTCGGCAGTCGGAAATTCGTACCGCTTGTTTATAATGTCTGCCAGTTTAAAGATGAAATTCTGGTTATAATCAGTATTGAAGCAGCTTCTATTTCCTTTATGGCAGGTTGGCCCCTTAGGCCTGGCTTTGATCAATATTGTGTCCTGATCGCAATCAATATGTGTGCTGACTACTTCTAGGCAATGTCCGCTTTCCTCACCTTTAGTCCACAGCCGATTTTTGCTTCTTGAAAAAAAGGTCACGCGTTTGTCGGCCTGCGTCTTATGCCAAGCTTCTTCGTTCATGTACCCCAGCATCAATACTTCAAGCGTTTGTGCGTCCTGTATCACAGCCGGGACGAGCCCTCCGCTTTTTTTGAAATCTATCTGTATGCTCATTCGCGATTTGCTCTTGCTTATTTATCCTATTGCAGATTGGCAGATGTGTGATTGCCCATCAGCGAAAACTTATCTTACTTCGATACCATGCTGCCGCAATTCACCTTTCAAGTCCGGAATCAAAATTTCACCATAATGAAACACAGAAGCCGCCAGTGCTGCATCTACGCTGCTTTGTCGAAATACATCAACAAAGTGTTGCTTATTGCCAGCTCCACCCGACGCGATCAATGGTATCGACAGTTCGCCATTGATTTTCATCAAAAAATCACAATCAAACCCGTTTTTGGTGCCATCATGGTCCATTGAAGTCAGCAATATTTCGCCAGCTCCCCGGCTTTCGGCCTCTTTGATCCAGTCTTCGGTCTGAATGTCTGTTGTCAACCGACCGCCATTGAGGTGAACATAGTTCCGGCCGTCGACACGCCGGGTATCCACCGCCACCACTACAAACTGTATACCGAAAGCCATGGCGAGCTGATCAATCAGTGCGGGATTCCGTACAGCAGCAGAGTTGATTGATATTTTATCGGCGCCCGAATGCAATAACGTATCGGCATCAGCAAGCTCATTGATGCCGCCGCCGATGGTAAATGGGATGTTTACCTGCCTTGCAACAGCCTTCACCAACTCAACCGTGGTCTTGCGCCGTTCATGTGTAGCTGTGATGTCCAGAAACACCAGTTCGTCTGCTCCTTGTCTCGAGTATTGCCAAGCCAACTCCACAGGGTCGCCAGCGTCACGCAAATCCACGAAATTGACCCCCTTCACGGTGCGCCCGTCTTTGACGTCTAAGCAAGGAATGATGCGTTTAGCCAACATGTTTACTTAAAAACGGATGAGGGATTTCAGATTCCACTCTTTGATCTGTTCAATTGTGATGCGATTTTCATAGATCGCCTTCCCCACCACGCACGCTTCTACCTTAATGGCGTCTAACGCACGGATATCTTCCATCGAACTGATGCCGCCCGAAGCGATGAGCTTAATGATGGGCGAATGATCCAGCAATTTTCTATACAACTCGACCCCCGCGCCGCCCAGTTTGCCGTCTTTATTGATGTCCGTGCATAAAAAGCGGAAAAAACCGAGTGACAGACACCGGTCGATGTAGTCCAACAGTTTCACCGGAGAGCTTTCCATCCATCCCGAATACTTGATTACTTCATCGAGTACATCAATCGCAATCACTACATGGTCGGCATACTTGCGTTTGCCGATATTCAGTTTACTGAGGTCATCTAAAAACTCAGGGTTGGTAATCGCTTGGGTACCTACCACCACGCGATGTATCCCAGCGTCCACCAGTTCCCTTACTTTCTCGATGCTCCGGACACCGCCGCCATACTGCACTTTCATATCCGTATTACGGACCACATCGAATAGATACGATTGGTTTGAGAAGTCCCCTTTTGCACCATTTAAGTCGATAATGTGCACGAATTCAGTCCCGTTCGATTGGTACTTCTCCACCATCTCTTCGAGACTTACATCGTAAACCGTTGCATCATCGTAATTTCCTTCACGTAAACGGACGATTTTCTTGTCCAAAACATCTATAGCCGGAATGATATACATAGTCTTTTAAGGCTGATATTAATGTAAGTTTGAAAAATTC
This sequence comes from Parapedobacter deserti, assembly GCF_042646065.1. Taxonomy (NCBI): domain Bacteria; kingdom Pseudomonadati; phylum Bacteroidota; class Sphingobacteriia; order Sphingobacteriales; family Sphingobacteriaceae; genus Parapedobacter; species Parapedobacter deserti. The sequence continues at coordinate 49,829 of NZ_JBHRTA010000037.1, forward strand.
AATAGTAACCGTTCTCCTGCCTCCCCGGATTTTTCAGGGTGAAACTGCACTCCATAAAAGTTCTTTTTCTGAACAGCCGCCGAAAACTGCAACCCATACTGCGTTGAAGCTGCTGTAAAAGCAGGGTGATATTCAATAAAATAGGAGTGCACAAAGTAAAAGTAGGCATCTTTTTCAATATTATCGAATATCTGACATTGATTTTGGTGAAACACTTTGTTCCAGCCCATATGCGGCACTTTTCCAACGATCCGCTTCTCGAAATGTAATGTTTTGAGCGGAATGATGTCCAGCAGCACGCTGTCGCCCTCTTCAGAATAAGCCGTGAGCAGTTGCATCCCAACACAGATGCCCAATACAGGTTTTACCAACTGTCCGATGCAATCCGCCAATCCGGATTCCTGCAATTTACGCATCGCCGTACCTGCATGCCCCACCCCCGGAATGATGATCCGGTCGTACGCTGCCAACTCACTTGTGATATTGACCATTCCATACGGGATACCCAGCCGATCGAGTGCTGCCGTCAGCGAAAAAATGTTTCCGGCTCCGTAATTTATGATTCCCGTCATTCCACCCGGTTAAAGAACGAATGACAAAAAAGCAAAGTCAGTCCCCGCTCGTTGATCATTGTTCCGTGTTCTAAACTACTCATAGTATCCCCTTCGTACTTGGAAGTTCCATATGTTCTGCATCGCGCCTTACCGCTTTTTTGATGGATTTGGCAAACGCTTTAAAAATCGCTTCTATTTTGTGATGTTCATTTTCGCCTTCAGCCTTGATATTCAAATTACATTTAGCAGCGTCGGAAAACGATTTAAAAAAATGAAAAAACATTTCCGTAGGCATATCACCTACCTTTTCCCTTCTAAACTCAGCATCCCATACAATCCAGCTACGGCCGCCGAAGTCGACGGCAACCTGTGCCAGGCAATCGTCCATAGGCAGCACAAACGCATAGCGTTCGATACCCCGTTTATCGCCTAAGGCTTTAGCAAACACCTCTCCTAATGCGATGCCCGTGTCTTCGATCGTATGGTGTTCGTCGACATGCAAATCGCCCTTTACCTGCACCAGAAGGTCTATATTGCCGTGCCGGGCGATTTGATCAAGCATATGGTCAAAAAATGCCAATCCGGTGTCGATAACTGCTTTCCCCCTCCCATCAAGGTTCAGCTTAATATAAACGTCCGTTTCGTTTGTTTTACGGCGGTATTCCACACTCCGTTCACTCAGTTTCAAAAATTCGTAGATGGTTCTCCAATCAGAGGTTTCCAGGGCCACTACCGACTCGTCGATCTGATGAGCTTCTGCAGCTCCAAGTGCATCGTTATTGCGTAGCCATATGGCTTTGGCTCCAAGATTTTGCGCTAGCTTCACATCGTTGACACGATCTCCGATCACGAAGGAACCGGAAAGGTCATATTTTGCTGGGTCAAAATAGGAGGAAAGCAATCCCGTTCCCGGTTTTCGCGTAGGCGAATTTTCATGGGGGAAAGTGCGATCAATGTGTTCAGCCGCAAATACCACCCCTTCGCCAGCAAATGTTTCCATCACGAAACGATGCACCGGCCAAAAATTCTCTTCAGTATGGGAAGCCGTCCCCAAGCCATCCTGATTGGTTACAAGTACTAGTTCAAAATCGAGCTCTCCGGCTATACGCGGCAAATATTGCAATACACCGGGATAAAATTTCAATTTAGCAAATGAATCAATCTGCTCATCCTCCGGTTCGACGAGCAACGTGCCGTCCCGGTCTATAAATAACAGTCGTTTAATCGTGTCAGGCATTGATTTCCTTATCGCCCCAATTAGTTATGTTGTATAATACGAAATGTTTAATCCGCAATTATACGCAATTTTATTCAGCTCAGTAAAAACAGCGTGTGATGCGCGGAAATCGCGGCTCCACCAGCAAAAACCGGGCGGCATTCAAAGACGGCCATAGCGTGTCAACGCATCGACAAGTGCTTTATTCTCAGCAGGTGTGCCGACCGTAATGCGCAGGCATCCCATGCATAATTCAACCTTTGACCGATCACGCACGATAATGCTTTGATCCACCAAATATTCATAAAGCGGACGTGGGGCGGTAGTTCTGACCAGGATAAAATTGGCGTCAGAGGGATAAACATGCTCCACGAACTTAAACGAACGCATCATTTCCGAAAGCTTGTCCCGTTCCGTCACCGTTTCCCGGATCCATGCATTTACGGTCTCTACATTGTCCAAGGCTTTTACAACCAGTTCTTGGGTGGCCTGATTGACGTTATAAGGCGGCTTTACTTTGTTGAACACCTCGATAATTTCTTCACTAGCGAAAGCCATTCCCAAACGCAGTCCTGCCAAGCCCCAGGCTTTGGACAGCGTCTGTAGGACCACTAGGTTGCCGTATTCCGTCAGCTCCTGAATAAACGTCTTCTGACGCGCGTAGTTGATATAGGCCTCATCAATGACAACCAAGCCTTTAAAATTCGTTAGAATTGTTTCAACGTCTTCCCGATGCAGTGAGTTTCCCGTGGGATTGTTTGGTGAACAAAGGAAGATCAGTCGTGTATTGCTATCGACAGCTTCAGCAATACCTTCCAAGTCGAGCTGGAAATCAGCGGTAAGCTTTACCTTTTTTGTGGCCACATCGTTGATATCAGCTGATACCTGATACATGCCATACGTGGGAGGCACAAGGATGACGTTGTCTATACCCGGCCGGCAAAATGCCCGGTACAAAATATCTATGGCCTCGTCACTGCCATTGCCTAAAAAAATACTTCGGGCAGGCACCCCCTTGATGCTACTCAACTTCAGTTTTAGTTGGTGCTGCAACGGATCAGGGTAGCGATTGTAATTTTGTTCCAATGGCGAGCCGTAGCCATTCTCGTTTGCATCGAGCAAAATGGAAGCTTCCCCTTTAAACTCATTGCGCGCTGAGGAATAGGGCACCAATTTCCGAATGTTTTCTCGCAGTAGATAATTTAAATCAAATGAATCAGCCATGATTGACGTGAACTAACTTTATACGGTGTACCAGCTTCCTTCCGATGCCAGCTGCGTTTCCGTGAATACCGATCTGCATTCCGCAAGCAGCGGTTTCAAATCTTTATATCTTGCAGAGTAATGCCCAATAAGCAATTTTTTCGCACGCACCTCGGCTGCTATTTGTCCAGCCTGCAGCGCTGTGGTATGGTAAGTTTCCATAGCCCTTGAAAGCATCTCGTGGAGAAAGGTCGCTTCATGATACAACAAGTCTACGTGTTGGATATAGGGCAGGTAACCTTCGGTTCGCATAGTATCGGAGCAATAGGCATAGCTACGCGGGTCAGGCGAAGAAATGGTTAGCTCCTGCCAACGATGTACCGTCCCGTCAGGCGCCGCATAATCGTGTCCGCGTTTTATTAGCGAAAGATAATCATTCGGTATCCCAATGGCTGTTGCCCTTTCCTTGTCAATAGCAGGCAACCTCTTTTTCTCATCAAATCGGAACCCTGTGCAAGCTATGCGGTGATCAAGAGGGAAGCTGGTTACCTGAAGATTTTCATTTTCAAAAATGAGCTCCACTTCTTTGTCCTGAGTAGCGTGCAGGTGGAGCGGGTACCGCAATACGGTTTGGGAATGCAAAAAATGCATTTCAATAATCTCTTTCAACGGAGGGGGGCCATAGACGTGCAACTCGTCCTTTCGCCCGATCAAATGCATAGATGAAATCAGGCCAATCAGGCCCAGGTAATGGTCGCCATGAAGATGACTGATAAAAATATGCTTGATGCGATTACTTTTGATTCCGAATTTTATCAACTGCACTTGTGTGCCCTCACCGCAATCCACCATGTACAATTGCTCATTAACATTAACAAGCTGTGAAGTCGGGTGCCGACCATATATCGGGGTAGCAGAACTGCTTCCTAATACCAATACCTCGAACTTCATCCCTCTTCTACAGCACCCCTCAACTCTTTTTCGAGTTCTTTAGAAAATATTAGGTCCTCCGCATCAGCCGTGTTCGGCGCAACGGTCAACACCCCTTCCAGTTTGCACATGGCGATCAGATTTTTAATCTGCTGATTTGCGCAGGCTAAGATAAATATGCCTCCCGCCGCCTTGCATAAGCGGTGGGCTAATAAGCCGATACGTAAACCGGAGGAATCAGCTTCCTTAACCTGTGACAGGTCGAACACTATATTGCGTTGCCCGCCGCTGTTTCGCAACAGAAACTCCGCCTTGATCTTTGGAGCCGAATCGCCATCCAACACCTCCACATGGGGTTGGATAATTACATATTTTTCATGTTTGTCTATCGTAAATTTCATCTCAAATTACACTTAAATGCCCACATGAGCTGCGCGTTCACAAAGTCGCACTTCCGGCTCATGTTCCATAATGTTATCGATATCACTTTTTATGCCCTAAATCTTGGAGCGCGGCATCTATGTTGCGCTTTACGCGGTCCAATATATCTATATCTCCTGGATCACGGAACCGCTCTCCGGTGATGTGTTCGAAAAGTTCAATGTACCTTTCAGAAATCGAAGATACGATTTCATCCGTCATTTCCGGAATTTTTTGACCTTCTTTTCCCTGATATCCGTTTTCGATCAACCATTTCCGCACAAATTCTTTTGATAGTTGCCGTTGCTGCTTGCCCTCACGCTGCAATTGCGCATAACTGTCAGCATAAAAATAGCGTGACGAATCCGGCGTATGGATCTCATCAATGAGGTAAATTTTTCCGTCAAGCTTTCCAAACTCATACTTGGTATCCACAAGAACCAGTCCCCGATCAGCAGCTAGCTCAGTGCCTCGTCCAAACAGTGCCTTAGTATAGCGTTCCAATTGCACGTAGTCGGCTTCGGACACAAGTCCGTGCCGCAAGATGTCGGCACGTGAGATATCCTCATCGTGCCCTACCGCTGCTTTGGTCGTGGGCGTGATAATGGGCGCCGGCAACCGGTCGTTCTCCCGCAACCCATCTGGCAGGGACTCCCCACAGATTTGACGCCTACCTGCGGAGTATTCACGCCATGCATGCCCTGAGAGATATCCTCGGATGACCATTTCCACCTTAAACGGTTGGCATAGGCGGCCAATTGTGACGCTTGGGTCTGGCACAGAAATCACCCAATTAGGAACAATGTCTTCGGTGGCCTTTAGAAATTTTGCGGCAATCTGGTTTAACACCTGCCCCTTATGGGGAATCGCTCTGGGGAGCACAACATCAAATGCTGATATGCGATCAGTTGCAACCATAGCAAGGTACTTGTCATTAATGGTATAGACATCCCGCACCTTACCCCGGTAAAAGGTAGTTTGGCCTTCAAAATGAAAATTCGTTTCCTTTATCGTGTTCATTTTTTTAAATATCCCCATACGCCTTCAATATCCGCTTCACCAGTTTGTGCCGCACCACATCCCCACCGCTAAGGTGAATAATGTCAATGCCTTCAATACCTTCTAGCAGCTTTAAGGCGGTATGCAATCCCGATTGTTGTTTCTTGGGCAGGTCAATTTGGGTCACATCGCCTGTGACGATAAACTTGGCGGTAGGCCCCATCCGGGTAAGAAACATCTTCATCTGCATATCAGTAGCATTCTGTGCTTCATCGAGTATGACGAAACAGTTGTCAAGCGTACGGCCACGCATGAAAGCCAAAGGTGCCACTTCAATGGTGCGGTTTTCCAAAAAAAATTTAAGCTTTTCAGCAGGAATCATATCGTCAAGCGCATCGTAAAGCGGCCTCAGGTATGGGTCTACCTTCTCTTTAAGGTCGCCCGGCAAAAAGCCCAAATTCTCACCTGCCTCTACGGCAGGGCGTGTCAGGATAATGCGCCGGACCTCCTTATTGCGCAACGCGCGGACAGCCAACGCTACGGCCGTATAAGTTTTTCCCGTTCCCGCAGGCCCGATTGCAAATATGATGTCGTTTTTGACAATGCTCTCGACCATCCGGCGCTGATTAGCCGTACGCGCTTTGACAACGATGCCGTTAGGACCAAAAACAATGGGCTCTCCGCCGCCTCCGCTAGTTGCCGACTCCTTTTCTTGCCGTTTTGAAGCCTCCGTTGCCGCAGCGCCTAGCATGTTTTCCACATCGCCTGCAGTCAGATTGTTGTATTTTTCAACGTGGGCAACCACCTTATCAAACTGTTGCCTGAACAATGAAATTTCTTGTTCATCACCTAATACTTTTACCTCGTTTCCCCTGGCAACAATCTTCAGTTTCGGAAATTGCTTTTTGAACACCTCAAAGTGTTCATTTTGTGCGCCCCACAACACGGCGGGATTCACATATTCCAGCGTGATATTCAATTCGTTCAATTCGTTTCCCTAGTTTGCTTAATGCTATGGCTATACACTTTGAGCCGCAGGTATGGCGTGCTGAGTCACCTGCCTGCAGCCTAAGCCTAAATCACCAGCCGCCTTCAAAGATAACGATAAATTGGAATTCGTATCGCTGAAATAAAAAAACTCCGACACCGACTGTTCCTGAATAATTGGATATAATACCAAGTTTATCTAAGTTTGCAGGATTCGATTCAACTATGCGGGCATGGGTATTATTACCTTAACGACTGATTTAGGGCACAAAGATTTTTACCAGGCTGCGCTCAAAGGCAGCATCATCAGCCAGTTTCCTGCTGTGCGCTTGGTAGATATTTCGCACGAGATTCCTCCGTTTGACATTCAATACGCCGCGTTTGTACTCAAAAATGCCTACGCTTATTTTCCCGAGAAAACCGTTCATCTCATCGGGATCGACTCAGTATTTAATGAAAATGCTCGCTACCTTGCCGTGCAATTCAATGGCCATTATTTCGTCGGTGCAGACAATGGTATTTTTTCACTGATTTTAGATGGTCCTCCCGCAGCGATTGTCGAATTGAATATTATCCAAGACTTGAAATACCTGCATTTTCCACTAACTGATATTTTTGCGAAAGCAGCCTGCCATATTGCCAGTGGTGGGGAGCTTCGTGAGATTGGAGACCCTGTGAATACCGTGGTAGACCGTACCCTTGTCCAACCGGTTGTCGAAAAAGACAGTCTGCGTGGCAGTGTTGTATTCATCGACTCGTTTGGCAATGTCATCAGCAACATCAGTAAAGAGCTGTTCAACAAAGTGCAGCAGGGAAGAGATTTCGTCGTATATTTCAGGCGAAATGAAACGATCGACCAACTGAGCTGGCATTACAACGAGGTGCCGGAAGGCGAAAAGCTCTGCTTGTTTGGCATCAGTAATTACCTAGAAATTGCTATCAACAAAGGGAATGCGAGCGGCTTACTTGGGCTAGGCAAGGGTGATATCATCCGAGTGGAGTTCAAGAAATAGCCCTTTTTCAACAATCGGCTATCTAATCTTGGTCCGCTTTTTGAAAGATCGGTCCCATGCGACCTCTCAAGTTTTCATATAACTGCCCTACATATATTGTTTTAACAGGTTGGTTCTTCCTATGTTCATCCGTCCAACCTATGGCCCAACCCAGCCCCGATACTACAGGGTACGAAAAGCAGCGACAGAAGGTAAATGAGCTGTTGACGCAGCGAAGCATGCGCTTCGGCCAATTTGATGAAAGTCTCAACAAGCGCACGGGTATCTTTGGGCTGAAGACCAAGAAAGATATGCAGGCGTCCATCGACATCCTAAAACAGATTGTCCTTACGGACAATTATATCTTCAAGGAGACCAAAGCCCTGCTTGACTATAAAGAATTTGAAAAATCCCAGATCGCAGATCAGGCATCTGAGTTTGATGTACGCATCAACGGCTATATCAAAACGATCAGTAAACTGCAACGCGAGCAGGAGCGGTTAAGGAGTGATTTAAATGCCTTGGAAAAAGCCAATCAATTAAATAAAGGGCTCGCTGTGCTATTTGGACTAGCTTTTGGAGGGGCAACGGTTTACATTTTAGTAAGCCGTCAAAAATTGACGAAAGCGTGATATGCAATAAGGTTATTATCAATACTTTTGCCCCTATAGCATTAATATAGGACATGGCAAGACAACGGCTAAACAGTGGGGATACGCCATCGAAGGATCTACCCAAACCGAAACTCACCAAGGCAACACTCAGAAAAGCAATTAAACTTTTGGTATACTTACGTCCTTATCGTACGAAGTTCATCGTGGGTATGGTATTCCTATTCTTGTCGAGTCTAACCGCGCTTACCTTTCCGGCTTTGCTCGGAGCCATGATTGACGCCGCCCAAGGCAAACAGAGTTACAGCTGGCTTCCGGCAGATATCCGCAGCATTGGCATCATTTCATTTATCATCCTGTTTGTACAGTCGCTGGTGTCTTTTTTCCGGATACGGCTGTTCGTGGAAGTGGCAGAAAAATCCCTTGCAGATATCCGCCGCGATTCCTATTACAACCTGATAACCTTACCACTGGATTTTTTTGCAAACCGGCGTGTCGGGGAACTTAACAGTCGCCTGTCTGCCGACCTTTCACAGATACAGGACACGATGACGACTACGCTGGCCGAAACCATTCGGCAAGTGGTCTTGCTTACGGGCGGCGTATGCTTGCTTTTTGTCGTTTCCGGCAAGCTAACTTTGCTTAACCTAAGCATATTACCCGTATTAGTGATCATCGCAGTGGTTTTCGGCAGGTTTATCCGTAAGCTATCGCGCAAGGCCCAAGACAAACTCGCCGAATCTAACACGGTGGTTCAGGAGACGCTACAGGGCATCAGCAATGTCAAAGCATTTGTCAACGAAGCGTATGAAGCCGCCCGTTATTCCCGTGCGCTTCAATCGGTCGTCAAAATTGCCGTCAAGGGGGCTACTTACCGTGGCGTCTTCGCCTCGTTTATCATTTTTTGCCTATTTGGTGCTGTGGTGGCCGTAATCTGGTACGGGTCAGCGCTTGTGGCTTTGGGCGATATTTCCGTAGGAGATCTGACCACTTACATTTTATACTCCATATTTGTAGCTGGTTCCATGGGAAGTTTTCCCGAACTGTACGCTAATATCCAGAAGGCAATAGGAGCCAGTGAGCGCGTCATCGAAATTCTTGATGAGCAACAGGAAGATGTAGGGTTGCTTGAGGAAGACAAGGTCATCAAGAATCCCATTGAAGGTCATATTGCCTTTGAAAATGTCAGCTTCGCATATCCGTCCCGGCGCGAGATTACCGTATTGAAAAATGTGTCTTTCGAGGCGTTGGCGGGTGAGAAGATTGCTATTGTAGGTCCGAGCGGTACTGGCAAGTCAACCATCGCTTCACTTGTGTTGCGATTTTACAAGCCCGACAGTGGTCGTGTCCTGTTTGATGGTCGCGAAGCTAGCAGCTACCCGCTTACTGACATTCGCAACCAAGTGGCCATCGTGCCCCAAGACGTCCTGCTTTTTGGAGGTACTATCCGTGAAAACATTGCGTATGGGCGGCTTACCGCAGAGGCCGAAGAGATCATTACGGCAGCCAAGCGCGCCAATGCACATGATTTTATCATGGACTTTCCCGAGGGCTACGACACCCTGGTGGGTGAGCGCGGCGTGAAATTGTCCGGCGGACAACGTCAACGTATTGCCATCGCGAGGGCGCTGCTTAAAGACCCGGCCATTCTAATTTTAGATGAGGCAACCTCCTCCTTGGACTCCGAATCCGAGCGCCAAGTACAGCAAGCCCTGGAAGAACTAATGAAAAACCGGACGTCGGTCATTATTGCCCATCGCCTTTCTACCATCCGCGAAGCTAACAGAATTGTCGTCGTCGAATGTGGGCAGGTGGTCGCTTCAGGTACCCATGAAGAGCTCATGGATAAAGGTGAAGGGCTGTATCACCATTTATATAAGCTCCAGCTTGCAGACAGATAACACCGACGGCCTAAGCCGATGCCGAGCCTGTGTACCATTGCACAAGATTACAATTTTAACTAAGTTTGGCCGAAAGAGCTATGCGCGATAAGATTTATTTCACCTCTGACTTCCACTTAGGAGCGCATCCCCTTGCCACGACGCGCGGCCGGGAATCGCGAATAGTCCAATGGTTGGACAGTATCAAAGCCGACGCTGACGAGCTCTACCTTATGGGCGATGTATTCGATTTCTGGTTCGAATACGCCACCGTTGTGCCCAAAGGCTACATCCGCTTTCTCGGCAAGCTGGCCGAGTTGGCCGATCTGGGTGTGAAGATCACGTTTTTCAAAGGCAATCACGATATGTGGATGTTTAGTTATTTAAAGGACGAGTTAAGCGCGGTGATTGTTGACAATGAGCTGACGATCGAACGGGGTGGAAAAACGTTCTACCTTCATCATGGCGACGGCTTAGGCCCAGGTGACAGGAAATATAAACTGTTGAAGAAAATTTTTCGGAGTCGACTATGCCAGTGGCTGTTTGCCCGTCTGCATCCAAATCTCGGCATCAGCATTGCCCAGCGGTGGTCTGCCCACAGCCGCCTTGCTTCTGGCGGACAAGAAATTTTTCTGGGCGAAGATCAGGAATGGCTGGTTGTGTATGCCAAGTCCATTCTCGAAAAGCAACATTACGACTACTTTATTTTCGGACACCGCCATCTTCCTTTGGAAGTGGACCTTCCCCATGGCAGTAAGTATATCAACCTTGGGGAGTGGATAAATTACAACACCTATGCGGTCTTTGATGGCGAGAGGTTGAGATTGAAAGAATGGTTAACATAAATAACATAAGCATATCATGAATTGGATTATTCTAATCATCGCCGGATTGTTTGAGGTGGGCTTCACGGCGAGCCTTGGTAAAGCGAAGACAACCATGGGCGTGGCAGCCATGTGGTGGTACGGGAGTTTTGCAGTCTGCCTGACGATAAGTATGGTATTGCTGGTGAGGGCCACGCAGACACTCCCTCTCGGCACTGCATATGCTGTATGGACAGGTATAGGCGCTGTAGGCACGGTGCTGGTGGGAATTATATTCTTCAAGGAACCTGCTACTTTTTGGCGGCTGGTCTTCATCACAACACTTATCGGCTCCATTATTGGACTGAAAGTTGTTTCGCCCTACTAGAGGCAAGGTGGCGCCTTATTTTTCAACACAATAAAAGCCGTAAAAAAACGTATTTTTGCAAACAGTTGTTCGCTGTTTGTCATTCTATGTTTTTGCTTCCGCCCTTGGGAAAGCACAGAAAACGGAGACAAAAAGCGCGAATTCACATGTAACGTATTATGTTAGAAAAGTTGAAAGCCATAAAAGACCGTTGGGATGAAGTAGAGCGTGAACTGAGTAGCCCTGAAGCCGTCAGTGATATGAAGCGGTTCGCCCAGCTCAATAAAGAATACAAAGACCTTGGTAAGATCGTGGAGCAATACCATATCTACAAAAATATTGTCAGCAACATTGAAACCAACAAAGGCATCCTTGCCAACGAGAAAGACCAAGAATTGCGTGAGATGGCAAAGGATGAACTGGACATTCTGCTGGAACAGAAGGAGGCGAAAGAAGAGGAAATTCGCCTGATGCTCATCCCGAAAGATCCCGAAGATGCTAAAAACGCCATCCTGGAAATCCGTGGTGGCACAGGCGGCGATGAAGCGGCGCTGTTTGCCGGCGATCTGTACCGCATGTATACGCGTTACTTTGAGCAGAAAGGGTGGCGTGCGGAAGTGCTGGACGTGACCGAGGGCACCGCAGGCGGCTATAAAGAAGTTATTTTGAAAGTAACCGGGGAAGATGTATACGGTCAATTAAAATACGAGTCTGGCGTTCACCGTGTGCAGCGGGTGCCCGATACGGAAACGCAGGGGCGAGTACACACCTCTGCTGCATCGGTAGCCGTGCTCCCTGAGGCGGAAGAAGTCGACGTGGAAATCAACCCTGCGGACATCGAGCTGCAAACTTCGAGGTCAGGAGGTGCAGGCGGTCAAAATGTAAACAAGGTGGAAACCAAGGTACAGCTGACCCATAAGCCTACGGGCATCGTGGTGGTCTGTCAGGTAGAGCGCTCGCAGTTGGCTAACCGGGAGCTTGCCATGGAAATGCTGCGGTCGAAGCTTTACGAACTTGAAGTAGCCAAAAAGCACGGGGATATCGCTGCCAAACGAAAGACCATGGTTTCCACTGGCGACCGTTCAGCCAAGATCCGCACATATAACTACCCGCAGGGCAGGGTAACCGAACACCGTATCGGCCTAACGCTGTATAACCTCCCTGCCGTAATGGATGGTGATATACAAGACGTTATCGATGCGCTTCAATTTGCCGAAAACGCCGAGAAAATGAAAGAAGGAGCAACGCTATAATTATTTTTAAAAAAATGTTTGCAAATACAGAAAACACACTATATTTGCAGTCCCAAACGGGAAGCAGGTTCGGTAGTTCAGCTGGTTAGAATACATGCCTGTCACGCATGGGGTCGCGGGTTCGAGTCCCGTCCGGACCGCCAGAAAGCCCTCTCTAAGTCACTTAGAGGGGGCTTTGGCATTTATGGGCATGTTCCTCCCACAAAACTCCCACTAACTTAAAACCTTATAGACGATATGATACGCACTGCAGTCCATATACGCACCCATGTATCACAAACCGGAATGTTAATATTTTTAGTAAAAAATTCAGGGGTGATTTGGACGCTAAATATCCATTATTTAACTTTGATAAAAATATTAGTTATATGGTTACCGTATCGCAACAAGCTATCACATACCAGCTGTATGAGTACCTGTTAATTATCAAGCCGGCCGATCACGCGCAAAAAGCCATAGAGGCTTTCAAACGATATCTTGTAAATAGTCACCGATATCACAACGCTATCGTCTCGAAAGGCCACATCACCCTTATGCGTTTTCTGCAATATGAAAGCTACGAACAGCGGATTATCCAACGGCTGCAGCAAATTGCGGACACCATACGACCATTTGATGTAGAGTTGCAAGGTTTCGGCAGTTTCGGTCATACGTTGTATATAGACGTCAAGTCAGCTGATCCGATACGCCAGCTCGTAGCGATGCAACGGCAGGCGCTCCGTCCGTTGTTAAACGGATCAAAGGCGTTGACCCCATATTTCGTGACAAAGCCACATGTAACCATCGCACGGAAGCTCACTCCACCCCAGAACGACGCCATATGGCCGATCTGGAAAAGAACGCATTACCACGACAAGTTCCGCGCTAAAAACATGATATTATTGCGGCGCATGGCCGGAACACTCCGTTACTCGACTGTTAAAAAGTTTAACTTCCTTGGCCTGCCCCGCTTTGGTACGCAAGGAAGTTTATTCGCCTGACCCGTTATTATCCAATTTTCAACGCCAACTCCTTGCCATACATCATTTTACGGAGGTTATTGAGCGCATACCGCATCCTGCCGAGTGCGGTGTTGATGCTTACTTCGGTGACATCAGCGATTTCCTTAAAGCTCATGTCGCCATAATGACGCATAATAAGCACTTCTTTCTGGTCATCGGGAAGGAGTTGTATCATCCTTCTTAAATCGCGGTGAGTTTGCTCGCGGATCATTCTCGTTTCCGCGCTCTCGTCGGCAAAGTGGAGTACATCAAAAATATCAAACCCATCACTGTTTACCACTACCGGCGTGCGACGTTCCTTGCGGTAGTGGTCTATCACCAGGTTATGTGCAATACGCATCACCCAAGGAAGGAATTTACCTTCCTCGTTATATCGGCCGCCCCTAAGGGTGTTGATGACTTTGATAAATGTATCCTGAAAAATATCTTCCGCTAAATATTCGTCTTTCACCAACAAATAAATGGAAGTATATATCTTAGATTTATAGCGGTCTATCAAAATTTCCAGACCGGTCTCGTTACCTGATACATAGAGCCGGATAAGCTCTTGGTCGGTTCGTTGTTCAAGCTTCATAATACGCTACGCTAGCTTTTTACTATTTTCAATAAATTAGTAATTCCTTCTTGTAGTCGTATTCCTATAGCAGCTCTCCTATCAATGATCTCGTTAACTAACGTCAAAAAAAAACAAAATTTTCAGAAAATCAAAGCTTTTATTGTTTTTCCTTTACAACAGGCAGCGGATAGACAGGTGCCTTATAACGAAAAAGGCCTTGCCCATACGCTAGCAAAGCCTTAGTCAGTCATTCGAGAAAGTTGATTTATTTATACAACGGATATTCTGCCATCAACGCCTTTACTTTGTTTTGGATTTTCTCCAGCGTACTGTCGTCGTCGTGTTTAATAAGTGCCACATCGATCATCTCAGCGATTTCCTGCATTTCCTGCTCCTTAAGTTTCCGTGAGGTAATCGCCGCCGTGCCCAAGCGAATGCCGGAGGTCACAAATGGCGACTTATCGTCAAATGGCACCATGTTTTTATTGATCGTGATTCCTGCCTTACCCAATGCGGCTTCGGCGGCCTTGCCGCTGATCCCCTTATTCCGAAGATCAATCAGCATCAAGTGATTATCTGTACCCCCGGAAATGATATGGTATCCCTTGTCCACAAAAATCTGTGCTAACGCAGCAGCATTTTTTTTCACCTGGACGATATATTCCATATAATCATCGCTCAGCGCTTCGCCAAAAGCGATGGCTTTGGCCGCGATAATATGTTCCAGCGGGCCGCCCTGCGTGCCGGGAAACACGGCCAAATCAAGCAGGGAAGTAATGCTACGAATTTCACCCTTGGGTGTTTTGATTCCCCATGGATTCTCAAAATCCTTTCCTACCATAATGAGCCCACCACGGGGTCCACGCAATGTTTTATGCGTAGTTGTAGTGACCACATGGCAATGCGGCAGCGGATCACTTAGCAGCCCGCGGGCAATCAGTCCAGCAGGATGCGATATATCAGCCATTACCAGCGCTCCGATTTCGTCGGCCACTCGGCGGATGAAAGCGTAGTCCCAATCACGGGAATAGGCAGATGCACCGCAGATAATCACCTTGGGCTTTTCCTGTAAGGCAATTTCTTCCAACTGCTTATAGTCTATCAATCCGGTCTCTTTGTCTACACCGTAAAACAACGGCTGATACAATTTACCTGAGAAATTGACGGTAGCACCGTGGGTAAGGTGTCCTCCATGGGAGAGATCGAAACCTAAGATTTTGTCACCCGGCTGCAGCAGCGCCAAAAATACAGCGGCATTGGCCTGGGCTCCTGAATGTGGCTGCACATTCACCCATTCAGCGTTGAAAAGCTCCTTAGCGCGTTCAATGGCAATGGTTTCCACCTCATCAACCACTTCGCAGCCGCCGTAGTACCGCTTTCCGGGCAAACCCTCGGCATATTTATTGGTAAGCACCGACCCGGCAGCTTCCATCACCTGCTTACTGACAAAGTTTTCCGACGCAATAAGTTCAATACCTTCCTCCTGACGCCTGAGCTCTTCATTGATTAGGTTAAATATAGTCTCGTCTCTTCTCATTATGACACAAATAATTGAATGTTAAAAAGTTGCGCAAAGATATAAACTTAGGTACAATAATCAACCTCCTAACTCACTTTTGATGGTTTTAAGTGCAAGATCGTAAGGATTCTCATCCAACTCGGCAATATGCGAAAGCAGCAAATTGCTGAAGTCCTTCGCACTGGCCGTCGCAGGCAATCCTCCACCCGCATTGCGGATAAGTGCAACCGTTTGATCTTTCAGTTGTCTGGTAATACCCCATGCAATGTCGCTCACGTAAAGCTGTTGCGTAATATTATGCTGGTACTCAGCCCGTATCTCATTGATTAGCAATTGTTGGAAATCGGAAGCCGCTAAACCCGGCTCATGTAGACGCAGCAGAAGGTTTGCTGGATTGATACGCTCAATCAACAACACGATGCGCTCGTATGCTTGCAACCGCAACGACAGCAATTCCTTATTAGTGATGCGCTTTAAGTCAAAGGATTTGACACGAAAGACATGGTTGTTATATTTAGGCCAAAACATCCAATTAGCCACGCCTACAACAATACATCCAGCTAAGGTGTATTTAATAAGGTCTAGTGAAAACGAGGTGATGTCCATTATGTTATAGGTTTGTTTATGCAACGTAAAAATCTATATTTCTGTGCAAAAGTGGCGAATTTTATGTATTTTTGTAAGCACTGGATTAAAATAAATATGAGATGAGTACAGCGACGCTTTCCGCTTCGGCACCATTGACCTTGACACCGGGAGCCATCGTGGAGCTAAAGAAATTGAAAGAGCAGCAGGAAATATCAGCGGACTTCGGATTACGCATAGGAGTCGAGGGCGGTGGGTGTGCAGGGATGAACTACATTTTGGGATTCGACCAAAAGAAAGAAGGTGACTCCGAATATGAGATCGAAGGGATACGGATTTTTATGAACAAAGCTCACGGACTGTATCTTGCCGGCATGGAAATCGATTTCAAAAGTGGTTTGGATGCCCGTGGCTTTACCTTCAACAACCCCAATGCAACAAGCACCTGTGGCTGTGGATCGTCGTTTTCGGCATAATTTGTCCCAAGGCGATCGACGCAAAACAAAATGCAGCTGAGCGGCTTCATTGGTAATCTCATTTCAGCAGTTTGGCCGGTCACTTTTCCAGTTGCCCACCAGCGACGGAAATAAGCAGTATCCAAGCGGTAAATTCTATGTTCTGCAAAGTCATGACTCAGCCGGTTGCAGGCCGAACCTCTGGAATCGGCTAGCTTGTTCCCAATTTCAAGTTGAAAAGCAAGCCGTCTGAATCAACCCTCCCCTTCTTCATTTAACAATAATTCCCTATCTTTGCATCCTCATTTTTGAACACAAATAATTGATGTACAAGGAATATAAGCAGCTCGATCTATCCGCCATTGGAAAGGAAGTATTAGAACGTTGGCAAGCCGAAAACATTTTCGAAAAAAGCATCACCCAGCGTCCTGCAGATAAGCCGTACACGTTTTATGAAGGCCCACCCTCAGCCAACGGCATGCCTGGCATCCACCATGTGATGGCGCGTGCCATTAAGGATATCTTCTGCCGTTACAAAACCTTGAAAGGCTACCAGGTAAAACGCAAGGGCGGGTGGGATACGCACGGTCTGCCCATCGAGCTTGCTGTCGAAAAAACGCTTGGCATTACTAAAGAAGACATCGGCAAAACCATATCCGTGGCTGACTACAACGCCGCCTGTCGAAGGGAAGTAATGAAATATACCGATGTATGGAACGACCTGACCAACAAAATGGGCTATTGGGTAGACCTCGAAAACCCATACATAACTTACGAAAACGAATACATTGAGACACTGTGGTGGATACTGAAAGAACTGTATAAAAAAGGACTGCTATACAAAGGGTATACGATCCAACCTTACTCTCCCAAGGCCGGCTCGGGCCTCAGCTCCCACGAGCTGAACCAACCCGGCACATACAAGATGATTAAGGACACGACTATCGTGGCGGAGTTCCGCATCAAAAAAGACCAGGTGCACCCTGCCATGGCAACGCTTTTTGAAGACGAAAACGAGGACACGGCATTCCTTGCTTGGACCACCACCCCCTGGACATTACCCGCAAACAGTGCACTGGTCGTCGGAAAGGATATTCGTTATGTCAAAATACGGACATTCAACCAATACACCCATCAGCCGGTAAACGTCATACTGGCCGAAGAACTGATCGGCAGATACTTCAAATCCGAAGGACAGAACATCCCACTGAAAAATTACCAGCAGGGCGACAAAGTTATCCCATGGGAGATCAGAGCAAAATATTCCGGTGCCGAACTGATCAATCTCCGCTACCATCAGTTACTTCCTTATGTTACTAACGATGTGTTGGAGCAGAAAGGCTTCCGTGTGATCGCGGGGGATTTCGTGACCACTGAAGACGGCACAGGCATTGTGCATTCATCAGCTACTTTCGGTGCAGATGACTTCCGTGTAAGCAAAGAAAATGACATACCCGGTGTCTTCGTCACTGACGAAAATGGCAAGGACGTGCCCATCGTGGATAAACAGGGCCGCTTCGTCAAAGAAATCGGAGAATTCGGCGGACGATTTGTCAAAGAGGAATATTATAGCGACGAGGAGCGTGCTGCCGAAGGGTTCAAACCCACGGACGTACTGATTGCGATCAAGCTGAAGGAAGAAAACAAGGCCTTTGAAGTTAAGAAATACGAGCACAGCTATCCCCATTGCTGGCGCACGGATAAGCCGGTGCTTTATTACCCACTAGACAGCTGGTTCATCCGCACCACCGCTGTGAAGGATGAATTGGTAGCGCTCAACAAGACCATCAATTGGAAACCAGAGGCTACGGGCACTGGCCGGTTCGGCAACTGGTTGGAAAATCTGGTAGACTGGAATCTCTCCCGTTCGCGTTACTGGGGCACCCCACTGCCCATTTGGCGAAGCGAAGACGAAAACGAAGAAATTTGCATCGGTTCCATCGGAGAACTGAAAACGCGCATCGAACAAAGCTTGAGCTCCGATGTACTCGACGATGATGAGAAAGATAAGCTGCGGGAATACCTGAACAAGTTTGGTACTGACAAATTGGACCTCCATCGCCCATATGTTGACAATGTCATTCTAGTGTCCGATGCCGGCCAAAAACTTTACCGCGAACCGGACCTCATCGATGTGTGGTTCGATAGCGGTGCCATGCCATTTGCGCAGTGGGGATTGGATTACGGGAAAATTGCTGTGGGTAGTGATGTCCCGTTCAAAGATGGTTTCGAAGGTGCCTATCCTGCGGATTTTATCGCCGAAGGCGTAGATCAAACCAGGGGATGGTTTTTCACCCTGCATGCCATTTCTACGATGCTACAGCACTCCGTAGCTTTCAAAAACGTGGTTTCAAACGGACTGGTACTGGATAAAAACGGCAACAAGATGTCGAAGCGGCTGGGCAACGCTGTAGACCCGTTTTCCACTATCGAAAAATACAGTGCAGATGCAACACGCTGGTATATGATCAGCAATGCTGCGCCTTGGGACAACCTCAAATTCAACGAGGAGGGACTGGATGAAGTGCGTCGAAAGTTTTTCGGCACGTTGTACAACATTTATGCGTTCTTTGCGCTGTATGCCAATATCGATAAGTTTGCCTACGCGGAGTCCGATCTGCCCATTGATACGCGCCCCGAAATAGATCGCTGGATCATCTCCCTGCTCAACAGCCTCACTAAAGAGGTGGACGGCTATTACGAGGATTTCGAGCCGACCAAGGCCGCACGCGCCATTCAGACATTCGTAGACGAACATCTCAGCAATTGGTACGTAAGGCTTTGCCGTAGGCGTTTCTGGAAAGGTGAATACACCGAAGACAAAATATCGGCCTACCAGACGCTATATACGTGCCTCAAGACCGTCGCCAAGCTGATGTCGCCCATTGCGCCATTTTTCAGTGACCGGCTCTACCTCGACTTGAACAACACGACAGCCAAGGAACGTGCCGAATCGGTCCATTTGGCGGATTTTCCGGCTTATCAAGAGAACTTGGTGGACAAGGCTCTGGAAGAGCGGATGGCCCTGGCACAGAATATCTCTTCGCTCACCCTGTCGCTGCGCAAGAAAACAGGTATCAATGTACGGCAACCGCTTAACAAAATCCTGTTGCCCGTGCTCCACGGAGACTTTCAACAGCAAGTTGAAAGCGTGAAAGACCTCATCTTGTCAGAGACCAATATTAAGAAAATAGCGTTTATAAACGACACTTCGGGCATCATCAAAAAGAAGATCAAACCCAATTTCAAGACCCTTGGCCCGAAAGTGGGCAAGGATATGAAAGTCGTGGCGGCTGCCATCCAAGCGTTCTCACCCGGTGATATCGCTCGATTGGAACGTGATGGACAAATCGAAATAACCAATACACAATACACCATACAACTAAGCGATGTCGAAATCATAGCGGAAGATGTGGCCGGATGGCAAGTAGCTAATTTGGGAGGTCTCACGGTCGCGCTCGATATAAACATCACACCAGTGCTCAGAAATGAAGGCATTTCACGCGAATTAGTGAACCGCATTCAGAACCTCCGCAAGGAGCGCGGACTTGAGGTGACCGACCGGATAAAGGTAAGCATCAGTAACGTCCCTGACATTGCTGAAGCTGCGAAAGGTAATTTATCTTATATTCGTACCGAGATATTGGCAGACTCTTTGCTGTTTGAGGATACTCTTGTTGACGGTGATAAAATAGAAATCGCTGAAAAGGAATTAAATGTAAAAATCGAAAAAGTTTAAAATTATGGCAAACAACAGTGAAAAAACGCGGTATAGCGACGCCGAATTGCAGGAGTTCAAGGAAATCATTTTGGAAAAACTTCGCATTGCCAGAGAAGAACTGTCAGCCCTTACCAAGTCTTTGAACAGCAGTAACGCCAACGGCACTGACGACACGGCAGGAACTTTCAAGACCTTGGAAGATGGCTCTGCTACGCTGGAGAAAGAGCAAACCAATCAATTGGCAGCCCGTCAGAAGAAATTCATTGACAATCTGGAAGCTGCATTGGTCCGTATCGAAAACAAAACATACGGTATTTGCCGCGAAACCGGCAAACTCATTCAAAAGGAACGTCTCCGCGCGGTGCCGCATACCACACTGAGCATGGAAGCCAAGTTGAAACAATATTAACAGCGATCAGCATTCAGTTTTCGGAAGCCAGCCATGACAACTGCAGAAACCGACAGCTGATTACTGATAGTCGACAGCTTAAAACATGAAAGGCTATAGCAAACCCCTTATACTTATTTTATCCGTGCTGGCAGTCGATCAACTTTCGAAGTTTTGGATCAAGCTCAATATGACACTCGGGCAGGAATACAAAATCTTCGGCGACTGGTTTATCATCCATTTCACTGAAAATAACGGCATGGCGTTCGGTCTGGAATTTGGTGGCGAAACCGGCAAACTGGCACTGTCATTGTTCCGCATCATAGCAGTGATCGGAATCGGTTATGGTTTGCATTATATGATTAAGCGGAAATATCACCGCGGATTCATTCTCAATGTTGCGCTTATCTTTGCCGGAGCGATGGGCAATATCATCGACTCGACGTTTTATGGCGTCATATTCAGCGAAAGCACCTGGTTTGAAAAAGCACGGCTTTTCCCCGCCGAAGGCGGCTATTCAAGCCTACTTCATGGAAAAGTGGTCGATATGCTATACTTCCCCATTATCAAAGGGAATTTCCCTACATGGTTTCCGATTTGGGGCGGGGAAGATTTTCTCTTTTTCAGACCGGTATTCAATGTTGCTGACTCGGCTATTACCGTGGCCGTGGCACTCATCCTCCTCTATCAAAAACATTATTTTAAAGAAGAAGTTGTAGAACCAGCGAGCTATAACAGTGAAGTGGTGGAAGACTGAGTGTGCAGATAAATGTAACAAGGTTTAAGACTAAGGTTGATAAAGGAAGCGCGCGCCATCGGTTGGCGCGCGCTTCTTTCGTTGAATCCGCTTGGTTATTCGTTATACGTCGTACGTGGTAGACGACGTTTCACCGCCCCTGCCTGTCCAGTTAGTGTGGAAGAACTCGCCTCGGGGCTTATCCAGGCGCTCATACGTATGCGCACCGAAGTAATCCCGCTGGGCTTGGAGTAAGTTGGCTGGTAGCCGATCGCAGCGGTATCCGTCGTAATAGATCAACCCCGCGCTTAGGCATGGTACCGGTATGCCGTTGGTCACCGCCACCGCGATCACCTTGCGCCACCCGCTTTGCGCAGCTTGTATCTTTTCGCGGAAGAAATCATCCAAGATCAGGTTACGCAGATCCGGATTCTTGTCAAACGCTTCCTTTATCTTCCCCAAGAAGGCCGACCGGATGATGCAGCCCTCGCGCCACATCAGGGCAATGCTGCCGTAATTCAACTCCCACCCGTACTCATGGGCTGCAGCCGCCATCATCTGATAACCCTGTGCATAAGAGATTACCTTAGCCGCGTACAGTGCGTCGCGCAGGTTGTCGATGAATGTGCGTCGTTCGCCATCAAACGACGGGACGGGACCATCCAGCATTTTTGACGCGGCAACGCGCTCGTCTTTCAACGCTGAAAGACAGCGGGAAAATACCGATTCAGCAATCAATGTCAGGGGGACTCCCAATTCAAGCGCCACAGTTCCCGTCCACTTTCCTGTCCCTTTCTGCCCCGCCGTATCAAGGATCTTATCCACCAACGGAAGACCATCTTCGTCCTTGAACGCCAGTATATCCCGCGTGATTTCGATAAGATAACTATCGAGTTCGCCCTCATTCCATTCTTTAAACACTTCATGCATTTCGTCTGCCGTCATGCCCAACACGGCTTTCATGATATGATACGTTTCATTGATCAACTGCATATCGCCGTATTCGATCCCGTTATGTACCATCTTTACGAAATGACCGGCTCCGCCATCGCCCACCCAATCGCAACAAGGTGTTCCGTCCGCAACCTTGGCAGCGATCGCCTGGAAAATCGGCTTCACGGCCGGCCATGCCGCCCTGGAACCGCCGGGCATGATAGACGGCCCCAGCAGTGCTCCTTCCTCGCCTCCGGATACACCGGTACCTACATATAGCAACCCCTTGCTCTCCACGTACGCTACCCGCCGTTCTGTGTCCGGGAAATGTGAGTTGCCCCCATCAATAATGATATCCCCTGGCTCCAGGTGCGGGATAAGCAGTTCAATAAAATCATCCACGGGCTTTCCTGCCTTGACCATCAACATCACTTTCCGCGGCCGCTTGAGAGACCGGATCAAGTCTTCTATGGAAGTGGCGCCGTAAATGTTCTTTCCCTTCGCCCTGCCATTGACAAAGCGTTCTACTTTATCTACCGTTCGGTTATAGGCCGTTACATGGAAACCTTTGCTCTCCATATTCAGGATGAGGTTTTCGCCCATCACGGCGATTCCGATGACGCCAATATCAGATTGTTCTTGCATATGTATCTCCATTTAATTCCCAAAGTTATACTTTACGTAGAAAGAACAAACAGAAAATTGAGGAAATTTGTGCGGTAACCCGTACATTAGCGGCAACAAACCAAATATGTTGAACATGCTTTCATTGAAATTCACACCGCACGTTTGCACTTACCTCATCGTTTTCCTTTCGCCACTAGTGATTCGTGCGCAACAAAACCCCGTGTTTCCCGGATGGTACGCCGATCCGGAAGGCATCGTCTACGGCGACCGATTCTGGATATACCCCACCTATTCAGCGCCTTATGAACAACAGGTATTTTTTGATGCCTTTTCTTCTCCCGATTTGGTCAACTGGACCAAGCATCCACGTATCATCGATACGGCAGAAGTAAAATGGGCAAAGAAGGCGATGTGGGCGCCCGGCGTATTGGAAAAAGACGGCAGGTATTACTTTTTCTTTGCCGCAAATGATGTCCACGAAGGGGAGATCGGCGGCATTGGCGTAGCTGTGGCTGACCGGCCTGAGGGCCAATACAAGGACCTGCTGGGCAAGCCGCTGATCAACGAAATCGTAAACGGTGCGCAGCCCATCGACCAATTCGTCTTTAAAGACAAAGACGGCACCTACTATATGTACTATGGCGGCTGGCGGCACTGCAATATCGTCAAACTCAACGATGATTTTACCGGGCTGGTGCCGTTCGATGACGGCGAACGCTATAAGGAAGTGACGCCGGAAGGATATGTGGAAGGCCCCTTCATGTTCATACGGAACGGAAAATACTATTTCATGTGGTCAGAAGGCGGCTGGGGCGGCCCGCATTACAAAGTGGCTTATGCCATCGCGGATTCGCCTCTCGGGCCATTTGAACGGGTAGCAACGATCTTGGAGCAGGACCCCGAAATTGCCACCGGTGCGGGCCATCATTCCGTCATACAGATACCCGGCAAAGACCGATGGTATATCGTCTACCATCGCCGTCCGCTGGGCAAAACCGGAGCAAACGAGCGGGTCACCTGCATTGACGAAATGCATTTCGATGACGACGGCCATATCTTGCCGGTAAAAATGACGCACGGCGGCGTACGCTACCCATTGGCACAGAAATAGGAAATCAAGTCATCGTCCACATCGTGCCGGTCCAACCATAGCCGGTTGAATCGACACGGTATCGTTTCAGCAAATCGGTGTTCATAATCGCGATCATTTCCAGCTGATCCAATAATGGAGAATATCAGTATCTTTGGCCCAGCAATATTCCAAATTGTTATGCACATCAAGCCCTTCGTCGCGTTTCTGTTGATCGTATTTGCGCCTTATCGCGCCGACGCCCAATATGCCGATGAGACACGCATCAGCAAGCACATCCACCGCTTGGCATCCGACAAGATGAAAGGCAGGGGCACGGGCAGCAGGGAACTGGAGAAAGCCGCCCGGTACATCGAAAAGCAATTCAGGAAATACAACCTGCGACCCTCAGGCACTGAGCGATACCGGCAACCGTTTACCGCTACAGTGCGGCGCGTTGTGGTAGCCGACAGTATGCGCAGGGCCAGCAATGTCATCGGTTTCCTGGATAACGGTGCTCCGCATACCATCGTTATCGGGGCACATTACGATCACCTTGGGATGGGCCGGCAAGGTGGGTCGTTAGACCCTTCGCCCGAAGGCAAGATCCATAACGGTGCCGATGACAACGCCTCCGGTGTGGCCGGGCTGCTGGAACTTGCACGCCACTTCAGCCAGAATCATCACATCGAGCCCTATAATTTCCTGTTCATTGCGTTTTCCGCGGAGGAGCTCGGTCTTCAGGGATCCCGTTATTTTATAGAAAACCCCACCATTCCGCTTGATCAGCTACATTTCATGCTCAATATGGATATGATCGGACGTTATGATCCGGATAGGGGAATAGGCATCGGCGGCTATGGCACCAGCTCATCCTGGCCGGAGATATTCCGCACAGTGGACACCTCCATCAAGTTTTTCACCGACGCTGCGGGCAAAGGCGGATCTGACCACCATGTATTTTACATGAAGGGCATACCGGTGCTATTCTTCCATACCGGCGGACATCCCGATTACCATGCACCCGGCGATGATCCTGCCAAGATCAACTATAGCGCCCTGGCCGACATTATTGACCTCGAGATACAACTCATCAAAAATGCGATGAAGCAGGACAAGCTGCAGTTTAGCGCCACAGATTAACAAAAATAAGCTCAACATACCATGTCTGATAATCTGAAATCGAAAACAACAAAAATACTGGTCACCGGAAGCAATGGCCTGCTCGGCCAAAAAATTACGGACTTGGCGCTCACGGACAAAAGCATCGAACTGACCGCGACCTCGCGAGGCGCGAACCGCCATCCAATCAAAGATGGCTATCGCTATATCGACCTTGATATCCTCAACGAGCAACACCTGCGGAAAGCCATCACACAGCACCGTCCGGACGCCATCATCAACACCGCCGCAATGACCAATGTAGACGCCTGCGAGCATGACCCAGACGGTTGCCGGAAGCTGAACGTCGGAGCCGTGGCAACTCTGGTGTCACTATGCGACGAGTTCGGTATTCACTTAATCCACCTTTCTACCGATTTCATTTTCGATGGCGAAGACGGCCCTTATGCCGAAGATGCGCTACCCAACCCACTGAGTCTGTATGGCCAGAGCAAGCTGGATGCTGAGCAGCTTTTTGAGCGCTCATCAAGCAAATGGGCGATCCTCCGGACGATATTGGTATACGGTGTCGTAGCTGACATGAGCCGCAGTAACATCGTGCTATGGGCCAAAGGCGCACTGGAGAAAGGCCAGCCGCTCAACGTGGTGAACGATCAATGGCGCATGCCCACACTGGCGGAAGACCTGGCCCAGGCGTGCCTGCTCGCCGTAACCACAGGCGCTGAGGGCGTGTATCATATTTCGGGCAAGGATATGTTTGCTATCCACGAACTGGTAGCTGCGGTAGCTGATTTTTGGGGGTTAGACAAGTCACTTATCCGCGAGGTGAGTTCTTCAACATTGAGTCAGGCAGCACCACGGCCGCCACGTACGGGTTTTATCCTTGACAAGGCACGTACCGTATTGGGTTATGAACCTCATTCATTTGCCGAGGGATTGGCACTGGTAGACCGGCAACTCCGAACGGCGAAATAGGAAGAAAAGACAAAAAATAATAACATCTTTGCACCATGACCCAGAAGTTTGCGCGCGAATCATATACCATCATGAATGAACTGGTGCTGCCCAACGACACCAATACACTCAACAACCTCATGGGTGGCCGCCTGCTCCACTGGATGGACATCGCTGCAGCGATCTCAGCCCAAAAGCATAGCAACCGCATCGTGGTAACGGCTTCGGTCGATAATGTATCGTTCAGACATCCGGTAAAATTGGGAGATGTGATCAGCATCGAGGCACAAGTAACCCGGGCCTTCAACACTTCTGTGGAGGTACATTTGATTGTTTCGGCGCAAAACATCCCTTCCGGCACCAAAGTAAGATCCAATGAGGCATTTTACACGTTTGTAGCCATTGATCAGGATGGGCGTAATATCGCTGTCCCCAAGTTGATACCGGAGACTGATGAGGAGAAAAAACTCTACAACGAAGCGCTGCAACGGAGAGAACTTAGGCTGGTGCTTGCAGGCAAGCTCAAACCGAAAGACGCCAAAGAGCTGCAAAACCTATTTAGGGAAGTGGTGAAAGAATAAGGTAAACCGAGTAGTTACCTTACCATACAAACGCTGCGTATGACCGCAGCGCTCACCCATTGGAAGATGTTAAGGCTAGCGTACGAGAAATTACGCCAGCGATACTCGGTTATGCCTGCCGCCGACGCGGCACCAGCAACAACACCACGCCTCCGATCAAAATTACACCGCCAACATACGGCGGCCAGTTAACACGTTCCTTTTTATCGGCAGAGATTTCTAACGCACCTATGTCAACTACTTTCTCTTCACGTGTGTACGTAAAGCCCGTCCACACCAGCATCGCGATACCAATGATTACCAAAATTAATCCGATTGTCCTTGTCATAGCGTCTGTGATTTGAAATAACCAACAAAGACAACTGAAAAATGTTTGGCGATGCTACTTTGCCGGGATGATGGTAATTTTACGGAACTCTACTGGTCCATGGTCTCCTTGGATGTAGATCGGACCGGGCTCACCTTCGTTGCTGTCCAATGCACCGCCTGTGATTCCCGGGATCTCTTGGTTGCTGATGATGGTTTTTCCATTGGCGACGATGGTGACCATTCGCCCCCGCAAAGTAATCTCAAATTTATTCCACTCATTCGGCCCCAAAGTTGCCATTTCACTGGGTGACAAAAAGCCATATATACCACCGAAATACAAAGACCCTGGATGCCTGTCTTTTGGTGAATCCTCGATCTGTACCTCATACCGCCCCCGCAAATAAATGCCGGAGTTGGCCCCCGCTGCATAGCGGAATTCGGCAAGCAGCTTGAAGTCTTCAAACTGCTGCTCGCTAATCAAATTGGCACCCACTGCTTTATTGATTAATATCCCGTCTTCCACCACCCATTGGTTATTATCATCCGAAGGTTTCCACCCTGTTAAATCTTTACCATTGAAGAGATCGATGGGTTGGCCCCATTGCACTTCACCCGTCCTGACCAGATAAGGGGCTTTCACACCTGTAAAATGGAAGGTATTTCCTTTGTTGGTCGTAATCGTCCCTTTTATACCCTCACCTGCCAGCTCCCCTTCGATCGTAAACAGTCCACCGCCGCCTTCCCACTGTGGGGGGATCTGGAATGAAAACACTCCGTCTTGGAGGGTGATATTCGAAATTGGGCGGCTACTTCCCGCATCGGATACAAAGGCTCCCACCAGTACATCAAAGCCTGATAATTTGACTTCCAACCATGAGGGTACTTTCTTGCCGTCTTTATCTACAGTAAGATCCCAACGCCCGAGCAGGCCTTCAGCCTCTTCAGGAACAACCTGTGTTGCCGCATTGTGTATCTCTTCTTCTTGCTCTTTCGTTGTCGATCCGTTGTTACACGATACTGCGACTGCTGTCAACAAACATATCAGTGGACGGTATAGGGTATATTTTTTCAACATATGTAATTGCATAAAATTTCCAAAGGTGCTAATCTACAGAATTTTTGGCACCTAATGCGACAATACGATCAAACTCCTCACGGGTCAGCGGCATCACCGATAGCCGCCCCTGACGTACCAATGCCATATTTTGCAGCAATGGATCCGCTTTGATGGTTTCGAGCGTCACCGGCTTTTTCAAAGTCTCTACCGGTGCCAGGTCCACAACCACCCACCGCTCATCCGTGGTCGTTGGATCTTGATAATATTCGTTAACCACCTTGGCGATGCCGACAACCTCCTTGCCTTCGTTGCTATGATAAAACAATACCAAATCGCCCTTTTTCATGGATTGGAGGGTATTGCGGGCCTGGTAATTGCGCACACCATCCCAGAAGGTCTGCTTATCCTTCAGGAATTGTGTCCAGCTGTACTTGAAAGGTTCTGATTTGACTAAAAAATAGTTCATGGTTATCTATACTGTGAATTGCTTATAGCTGACGCTAACTAATTCTGCTTTTGCGTGACTTCCATTTTTTCGGCAAAGTGATCGCAATAGTCACGCAGGTCACCGATCACCGCTTTAGCTAGCTCATCATCGCCTGATGCGCGGATAAACGTGTCGCCCAGTGTCTGCAGGGTTTCGTAAAAGAACCGTTTCATTTCATCCAGCGGCATATCCTTGGTCCACAAATCTATACGCATAGAGTTTTTGTAATGATGGTCCCATAGTGCCAAAAATAGGGCCTTGGAAGGCAAGGCCTCTTTGTTTTCTCCATCTGTTGATTCCCAAGTGATTTTGTCTGGCACGTTGTTATCGTCCAGTTCGATCGTCAGCTTTATTTCTGCTTTTTTCATTTTTTATCAATTTTTGCGCGGATGACGCTTATGCGGCGGTTTTCCACAGCTTTTCATCTGCGGGCATCTGGTCAATCCGCATTATCCAGGTTGTGTTCCTACCATACGTTCAATATCCACATCGCCAATGTAACAAGCACCACGAAAATACCTTCCGCGATCCACACACGCTTCAGGTTCCGAAGTAGGAGCCTGAAAAACTGGTCGGCTACCACTAAGATCAACAAAAGTAATAAAAACCAACTAATGGTTCCAATCCCGATCGTGCCTGATAAAATCTGCCACAACAGCCTCGTCATCAGCAACGCAGATGCGATATTCAATGGGGTGATGCGGGGCAGTTTCATGTTTTCTTTTTGCCACGACCCCGTTTGCTGTTACCGGTCGGCCTGCTTTTGCTGCGCGGGGGTTTCCCCGATTTTTGATTGCTGGCTTTTTTCTCGTGGAAAGCTCCCTTAAACTCCGGACTGTCTTTACGCTTTTGTGCGTCGATTTCGCGTGCGATGGCCTGCCGTTCCTCGAATTCTGTCTTTTCAATAAACACGCCATCGGGAATTGCTGCCACGGGAATCTGCTGACGGATTAGCTTTTCGATCTTTCGGATGTAATACTCCTCTGCGGCGTTGCAGAAGGTGATGGCATCACCCGTTTGAAACGCCCTGCCGGTCCGGCCTATACGATGTACGTAATCTTCGATGACGATTGGTACGTCAAAGTTGATCACATGGCTCACATTGCTTACATCCAGGCCCCGCGCAGCGACGTCCGTGGCCACTAAAATCCGGATGGCTCCTTCTTTGAATGCATTGATGGAATTGATCCGCGTATTCTGCCCCTTGTTGGCATGGATGACCCGAACATTATCCGTGCCATATTTACGTTCGAGAAAATGATATACGTTGTCTGCCACCGCTTTGGTTTTGCAGAAGACAATGAGCCGATGTAGTGTTTCATCGTCCTTAAGGAGATGCTGCAGTAAATTTATTTTGGTTTTTAAGTTGGGGACGTAATACAGTTTCTGCGTGACAGTCTGTGCCGGCGTGGCTTGCTCCGATACCTCCACAATGGTTGGGAAAGCCAGGAAATCGCCAGCAATCTTGTGCACGAGTTCACTCATCGTAGCGGAGAACAAAAGGTTCTGTCGTTTGCGAGGCACCACTTCCAGTATGCGATGCAGCTTCCCGATAAACCCCATATCCATCATCTTGTCGGCCTCGTCCATCACCAATGAATTCAGGGACTTGGTCACGATATGGCCTGCCAGATAGAGGTCTAGGAACCGCCCGGGTGTTGCGACGATGATGTCTACGCCCTTTTCCAATTCGGCGATTTGCGTTTTCGGTCCCAACCCGCCGTATAGGACCACCGTGCGCAGATCAGTGTATTTTGCAAACAGCCGGATATTTTCCTCAATCTGCATAGCCAGTTCACGCGTGGGCGAGAGAATCAGCGTACGGGCGTCATTTCCCTGGGCATATTTCAGCTTCA
Source organism: Parapedobacter deserti (assembly GCF_042646065.1). Taxonomy (NCBI): domain Bacteria; kingdom Pseudomonadati; phylum Bacteroidota; class Sphingobacteriia; order Sphingobacteriales; family Sphingobacteriaceae; genus Parapedobacter; species Parapedobacter deserti. The sequence continues at coordinate 80,000 of NZ_JBHRTA010000037.1, forward strand.
TGAGGATGGGAAGTACAAAGGCCGCTGTTTTTCCTGTTCCTGTCTGTGCAATGCCCATCACGTCCTGTCCTGCTAATATGGGCGGTATCGCCTTTTGCTGAATAGGGGTCGGCGTTGTATACCCCGCGTCCTCAATGGCGTTTAGGATTTGTTTGTTGAAGTTGAAATCCGCAAAGGTGTTCCGCTGCATTGGACAAAGATAAGAAAAGGAAGGTATAATTCAGGCAGTTGCTCCTCAACTGGAATCGGTTCGCTGCGCTCCCAATTCCTAGGTTGCGTCTGCAACTGCCTGAATTATGGGAAGGGAAGGCGCGGGGGCCTCAACTGGAATCGGTTCGCTGCGCTTCCTATTCCTAGGTTGCGTCTGCAACTGCCTGAATTAACGCCTCTCCTGCCTCTATGGGCAGGTCTGATTCCAAGATGGAAGCCCCATCAGCAAAAATGGCCCGGTATGCCGCTGCCCGTTCGGTTCTGGTGGGCAGTTTATCATAGGTAGGTGCCGAAGAGATCATGCACATCACGCCTTCGCGATTCAGCAGCTGGTACATTGCCCGGTTTTCGGGCTTGATATGCGGACCGATATAAGCAATCATCCGATTGAAGGGGATCCGGGCGTTTTTGTAAGCATCAAACTTCTCCCGCGTTTGGATATGCGCGGATAACATCTGATGTTTATGCTTATCCAGATAAAACCGCGCCTGTTCCGGGCTGTGCACCGTCACCATCACAAAGGCATAGGCGTTGTGCTTACGGATCAGATCAGCGGAGACCTCCACCGGTACATCTTTCTGATCAAGATTGAGTACCGTTTTGCCCCTTGCCCATTCGATTACTTCAGACAACGTCGGTATGCGGTGTTCGGTCAGGTTGCCGTCTTTGTCTTTCAACCGGAGTTGCTGCAGCTCGGCCCACGTATAGTCTGCTACTTTGCCGGTGCCGTTGGTTGTGCGGTCTAAGGTGGCGTCATGCATCAGGATGACAATACTGTCCTTGGTAAGCCGGGGATCGATCTCAAAAAAGGCCGGCGTGTGCATCAGCACTGCCTCCATACCGGCGATCGAATTTTCAGGAAGTCCCAGCTCCACAGTACCCCGATGACCGCTGATGACCGCTTTCCCGCTTTTATACTTAAAAAATCGATGCAGTTGTTTGGCCGATTTAAAATCCAAGCGGTGTAACTGGGCGTCCTGGGCATGAATGAGGGAAACGGAACTCACCATAACGGCCAGAAAGACCAGACCAACAATATTGCTTCTCATATTTTCGTGTTACTTTTATTTTTTTAATCGTTCAATTTCATCAAGGAAAAGGCTTCATCACCGCCGAAGCGGATCAGGGTGACCGCTGAATTCTCCTGTACGATCCGTCGGTAGTTTTTCAGGGGCATTCCCAATTTCCATGCAAGATACAACCGGTTTACACCATTGTGTGCAACAACCAAGAGGGTCTGTCCGTCATACCTTGCTATCATATCTGTAAAGAACGCGTCTACGCGCTGCACCACCTCCGACGCGGTATCCCCCGTGCCACCGGCACGATTATGGTCGGGCGATTCCTGCCAAGCCTCCCAGAGCACCGGGTTTTCCGTGACGAACTCTTCCCGTGTCTTGCCCTCCCACAAGCCGAAATCCAGTTCGATCAAGCGATTATCCCGGATCACCGGCAGACGGCGGGCACAAGCGATTTCGGCTGTATGGTACGCGCGCTGGAGTGGGGAGGCGTACACCGCATCGATGGTTTTGCCGTGAAGTGCTTCGGCCACCCGTTCAGCCTGTGCTATCCCTTTCGCTGTCAATTCGGCATCGGTTCTTCCGCAGTAGCGGTTACCGTCGGCATTGTACGTGGTCTCTCCGTGTCGGAGCAAATATACGTTTAGCATCGTCAGATGTATTGTCGTTTTTTCAACTCGCCTATAAAGCGGTGATAGTGTATGTTATACGTTTCGGTCAATGCAGCCTGTGGAAGGGCTTCCCGTTCGATGGCTGTCATCTGTGCGGCAGCTTCAACGAGGGAACCGTAGTACGTTCTTGATGCGGCACCGATGGCCGACCCTACCGCCCCGCTGGCTTCCTTACACTTATAAATCGGACGGTTCAGTACGCTGGCACGGATGGTGAGCCAGGTGTCACTGTTGCTGCCGCCTCCGGCGGTATACACCGCGGTGACCCGCTCGCCGGAAAGTTGCTCAATCAATTCGTAGGCCAGCCGCTCGATATAGGCAACACCTTCCATGCACGCGGCAAACCGTTCGGCGGGCGCCAGCCCCTCCGGCACAAAGCCCATGGCTGCTGATGCGACAAAGGGAAACCGTTCGCCCTGTTGTTTCAACGGCCAGGCGAGCAAGCCCGTAGGAAGAAGCTTAGCAGCTGCCTCGTTCAACTGCTGTAGCGCTGTCCCAAAATCGGTTGCTACCCAGTCCGCGCCCGTGTTGCTGGCGCCGCCCGGCATCCAGTACCCATCGGGATGGCGATGGCTGTATAGACGGCCCTGAGGGTCGATCACCGCGCGCTCGGTCACCCCCTTGATAACCAAAGTCGTGCCGATGGTCGAATTCCATGTCCCGGGCGTTACCGCACCCGATGCGATCTGCGATGCACAGCCATCGGTCATCCCTACGGTCACCTCCACATGCGGCAGTCCCCATCGTTCAGCCAATTCCTGCCGAAGTGGACCAACCGGCGTACCGGAAGGCACCACCTCCTGAAACCAATCCCGCTTCAACGGCAGGTGTTCCGTCAGGTAATCCGGCCAGGCGCCGTTGTTAAGGTCGTATCCGGATTTGAGCGCGTTGGTATAATCCGTCACATTGAATCGGCCACTCAGCATTCCCGTGATGTAGTCGGCGGCATGTACCCATTTCCGGATGGCAGGCACCTTTTCGGGATACGATTGAACGAACCACACCATCTTGGAAAGCCCGCTGGACGCGTTGAATCCTATGTAGCCTTCGCTCAAAAACCGTTCGGCCAAAGCGCGGCACTGACGCCCCGCATCCGCAGACCGCAGGTCGCTGTACATCAGCGCCGGATGCAGCGGCCGGTTGGCTCCGTCGAGGGGGATGACGGTTCCGGACGTCGAGTCCACGCCGATGGCCGATACCGCGTCCAGGTAAGCCCGGTCCGGCAGCCCGCTGAACAGTTCATCCATCACGCCCACGACACAGGCCCACCAGCGCCCGGGCGACTGCTCCATACGCGAGTCAGACGTCAGTGCGAACTTCCGTGAAACCTCTCCCAGTACCCGCCCGGTCGCGGTAACCAACGCCGCGCGTACACCTTGGGTACCCACATCAATGCCGATGAAACTCCGCTGCATCTTCACTTGATTTGCCTGAATGCCTGCCGCGCACGCTTCCACTCTTCATACAGCGCCACAAAACGCCCGCGGTTTTCGGGGGACACCTCTTCCTGCACTTGCGGCATAGCACCTTGCAGGCCAGCCGCTTCGGCGCAGATAAACGCCCCGCCAAGCACCGATGACTGCCGGTACGTATTACAGATCCGTATTTTTTTGTTAGTCAGGTTGGCGATAAACTGCCGGAGCTTCCGGCTTTGCACACCGCCGCCGCAGGCCCAGATGTAGTCGCGCCCATGTCCCGAAACACCGTCCAGCACCTTGTAGTTCTCATAGATACTGCACGCAATGTCCCACAGGATGGCGAACACGAACCCGCCCCGGGTCAGCTGGTGCGATACCGGCGCATTGAAGATAAATCCACCCTTGATGAGCGGGGTGTCTTCATCGGCTATCAGCGACCCCAGGGATGCCACGCACTGCGAATACGATGTTTCATCCAGTTCACGCTCGATGACTTCATAGCTTTCATTCGGATAGAATATTTCTTTAAGCCGCTGATAGTTGAGTCCTGTGACGCCGGCATTGGCCTCCAGCATAAAGCTATCCGCATCGATGTGACGGCCGGTCCATGTACGTTGGCGAGTGTCCGTGACATACGAATCGACCATCTTGATGATCGGTGTCGTCGTGCCGGATACAATCACCACGTCACCCGTGTCCGGTTTGATGCTGTGGACAGCCAGTTGGGTGTCGGCTCCGCCCACCACCACTACCGCGTCAGCGGCAATGTCCAGTTCTTTCGCCAAGCCCGGCCGGATCTGACCGAGCACATCGCCCGACGATTTCAACGGCGGCAGCAGGGAGGCCGGCAGCGCAAAGGCCCTGCAAAGCTCGGCAGACCAGTCCTTTCGTTTCACGTCATACAGCAGGGTCTCCGACGCTTGCGAATGCTCGTAGCAAAGTATGCCGGAAAACTGGAACTGCACCCAATCGCTGATGCTGGTAAACGTAGCCGCGCGGGTCCATACGTCGGCTTTTCGCTCACGCAGCCCCACCAGCTTCAACGCTGAAAAAAGTGCGGTGGGATACCGCCCCGTCAGCGCATAAATGCGGTCTTTATCAGTGATCAGCGACTCCCATTCGCGCCCGCGGTTGTCGTGGTTGGACATGCCGATCAGTGGCTTGCCCGCATCATCCAGCACAACGATGCCTTCCCGCTGACTGGTGGCCGTAATGGCGATAATCTGCACCGGAGCAGCCTCAGCGAGTGTACGCGTGGCGAGTTGCTTGATCTGCGCCCATAACCGGTCCGGTTCGAAATAAATCGAGTCAGGATAGCCGTCATCCTTTTCATATCGCACATTCTCGCGGTGCAGGGCCAGCAGGTCACCTTCGGCCGATACGACGGCGGTACGGACATTGCCGGTACCGACATCCACAATGAAGAAAGCGTTTCTTTTATCTGTCATGTAGTAGTCAATCTATCTTATCGGTTTGCTGTTTTGCCAGCGCTGTGATCGGGAAATCCGAAATGACCCGCTGTACACCGAGCGCCGAGATGCGTTTGATCTCCCCGTAATCATTGCAGTTACCTATGATAAGCTCCATATCCAAGGTGCCGCACGCGCTCACCAGCGCCGAGTCGATATAGGCGGCGTTGATGGAATAGTAATCGGGCGTAAAACCCAGCCATTCCATGTTATCGGCTAGGGACGTACCGGCCCTTGCCAGGAACGCCAGCTTGACCTCCGGATAGTCCCGCCTCAAGACCTGAAGCGTACGGGGGTCAAACGACTGCACAATAACGCGATCGCGGATGTTTTTTTCATCCACTACCTCCATCAACAGTTCAACAAATTCCTCAGGACCGGGATGCCGTATTCCGTCGGTTTTCGCGTTGAGTTTGGTTTCCATGAAATACCGCGGCGGATCAAAACCTTCAGCGGCCGCGAGCGCCTCGACCGAATCGATCACTTCGCTCAACAATGGAATGTATGCCGGATACCGTTCCTGTTCCGGAAAATCCGGATTCGGCGTTGTTCCCACATCGAACTGACGGATCGCCGAATAATCCATTTGATAAAGCACATACTGTTCATCTTTCGTCAACGGATCGCCATTGGGCTTTTTCGTAATTTTCGGATTCAGGACAGGGTCATGGCTGACGACCACTTTCTTGTCTGCGCTTATGGCCAGATCAAGCTCCAGGATAGCCCCATAAGGCAAGACCTTTTTCATCGCCTGAATGGTGTTTTCCGGATGCAATCCGCGGAAACCGCGATGTGCATAGACCTCAATGTGCGGCAGGGTAACCGCCGGATCACATCCCATGCAACACACCGCTGCAAGGGCTAGACTCCGAAATAGACTGATGGCTGACTTCACGGTATGGTGTTATGTATTCGCTACTAAGATATCGCGATTCACCAATTGTCCGATATCTTTTTTATGCTGCACAAAAAATTCCTCCAACAAGCTATTCATGATGTCGGTATGATGGTCTTCCACCTCATGCGTTGCCCCGGCAATATGGGGGGTGGCCAGCACATTCGGGTGGCGTATCAATCGATAGTCCTGCTCATCCGGCGGCTCATGGTCAAATACATCCAGAATCGCCCCCCTTATCCGTTGATGTTCAATAGCGTCCAATAGGTCATCCCTGTTGACCACCACTGCACGGGCAGTATTCACAAAAATGGCATCGGCCTTCATCCGTGATAACAACCGACGGTCTATCATTCCCTTCGTCTGCGGCGTCACCGGAAGATGGATAGCCACGATATCGCTCGTCTCAAACAGCGCCTCCAGCGACGATTTAGCGTAAGCGGGATCATCGGACGTGAAATACGGGTCATAATAAGCAATCTCGCAGGGAAAGCACCGCAGGATCCGGGCGATCGTCTGTCCGACGGCGCCGAACCCCACCATACCGACCTTTTTACCCGCCAGTTCATTCCCCTTGAGCTGCAAGTACGCCGTGTGCGCACCTCCTCCCCACTGGCCGCTCTCCAGCCATTGTATGCCATGAAGCGTGTTTCGCATAAAAGTGATCACGTTCGCGATAAACAGCTCAGCGACCGCCTGTGCGTTCCGAGCAGGGGTGTTGAACACCGGTATCCCCCGTTTGGTGGCCTCTTCTACGGCAACATTCGATGGTGTACCGCGGCAAACCCCGATAAATTTCAATTCCGGATAAGCGGCTATCACCCCTTCGGTAACTTCATCATGCTCGGTGATCAGTGCATCGGCCTGCGTCTCGCTGAGCAGTCCGATCAGCTCATCAGGCTGATACCCCCTTCCGTGCGGCTTCCAGGGCCGATAGATCACCTCTCCGAATAGCTGCGCCAATTTCTCTCTTCCTTTTTCATGGTAAGGCGCCGTGACCAATATCCTCATAAAATGTCAGTGTTTGGTAATAAATATATTGTAATCAGGGTACGTTTTCAATCAGTCTACGGCCGCTACCTGCGGTACCGGCTCATCGTTCACCTGCTTGGGCAATTTGATAAACAGGGTGAGTACAGCACTCAGAAAATATAGCCCAGCCAGCACCCAAATAACCCCCTCATCGCCGATCGACGCAATCAACGCACCGACGATTGCCGGGCCGACAAACACCGGCAAACCGGCACCCAGATTAAGTATGGCCATGGCCGCGCCTTTGTCTTTCCTGACCAACGACGGAACCAATGCGGAAAGCGGCACATACCCTGCCAGCAAGGCTCCCCAAAGCACCCCGCTGAACAGGACCGCCCAGAAGTCTCCGCCGAACCAGACCGGGGAATAGAAAAACAGCAACGTGGTGAGACCGCACCCTACCCCGCCGAACCACATGATGGTATTCCGCCAGCCCAAGCGGTCGCCCACAAAGCCGAAAATCAAATTAAACGCGATGTTACTGGTAAAAATCGTCCCCCAGATCTGCAACCATTCCTTTGTGCTGAACCCGTGCGTAGCCATATAAATAGGCAGAAACACCGGAAACGCAAACTGCGCCGTGGTGTTGATGACCCGCACAATGCCGCCCAACAGTACCTTGGGTTCTTCCCTTGCGATGGTCAACCCCTTGATCAGCTCGCGTGTCTTTGACCCCCTATCGCTAGAAGGCACAAAACGGTCGCGGTTCAGCACCAGCGCAAAGAATGCCCCAACCAATACCCAGAAGATCGAACTCCAGAGCGTGTTGTGGTAACCCAAGGCGTCAATGGCCCAACTGGAATAATACGCCCCGAAGACATTCAGTCCGCCGGTAAATACAAACCAGAACCAACCGACGGCCCTCCCGAGCCTGTTCTGGGGTGTACGATAGGTAATCCAGACCAAAAACGAATAGGCAAATAACGGGTAAGCAAAACCCCTGATGGCATACGTAATAAGCATCACGGTATAATCAAGGTTCTGCATACCCATTCCGACAAACCCCAGCGTGCCGATGATATACAGCAACAAACCCAGCGTCATCGCCTTACGCGGACCGAAGCCCTCCGCCAGCACACCGGAGAACCATGATGAGATGGCAATCGTAATCCCATAAACCGTAAACATCAACGCAGATTGTTGCATGGAAAGCCCATGTTCAATCAGGTAAGGGCTCAGCCACCCCTGCTCCACACCATCGCCCATCATAAAGATGATCATGCCGAGGTAACCCCAGGCCAGGGGTTTGGGCAGACCCAACCTATCTACTAAACTGGACGACTTATTCATAACTCAACTTGTGGTTTATTTGGTAATCATGAAGCAAACCTAACAACAAAATTTAATACAATTAAATAAAAAATAATAAAATTTAATATTTAACAACTTTTTAGGTGATTAATAGCTACTATAAACCGCAAAGTCATCCATATTCATCCGCCCATTATTCCCCGACCCCAACGCCAGCTTATGCACTCTGAAACGTACAGGCCCATCAATCTCCATTAAAAATGTCGCCGTCTCCCCGACTTTATTTGACGTTACAACCGGCTCACCAACCACCGTCCAATTCTGTCCCTGATCTACGGAGTATTCAAGCTGCCATTCGCATCCAGGATCGGTACCGTATGAACCGTAATATATCGTAACCTTAGAAGCACCATCCGGCAGATCGAAATTCATCTGCAAGTAAAGCGGCACGGCGTTATTTTGATTGAATTGCACACCCTTCATCCCGGTAATGCGGCGAAGATCGGTTGGGGTCACCAAGGTAACGCCATCAAACAACCACTTTCCTGTACTCAATTCAAGCTCCGCAGCAGCATATGCATTTTTCACCAAGTCTGTTTCAAAAGCCTCAGGCCAAATCGGATACAACGGTCCGCTTGCATTCTGGACATCCTGCTCGTTCCTCAACCGCAGTACGGGTACGGCCTGCCCGGATTTGTCCATCAACGTGGCGATTCCTGAAAACTCGGCGTTAAACGGCGTTGTATGCGCGGAAAAGGTCGCGTCGGGATCGGTATACAGCTCGACTTGTTGTCCGGATCCATCATCCAAAACCACATTCCCCTGATAGGTATCCGAGGCATTGATGACATTGGCCCCCACGATCTTCACCAGCGTACTTTCGTATTCGCCAAAGTTGTCCAATAGCTCGCTTATTGACACCTGATTGAACATAACCTGTGAGGCCACTCCCAATTTCACAATGGCCGACGCATCAAGCTCCTCAAGCGCCAACGGCCCATTGCGTCTAGTCAGCAGCGCGCCGTTCACGTCGATCGAAATGGAGTCTCCCAACGCAAATTGATCAGCCTGCCCATCCAGCCTCAACGCAATCCCCCTAGTAAACCCACGGAACGTATATTGCACAGCCACCTCGCCGGGCGTTACGTTGCCCGACGCAGCATCGGTAACAACAATGCCCATGATGGTATTGGCCTTCATAATCATATCCGGTGTTATTCGCAGATCTTGTCCATCGTACAGCTCCCTGATATCCTGTATCGTTACGTAAGGATTCGGAATGGCGTTAGGCGGCTGCGGATTATATTTGTCACATCCCAGTGCGATCACCAACACACCACATAATGCTATTAAAGTTCGTTTCATTACTTTTTTGTTTAAATTAATCAGATTATTGCCACCACATAGGCGAGTTCAGGTTATCCCCTCCCATCCGCTGAGCAGCTACTTCCACATTTTCTCGGTTTGTCGCTTTCACAATGACCGGATATTCAAAGCGGTTTGGCATACGCCCACCGTTATCTGTACCGGTCCCTTTGAAGAGTGTAGGCAGTCCTGTCCGCCGATATTCAGACCATGATTCGAACCCCACGAAAAACAGCGCCAGGTATTTCTGTTCCATGAGCTGTTCAAACGTTCCGTTGTAAGCAACATACGTGCCCCCCATAAATTCTGGAGCGGGCTGAATTCCCCATTGCCTGACCGCCTCCTCCACGGCCTCGGTGTACAGCGATTCTGCATCGGCTTCGATCCATCCTTTTTGCGCAGCCTCCGCCAGATTGAACAGCACTTCGGGATAAGTAAGCAGGTAAGCGGGCTGATTGGCAGCCTGCAATGCGGTCAGGTAGGTGGATGTGCCTTCGCCTGCATTGTCCGCCAAACTCGCCGTTATCCCAACGGGCTGACCGCTTTCAACACCCACGAATTCACCCACCCGGTTGCGCGACATGATAAGGTCTCGGCGCGGATCGGAAGTTTTATTCAGCAAATTCACAAACGTACTGCCCATGCGCCGGTCTCCCCTGAAGTCGAAATCCCGAAGCTGAAACAGAATGTTGACGTAGGGATTTACCCCCGTGTATTTAAACACCGCCCCATCATCACTGGAAGCCATGATCGGAAAGGTAGCGGGATCCGCGAACAGCTCATTGATGCGGGCAGGCGCGTCCATCTCGCTGCGGTTCGAAACCCTGACGAGAAACCTCAGCCGCAACGAATTGGAAAACTTCTTCCATTTGAGCAGGTTGCCACCGAACAGCGGATCATTAGCGGCATTATACGTCGCATTTACGTCGATCAATCCATTGGCCTCTTCCAGCTCATCCAACAAACTGGCGTAAATATCGCGCTGCTCGTCAAACGATGGGAAATAGACCTTTTCAGCTCCCTTGAAAGCATCTTTATACGGAATATCGCCGTAGATATCTGTCAAAGCCGCCATCAGCCAAGCCTTCACAATCAACGCGATTGCCATATTGTTCCGGTCACCGATGTCATTCGCTAAGTTGTACATGTCACTTGCATTGCCTGCCCAGCGGTATAAATGGTTCCACATATAATCAAACTCCGTTGCCCTAAAAACATAACGATGGAACTCCTGCATCACGTTGATCTGGACACTATATTGCATCAATTCATGGTTGATTCGATGGCTCCTGCTTAACAGCGCGTTTGTTGAGTTGAGCAGAATGGGCGCCAACAGGGTTTCAGGACGCACGCTTTCCAACCGGTTAGGATCCGTATTGATCGCTTCAAAATTTTTGTCGCATGATGAAAACATGCAGAGGCAAAGACTGGTTACCAATGTGAATATTTTGCTTTTCATACCGATTCAATATTAAAATGAAACCTTAAGATTAGCGCCGAAGGAACGCGTAGACGGCAATTGGCCGGTTTCGAACCCGGGCTCTATGATCCCGTTATTCAGCGTAGCGACCTCCGGATCGAATGCCGGGAATTTGGTGATCATAAACAGGTCGCGACCAAAAACGCCAATCGATGCATTCTGCAGCCAACCCCACTGTTGCGTCCATTTAGCCGGCAGGCTGAACCGCAGCTGTGCCTCCCTCAGCTTAAGAAAGGAGGTGTCGAATGTATTCATCTCCACGTTATCCCGTTGGTAAAGCCGATCGTAGTAAAGTGAAATCTCTTCGGTAACCACGTCGTTCGGCCGGTAAGTGCCATCAGGATTCAGCTGCACCCCTTCGCCGATCAAACCGTTGTAACGGCCCGGCAGCGTTTTGGTCAGTTTGCCGCTATACGCCAGCATCGAGTGGGTGAGCGAGTACATTTTACCACCGAGCCTGCCATCCAGCAGGAAACTGACACTGATATTTTTATATGAAAAACTATTATTTAGACTTGCCTGCCACTTAGGAACGGCTGTACCCTGGTAGCGCAGCTCCGGATCCAGCATCGGGTAGCCCTGCGCGTCAAAAATAACCTGACCCTCTTCATTTCTGAGCAGTCCACCACCATAAATATCGCCGAGTGTCCCGCCTACGGAAGCCTGCACAAAGCCCCGCGGCCCACGAGACAGGATGATGGATTCCACACCGTCAGACAATTCAAGCACCCGATTCCGGTTGGCAGACCAGATCGCATTGACCGTCCAATTCAGCCCATCGCTACGTTTGAACGGCGAGGCCGTAACCCCGATCTCCAACCCATAATTATTCACCAAACCGGCGTTGAAAGCCCGCTGCGAAAATCCGGTCGACGGATCGGTCGGTATCTGAATGATCTGATCGCGCGCATCGGAGTTGTAGTAAGTCACATCCAGGCCCAACCTGTTGCCGAAGAAACGCATATCCAGGCCCACTTCCCGGGTGGTGATCATCTCCGGCTTGAGCTCAATGTTCGGGAGCACCGTCGGATTGGAGTAGCTTCCCCCGATGGCATTTGCGGAATAGTATTTAGCCGTCAGGTAAGGATCCGTATCGTTGCCCACCTGAGCGAGAGATGCCCGCACTTTCAGGTAAGACAGCGGCCTGATGGCAGAGAGATCAAATAGATCCGTGACGATCAGACTCGCGCTGACGGAAGGATAGAAATAGGAATTGTTGCCGGGCGGCAATGTACTTGACCAGTCATTCCGCGCCGTTACATCGATAAAAAACAAGTTTTTATACCCTACCTGGCCAAGCCCGTAAAAACTGTTGACTACCTTACGGTAGTTGAGATTATTCGTAAAAACACGGTCCATTGAATTGGCCAGCGTGTATAAGCCCGGATAGTTGAGCCGTTCGGCCAGTGCACTATTGTTTTTCCATAGGCGGTTCATCGCGTTTCCACCAGCTGACAGCGACAACGTCCAGTCATCTGCCAAGTCATCATCATACCTTAGTAGAAAGTCGTTATTCATCTCCAACTCATACGTCTCCTGCTCCCGGTAGCTTCCGGTTACAGCGCTCACCGAGCTATAGGGCCGTCTTGTTGTCCGAAAGTTATTCCCCATATCAATCCCCGAACGCACCATCAAGCTCAGCTTGTCCGTGAAGCTGTAGGTAGCCGAAACGTTGCCGTAAATGCGGTCCCGGTCCATGGTATTCAGCTGTTCGTATATTTTCATGAACGGATTATCATCACCGGCATTGTAAAAGCTATTCTGCTCAACGTCTTCCCTCCCGTGTTTCCAATAATCCCGGTACCAGTCAATGGGAATGTTGGGCGCCGACCACATCAGGGAATACGAAATTGACCTCGCACTGTATCCTGCGGACGGAAGATTGTCGCTTTTCCGTTTCATGTAGTTCAGGTTTGTACGGAAATTTAGTTTGTTCAGATTATGCGTAGAGGCCAGGGAAAAGGTGTTTCTCGAAAACCCGGTATTCGGAATGATGTATTCATTCTCCAGGTTCGTAAATGAAGCCCTGAAACTGTTAGTTGCATTCCCCCCATCAAGTGTAATGGTATTGGTATACGTTGCTCCAGTTCGGTAGAATCCTTTTACGTAGTTACGGTCGGCTACCCAGGGCGTCCTTTCCGTTCCCTGGCCTTGGGTGACTGGGTCATACTGATAAAACAACTGGCCTTCGAATTTGGGGCCCCATGTATGGGTACTCCGCGTATTGGGCCCATCAGCGGATGCACCATACGAGTAATACGTGTGCGCAGCATATGACCGCTGCCCTTCACCATACTCATACTGGTAGTCAGGCCAGTTGAGCACACGATCGAAAACCGCATTTGAATTTACAGAAATATTTATCTTGGCTTGTTTAGAACCGGTTTTAGTGGTGATAACAATCGCACCTGAACCCGCACGCGATCCATACAACGCAGCAGCAGCCGGCCCCCGCAATACCGTTACGCTCTCGATGTCATCCGGATTGATCTCACTAGCCGCATTGCCATAGTCGATCGATGGCTCACCGGAAGGATTATACGCATTGCTGCCATTGCCGGACATCCCGCTATTTACGGGGACGCCGTCAACCACCAGCAACGCTTCGCCCTTGCTGAGGTCGATCGAGTTTTGCCCCCTGAGCACCAGACGGACAGACCCACCCGGCCCGCCACCTGATGAGGACATCTGCAATCCCGGCACTTTACCCGCTAGTCCGTTGAGCCAGTTATTTGGCGCCACATTGCTGATGGATTCGCCACTTACCTTCGTCACGGAATAACCGAGCGACCTTTCTTCACGCTGAATACCTAACGCTGTCACAACCACTTCGTCGATGTCCTGTTGCTGAAGCTGGAGTGTAACATCCATTTTTGACCCGCCGGTGTAACGGATTTCTCTGGTGTCATAGCCAACTATCCTGAATACCACAACTTCTCTATTATTGATCATCAGCGAATAACTGCCATCATCCGCGGAGGCAGCCCCTCGATTAGGGCTATCTTTGATAGAAATGGAAACACCAGGAATCGGATGCCCTTCCGTATCAGAAACAGTCCCCCTCAGCTGGTTTTGCTGTGCAAGCGCCATCCCGGCCGGCAACAGGCACGACATCAATAAATAGTAAATTTGTTTTGCCATTGTTTTATAAGTGAATACATGTTGAATATTCGTTCTTTGACTCCTTGACTTGCTGTATAACGCCCATTACGGACTCCGTTCAAATAATGAGCGGATTTTTCAACTCATGGATTAAATTTTAAGGTTTATAACACCACAAATTTAAGTGAATAAAATATTTAAAAACAAAATAAAACAAAAAATAATATTGAAATAAAGTTTTATTAACACAAATAAACTGCTGATTGGCTTCCGGTTTGCAGCAACATGCATCATTTTCTTCCATATATCAGCAAAATCACCTAACATTGCAGTAAGCGATCCGAATGCGCTCCATTAAAGGTAAATTAACGTTAGTTAAACATGAAGAACATCACCAAACGGCACCAGTTTATACTTGAGCGGCTCAAGAATAAAGGGCAGATCACCATCCCCGAACTGATCGATCTCACGCAGGTGTCGGGTGTTACAATCCGCAAAGACCTTAAGTTTCTGGAGGACAAAGGGCTTATTTTCATCACCCGTGGCGGGGCTTCGCTCACCAATCCCTATACGATCGACAGGCCCATCTATGAAAAAGCGACCATCAATGCCGAGCAAAAAAAGAAAATCGCGCAGGCTGCTGTCAAGCTGATCGGCGAGAACGATGCCATCATCATCGGCTCCGGCACCACTGCGTTTGAATTTGCGCACCACCTGCATCCGGCCAACCCGCTCACCGTCATCACCCCGGCGGTAAAGGTTACCATGGAACTGTGCAACCGGCCTAATGTTGAAGTGCTGCAATTGGGAGGATTGATCCGGCCGAGCTCGTCGTCAGTAGCCGGATCATATGTCGAATACATGCTTGACCGTGTGTCATGCGGGGTGTTGTTCATCGGGGTGGATGGCGTCGATCTTGACTTCGGGTTCTCCATCAGCAACCTCACCGAAGCCAACATCAACCAGAAAATGATCAACACCTCGCAGATTGTTGTCGTGTTGGCCGACAGCTCCAAATTCGGGAAACGGGGCATCGCAAAAATATGCGAACTGGAACAGGTACAGTATATCGTAACGGACGGCGGTGCGCCGGAAAGCATGGTGAAGGAGCTGGAAGAGCGGGGACCGAAGGTGATCGTGGCTAAATAACGGCATTATACTGGCGCGGGCCTAACCGTTGCGCTTCACCAACAGCACATCATCATTTTCAAGTAATAGGTATCCATATTCATAGCAGAATCGATACTGGGTGCCTTTGCCCGTCTCGTACATATCGGTAATGTAGTCAAAATTGAACCCCTGTTGTACGAGCGAAAGCCATTTCACCTTCGTCTTACCCGCCGGATTGAGTGTCTCGAGTATTTTCCTGTTGCGCTTGAGGATGTGGTTTACTCTCCGTAGGTAGCTGTTCTCTTCGCTGTTCCGCCGGTTGTTGTGATTGCTGCGGCATGCATCATCGCAGAATTTCTTATCGGCCCGGCCGATGAGTAGTTTTCCGCAATCCAAGCATCGTCTCTCCATAGGTAGTGGTTTCGTTTGACGGCCATGTTAAGATGATGCGATAAAATTACAGATTTAAGGTTAAACCACCAACATCGGTCATCAATCTTTTGAATAAACCAGAGCTTTGCCTACATTCGCTCCTGTTGATCCATGCGCATACTCATCATCCATAATCACTATCAGCGCCCCGGCGGTGAAGATGTCGTTTTCGAACAGGAAAGGACGCTGCTTTCATCCGTCGCGGCGGTTGAGACGCTCACGTCCAGGAACCGAACGGGATGGCGCGGCGCCTGGCAGACGCTGTGGTCACCCTGGAATGTATGGGCGGGGCATCGGCTGAAACGGGCGATCAGGCGGCACCGGCCGGATGTCATCCATATCCACAACTTGCATTATGCCATCGGCCCGATAGCCATACGCATTGCCAAGCGGCATGGCATACCGGTGGTCATGACCCTGCATAACTACCGGCTGCTCTGTCCTTCGGCGACACTGTTCCACAACGGCCGGCTGTTTACCGACAGCCTGCGCGCTGTTTTTCCCTGGAACGCAGTGCGCCTGGGCGTGCACAGCCATTCCGTCTTCAAGACGTTCTGGCTGGCGTTCACGGTCTGGCTGCATAAAAAAGCCGGCACCTGGCGCATGGTAGACCGCTACATTGCACTGACGGCCTTTGCCAGACAGCTGTTTGCCGAATCGACACTGGGGTTGCCCGAGGATCAGTTCATCGTTAAGCCAAACTTCGTGACAGCCGGGCAAGCAACCGCTTCAGCGCGCGGCGGGTACTTCTTGTTTATCGGCCGCCTCGCTCCGGAAAAGGGCATCGAAGTGCTTCTGGCGGCCTTCAGCGGCACGGATTGCCTATTGCGCATCGCCGGGGATGGTCCGCTGCGCCAACGGGTGATCGATGCCGCCGGCACCCAAAGCAACATCACTTACCTCGGTTCCCTCAACCCTACGGAAATCCGCCGTGAGCTGTCTGCTTGCTCGGCCCTGATATTTCCGTCCATCTGGTACGAGGGCATGCCCATGACCCTGCTGGAGGCTTTTGCTGCAGGCACGCCGGTAATCGCCAGCGATCTGGGTGCCATGCAGGGCATGGTGGCAGATGGACAGACGGGATACCGCTTCCCTCCGGGTGACGCGCAGGCGCTGCGCGAAAAGGTGCAACATTGGCTGCAATCAGCCCCTGCCACACGGGCCGATATGGCAAGCCGGGCCCGGCAAGCCTATGAGCTTCACTATACCGCGGATAAAAACAAAGCCTTACTTGTGGAAATCTATGCTTCGGTTATGCAACCGTACAAAAAAAAAGCCAATAGATGAAGACAGCGCTAAGATGACCACTCGGCTGCCACGCGCTGTGCTTCTTTCATCACCCGGAAGAAGTTGCCGCTCCAGATTTTCTTGATATCGTCCTCGCTGTACCCCCGCTTCACGAGTTCATAGGTGATATTGCCCATTTCGCTCACGTCAAACATTCCTTCAACACCACCGCCACCATCCAGATCGGGACCTATGCCTACGTGATCCACTCCTACCAGTTTCACGATGTGGTCAATGTGATCAACCACCTGCTGCAGGGTAGCCAGCTCTTCAGGGTAGCGCTCGTCGATCTCCTTCAGCGCTGCGGCGCGCTCCGCCCGCTGCTCTTCCGTCAGCTCCACGCCACGCGGATACTTGGCACGCAGCGCCTGCAGCGCCTCGGCCCGTTCGGGATTGCGGTCTTTCAGGTAGCCGCTCAGCATGTTCATCTGCACCACGCCGCCTTTTTGAGCCAACGCGCTGATCATTTCGTCAGACAGGTTCCGCGGATGGTCATACAGTGCCCTTGCCGAGCTATGCGTCGCTACGATCGGTGCGGCCGAATACTCGATACAATCCCAGAAAGCGTCATCTGAGATATGCGACACGTCGACGATCATGCCGAGCCGGTTCATCTCGCGGACCACATCAATGCCGAACGGGCTGAGACCACCATGTTCCACGCTGTCCGTCGAAGAATCACAGATATCGTTGTTGCTCGTGTGGCACAGCGTCATATACCGTGCACCGAGCTCATAGTAGGTTTCCAGCAGGGAAAGATCCTTACCGATGGCCCAGCCGTTTTCCACGGCCGTAAACACCGAAAACTTACCGGCCCGCTTCAGCGCCACGGCATCTTCGGGCGTAGTTGCCAATCCGGCGATATCGGGGTGATCATTCGCGATGCCATGCACGATATCAAAGAGTTCCAGTGCCCGGCGCTTTGCGTCCGCGTATCCTTCGGGTGTGCGCGGCCCTTGGCCAAGATACACTGCAAAAAACATGGCATCCATCCCACCTTTCTTTATGCGTGGAAAATCCACTTTGGATCCTGAAGTATGAGGGTCGTGTGCTTCAGCTAGGTCGAAATCGGGGCGCGAATGCATGAGCATAGGTAGGTCGCAATGGGTATCCAAAGTCAATGCAGCAGCATGGATAGCATCAGCTTCTGCCCTGATTTTTGTCTCAGGATCACTGCAATGCTGGAAAAGCACCGTCAGAGCCGACAGCATAATGCCGCTCAATATAAAACGGGTAGCAATTCTCTTCATAATTTTTGTTGATTTAAGGTTACTATATACTTATTGCTCCTAAACTAAGCAAAGCTTACTATACAATTGCGCTACTCCACAAAAATGTTGCAAATTCAAGCACATATATTTCCTCGATTTGCTTTTGTTCGCCAACTTTACTACGTTTGGATAGAAGCAACAGACAAGCAAAGCATTTGGAAAATAACAATAACTCAGCGCCAAAACAAACTTATCGCCAAGAAATCAGGGTGTTTATAAAGCGGCATTTTACTGATTTCGTCGAATGGTTGAAGCCATCGCCCGACGATCATTGGAGCATGCAAACGCTAAAGACTATCGGCAAGATCCCTATAGTGCTCCTGCTCGTGGCGTGCTCACCCGTATTGCTGGTGGCTTTTCTGCTGATATTTCTGATTGCGTTATGAAGCAAACCACATTACAACTGACCATGCGTATGCTGACCAAGCCCTGGTTTGTCACGCTGCTCGTGTTGGCTTTCGCGCACCAGTTGACCCAAAAGATACTGGCTATATCACTGCCGTTGGCGGATAACTATTTGGATGCGCTGCTGTTCATGCCTATCCTCTTGCATCTGGTACTTTGGGAGCGGCGGGCGATTTTCGCGCAGGGCGGCGCGCATGTGCTGCATCCGCTGCATATCCTGATCATCCTTGCCTTGGCCAGTGTTTTTGCTGAACACCTTTTACCCCGCTGGAGCGCACGATTCACGGCGGATGTTTGGGATATGGTGTGCTATGCCGTTGGCGCCCTATTGTTTATATATTACTGGAATAAACCGCTTAAGCCCTTATACCCTCATGATAAGACAGCGGCTCAGCGCCTCGATGCCTGAGGGATTGTTAACCCTAACCTCACCCATTCAAGACCTAAGGAAGGCGGATAATACGTGGATAATACGTGGCGAATAGGTGGACAATACGTGGCAAAATCGAGATTACAAACTAAAGGCCAGCTCCTACAACCGGTGGTTTGTAGGAAAGTTGTAACAACAAGATGGGTTTTTCATCCAATAATGGTAAACTTGCATAGGTTTAATCAACGCACAATTCGTTAACCATACAGTACACATAATGAAAAAACTTTTGTCAATTACCGCTTTTGCCGGCCTGTTGGTTTGTACCACAGTGGTCTCAAGGGCACAGAACCACATTGAATTCAAGGAATTCAAGTTGGACAACGGGCTCACCGTACTGATGCACCAAGATAATACCACACCAATCGTGGCGGTATCAGTAATGTATCACGTCGGCTCAAAAAATGAAAAGCCGGATCGCACCGGATTTGCCCATTTCTTTGAACACCTGCTCTTCGAAGGCACGGAAAACATTGGCCGGGGCGAGTATATGAAGAAAATCGAATCCATCGGCGGCACACTCAACGCATTTACGTCCAATGACGTCACGTATTACTATGAAGTGGTGCCATCCAATCACCTGGAAACAGCGCTCTATATGGAAAGCGAACGCATGCTACATGCCAAAATCGACTCCACCGGTATCGCCACCCAGCGCAGCGTCATCAAGGAAGAAAAGAAGCAGTCTTACGACAACAGGCCTTATGGTACTATATTGCTGGAAACCTTCAAACGCACGCATCAAGTGCATCCTTATAACTGGACGGTCATCGGCTCTACAGAGCACTTGGACGCGGCAACATTGGACGAGTTCATGCAATTTTACCGCACGTATTATGTACCCAATAACGCCGTGCTGACAATCGCGGGTGATATCGACTATGGGCAGACCGAAGCGTGGATCAGAACGTATTTTTCCGAAATACCCAAAGGCACCGGCACCATCAGCCGCCCGAATGTAACCGAGCCCAAGCGTACGCAGGAAATCCGTGACGTGGTGTACGACAATATCCAACTGCCTGCGGTCATCCAGGCATACAACTTACCGCCCAAGAAACATGCGGATAGCCCTGCACTTGATATGCTCTCCACCTACCTCGCGGGCGGCAAAAGCTCCCTGCTTAACAAAGAAATCGTAGACAACCAGCAAAAGGCAATAGTCATACAGGCATTTCCACTCGATCTGGAAGACGGCGGACTGTTTCTGGCATTTGGTGTAGCCAACATGGGAGTCGCCGCGGACAGCCTGGAGCACGCCATTGACGAACAAATCAATAAACTAATTACCAACGGCATTTCGGAAGATGATTTTCAGAAATTAAAAGCTCAGACCGAAAATTCCGTGGTGAACAGCCGTGCTTCAGTGGCTGGTATCGCACAAAGCCTAGCGGAGGCAAAAACGTTCTTCGGTGATGCCGACGAGGTAAACAGGGAGATGGACAAGTACAACAAGGTGACACGCCAAGACATTCAGCGGGTTGCTCAGCGGTACCTTGGAAAAGAAGGGCGCGTCGTGCTGCACTACCTCCCGAAATCAGAAGAACCGAAACAATAACCCCTAATTGCACGCTAAAGAATCAATGACATGAAGAAAATCAGCATATATTTACTGACATTTATTGGCTCCTGCACCGTAGCCATCGCTCAGGTAGATCGAAGCAAATACCCGGATCCGGGCCCTGCCCCGCAGATTAACATCGGTGAACCGGCCTCATTCACCTTAGCCAATGGCTTGAAGGTGTTCGTTGTGGAAAACCATAAGCTCCCCCGCGTCACTTACTCGCTTGTGCTGGATCGCGATCCGATACTTGAAGGAGATAAAGCCGGCCTCACTTCCCTCATGGGTGATATGCTAATGGGCGGCACCGGCGCCCGCAATAAAGACGAACTCGACGAAGCTATCGATCGGATCGGTGCGCGCATCAGCGCCTCATCGACTTCAGCCAGCGCCTCGTCACTGAAGAAATACAACGACCAGCTGCTCGAACTGTTTGCAGACGTGCTCTTCAATCCAGCATTTCCCCAAATCGAACTCGATAAGCTCAAAAAACAGACTATTTCGGCACTGGCGGCTGCTAAGGACGATCCAAACAGCATCATCAACGTGGTGCGGAACGCCGCAATGTACGGCAAAGACCATCCCTATGGGGAAACGGAAACTGAAAAAACCGTGGAAAACCTTCGCGTGGAAGACTTCAGGCAGTATTACCAAACGTATTTCAGACCCAACATCGCGTATTTGGCCATCGTGGGTGACATCACGGTATCTGAAGCCAAAAACCTTGTAAACAAGTACTTCGCTGAATGGCAAAAGGGTGAGGTTCCCAGGCACGAATGGCCGGCGCCTAAAGCTCCTGCTGGAAATAAAGTTGTATTGGTAAACCGCCCGGTGAGCGCCCAGTCGGTCATCAATGTCGGCTATCCGCTTGACCTGAAGCCTAACAATCCCGATGTAATCGCAGCCAGCGTGGTAGGGCGTGTGCTGGGTGGCGGCTCCTCCGGGCGCCTTTTCCTCAACCTGCGTGAAGAAAAGGGATACACCTACGGGGCCTATGGCGGTATCAATCCGGAAAGGTTAGTGGCTACCATCAATGCCAGCGCCAGCGTGGGCACCGCGGTGACCGACAGCGCCACGCAGGAATTTATCCATGAACTGAAAAGGTTAAATGAAAAAACCATCACACAGGAGGAGCTCGATTTAGCCAAGGCGGCTTTGGCAGGCAGCTTCGGAAGATCTCTCGAACAGCCTGCAACCATCGCCAACTTTGCCATCAACACGGAGTTGCAAAAACTGCCCAAAGATTATTATAAAAATTACCTGAAAAATCTCGATGCGCTTACCCTCGAACAGGTCAACAACATTGCTGCAAAATATGTGCGTGGAAATGACCTGCAGATCACGGTCGTAGGAAAAACGGACGACTTCGCCGACAAGATGAAACGGTTTGGTGAGGTACAGTTTTACACGGTAACCGGCGACCCTGAAGTGAAAATGGAAGTTACTGATGCCAGTGTCACCCCCGAAGGCATCGTGAAGAAATACATCGACGCCATCGGCGGCCGTGAAAAACTGACGGCCATGAACAGCATCAGACTAATCAGCGAGGCTGAGATACAAGGGAGGGCCATCACCATCGAGCAACTGGTGGATAAGAACAAGGGCGTTGCCGTGCAGAATACTAAGCTGGGTGCGCAGACACTATCCAAGGTGCGGGTCACCAAAGACGGCGTATCCCTTTCGGCGCAGGGACAAACGCAAGAGCTTCCGGCCGAGGCCGCGGCGGTATACCAAGCACTGCTGGAAATCTTTCCTGAACTGACCTACGAAGCGAAAGGCGTAACGCTTGAACTGGAAGGGATAAGTAAGGTCAATGAAGAGGATGCCTACAAGGTAAAAGTAACCCAGGGCACCAATACGTCTACCGAGTACTTCAGCGTGGCTTCGGGCCTCAAATTGAAAACAGAAAGCCCATTGTCCGGCGAAATCACAGTAGACAATTATGCCACATATGAAGGCATCCAATTGCCTGAGACCATTACGATTGTGAACCAAATGGTACCCATGCCGCTGAAAGCGGTTACCAAGGAAGTGGTCATCAACGGTGAAATCAGTGACGAAGAACTGAAATAATACAAGCCGCTTCTGCCGGAAAAAAGCTCCATAGGATTTGACCTCCTATGGAGCTTTTTTGTCAAAACCGTATAAACTCCTCGATCTGTTCGTCGGTAAACCGCACCGTATCTTCTTTAAAAAGGTTGCCATCAACATCGAATTCGCTGAAAATATGAGGAATATGTATGCGGAGTGGCAGTACGTGCAGGCGCACATAGTGGCAGACACCCGAGAAGTGATCCACTCCCCTGATATTTCCGTACTTCCCGCTGGATAGCCCCACCAATGCCGCTTTTTTATTGAAAAAACTATCGGGAAACTTACAGGCATCCACAAAAGTTTTGAGGATACCTGGAAAACTTCCGTTGTACTCGGGGATGATGAATATAAATTTCTCCGTCGCATTGATCCGTTCTTGGAAAGGCACAAACGCTTCGCTCCTGATTTTATACATACTTGCCGTAATAAAATCAGTCGAAATATCAGCGAGCGACAGGATATGTGCCGTTACTCCTTTTTGCATGAGTTGGCGTTGATAATAACTCGCCAACCTTAACGTATTACTATGAGGACGGTTTGTTCCGGATATGATCGTAGTCATGATGGATTAAATTAAAAAGCGTATCTTAGCCGCTCGCAATCGTACTGCTGGAATGCCCAAAAGTACAAATTATTGGATACTTTTGGGGGTACGGAGCGATAGCGTAAATTTTAAGACTCATGGGCAAAATCATTGCAATAGCTAATCAAAAGGGGGGAGTAGGCAAAACGACCACTTCCATCAACCTAGCAGCCAGCTTGGCCGTGCTGGAATATAAAACATTGCTGGTGGATGCGGATCCGCAAGCAAACTCCACGTCTGGCATCGGATTCGACCCACGAACCATTAAATCAAGCGTTTATGAGTGCTTGATAAACGACCTCAATCCGCATGAAGCTATTCAGCAAACCGATACACCCTACCTTGATCTGCTGCCGGCTCATATTGACCTGGTAGGTGCTGAAATCGAAATGATCAACCTGCATGAGCGGGAATTTAAAATGCGGAGGATACTGGAGCAGGTAAAAGACGAGTATGATTTCATTGTGATCGATTGTTCGCCCTCATTGGGGTTAATCACGATCAATGCGCTGTCAGCCTCTGACTCCGTCATCATTCCCGTGCAATGCGAATACTTTGCACTGGAAGGGCTGGGCAAATTGCTCAATACCATTAAAATCGTACAAAACCGGCTGAACACCGCGCTGGAAATAGAAGGGATCCTCCTGACCATGTATGATGTGCGTCTGCGCCTATCTAACCAAGTCGTTGAAGAAGTGAAAACACATTTCAACGAACTGGTCTTCGACACCATCATACAGCGCAACACGAGGCTGAGTGAAGCTCCCAGTTTTGGTATCGCCGTTATCATGCACGATGCCAATAGCAAGGGTGCCATAAACTACCTCAACCTGGCCCGCGAGATACTTCAAAAAAACAACCTCAACAAAGAGCAACAAGAACAAGTAAGCGTATAAAATAATAACATGGCAGCACAACAACGGAAAATAGGCTTGGGCAAGGGACTGAGTGCATTGCTCGATGATTCGGAAGAGGTCATCAAGCGGCCATCTGAAAATAGCGTCACGGAAGTGCCCTCCTCGCAGAAAGCACCGGGCACAATCAGCGCGGTAAGTATTTCGAAAGTCGCCATCAATCCGTTCCAGCCACGGACGGATTTTGATGAGGAGGCGCTGCGTGAATTGGCGGAATCCATTAAATTGCAGGGGCTTATCCAGCCCATTACCGTAAGGCAGGCCGAAGGGGGCGCATATCAGTTAATAAGCGGTGAACGCCGGCTACGTGCGGCGAAACTTGCAGGCTTGACTGAAATTCCTGCGTATATCCGTACGGCCAACGACCAGCAAATGCTGGAAATGGCGCTTATCGAAAATATACAACGCGAAAATCTCAACGCCATCGAGGTGGCGCTTAGCTTTCAGCGAATGATTGAAGAATGTAACCTCAAGCAGGAAGAACTTGGGGAGCGGGTAAGCAAAAACCGATCGACAGTTACCAACTACCTCCGTTTGCTGAAACTTCCTCCTGCCATACAGGCCGCCATCCGTGACGGCCAGCTCAGCATGGGGCATGCACGGGCGTTGATCAATGTTCCTGAAATCGATAAGCAGCTTTACATCTTCCGCGAAATCCTCAAGCGGGGATTATCGGTCCGCAAAACCGAAGAGTTGGTGCGCGATATCCAACAGCATACCAACAAACAGTCTGGAAAGCGTGACAAACCAGCTGCACTTTCCTTCCAGTACCAAAAGGTGGAAGATGACCTGGCGTCCAGATTTGCTACACGGGTAAAGCTGAAAGTCGACGACAAAAACGGCAAGGGTGCCATTGAGATTCCTTTCCATTCGGAGGACGACTTGAACCGGATCTTGGAACTATTAGATTGGTGATGACACGCTGGTTGTTTATCGTTCTATTGGCAATCAGCTCAAGCACCAGTTGGGCTCAGGAAGCCGATAGCTTACGCCGCGACACGATCCCGGGCACCCCTGACCTAAAGGTAACGATAGACAGCCTTGCAGCGGCTACCGCCGATACGACAGATACCGAGACCCGCCGGGAACGGCGGCAGCGGGAAAAACGTGAACGAGAGGCCAAAGAGCAAGAACCGGTTGTCTTCAAAGACTCTGCAAGGCTCGCACTGGAAGCCATGTCCGAACGCCCATGGAAAAGGTCGCTGATGGTTCCCGGATGGGGCCAGATTACTAATGGCGGTTGGTGGTGGCTCAAAGTCCCCGTTGTTTACGGTGGGTTTGTCACGGCCGGGTTGGTCTTCGAGTTTAACAACCGCTTATACCGTGACATCCTGGTGGAGGTCCAGTACCGGATCAATAATAACCATGCTATCCCTCCTGACACCAAATTTCCAAACTTAGGGGCTGGCAGCCAAATCACCGATTATATGATCAACTATAAAGATTTTTACCGTCGCAACCGCGATCTTACGATACTGGCAACTGTCGGCTGGTGGGGACTGCAGGCGATGGAAGCCTACGTCACGTCGATGCTCAAACACCGTTGGGAGATCGGAGACGACCTGAGCTTCAAGGTCTCCCCTACCCTGCTATCCCAACCTCCCTCGAGGTTGGCTTACCAACCTATCGCTGTGGGAATCAAATTGGATTTTAGATTTTAGATCGGCGATTTTTTTATAGATATCCTGCCATTTTATGTTAAGTTTGCGGATAAGCTAGTTAACTTACATGAACATCACATTACTTGGATATGGGAAGATGGGGCAGCTTATTGAAAAATTTGCGCTCCAGCGAGGCCATCAGATTCACCTTGTCGTAGACGAGCAAAACCGGGAAACCATCGGGGTGCCGGACTTGGCGGGCTCTGATGTTGCTATAGATTTCAGCAGACCGGAAGCCGCCGTAGCCAATATCGATCTTTGCTTTGAAGCAAGCCTGCCCATCGTGGTAGGTACCACGGGCTGGTACGACCAGCTTGATGAGTTGAAAAAACGATGCCTGGACGGTAACAAAACCCTGCTTTATGGTTCTAACTTCAGTATCGGAGTCAATGTTTTCTTCCATATCAACAAATTGCTAGCGGCTGTGATGAATCCTTACAAACAATACGACGTACAGGTGGAGGAAATCCACCATACACAAAAGCTGGATGCGCCGAGCGGCACGGCTATTACGATCGCAGAAGGAATCATCGAAAATACCGATTCGAAGACCGAATGGATAAATAATCTCATCGGTGAACGAGAAGAAGCGATCCCCAAAGCCCATCAACTGCTCGTTGAAAGTCACCGAATCGATGATGTTCCAGGTACCCATACTGTGCTTTACAGCTCGGAGGTTGACCAGATCGAGTTTAAGCACACTGCACACAGCCGCGCAGGCTTTGCATTGGGTGCGGTGGTCGCCGCCGAGTGGCTCAATGGTAAAACCGGATTTTACCAAGTAACCGAAATGTTTAACTTTGACGGCCGTATTTAGTCGGCATACTTAATACTTATGGGATATATCGTTTTTGCAATCATCCTTGTCCTTATCCATTTCGGACTGTGGAAACTTTTCATCAAAGCCGGCCGCAAAGGCTGGGAATCGCTGATACCAATCTATAAAGAATTTATCATTGCCAAGCACATCACCGGGCACCCCGGGTGGTGGATCGCCCTGTTGCTCATTCCAATTGTAAATGTTTTTGTCTTCTTCGGCCTGTATCTCGACTTGGTCAAAAGTTTCGGAAAACGCCGTTTCTGGGAGTATGCAGCCACAGTTTTGTTTCCATTTTTGGTATTACCCATATGGGGCAACGACCACAAGGTGGTTTATCTCGGTAAATCATTCTCCCCGGAGTTTAAAGAAAAATACCCATATAAAAAATCCGTGGCGCGCGAATGGGCTGACGCCATTGTGTTTGCCGTGGTCGCTGCTACACTTATCAGGGGATTTTTGATCGAAGCATATATGATCCCAACGGGTTCGATGGAAAAGAGTCTCCTTGTCGGCGACTTCCTGTTCGTCAGCAAACTGAACTATGGCCCGCGGGTACCTATGACACCCGTTGCGTTCCCCTTTGCGCACCACACCATGCCGTTGGTGGGCGGCAAGGCATACTGGGAAGGCATCAAAACCGGATACAAACGATTGCCGGGATTTCAGGAGATCGAACGTAATGACGTGGTGGTGTTCAACTATCCAATGGAAGCCGACCCACCTTTCAACAGGCCCATAGACAAACGCGAAAATTACATCAAACGCGCAGTCGGTGTTCCGGGCGATACCTTATCGCTCCGCAACGCAAAACTCTATGTAAATGGTAAGGAAGGATATGTACCTCCCGAGAGTCAGTTGGATTATTATGTCTATACCGATGGAACGGGGTTAAATCCGCAACGGCTGCTTGATATGCGGATCGAGCACAACCCATATGCACGTGAACCTTACCTGCTCTTCCTTACCGATGAAAAGTATGAGGAGGTCAAAAACTGGGCAAACGTGACCAAAATTGTACCTAATATCAGGCATCAAGACACCAAAGAGCCCGGAGTGTTTCCAAACAGCCCGATTTACCAGTGGAACATCGACAATTTCGGACCGGTCATCATCCCAAAGAAAGGCTGGACGGTAACCTTGGACAGCCTGACTATGCCGCTCTATGAACGTGCGATCCGCGTGTACGAAGGCAACGAGTTAGAGAGCCGCGAAGACGGCATCTACCTCAACGGCAGCAAAGCCGATAGCTATACCTTCAAAATGGATTATTATTGGATGATGGGCGACAACCGCCACAACTCGGAGGATGCGCGTACATGGGGCTTTGTGCCGGAAGACCATATTGTGGGTAAGGCGCTGTTTGTGTGGCTCAGTTGGGACAAACATGGTACCTTCTTCGACAAAATCCGTTGGAACCGGATTTTCATGGGTATCAAATAGCAGCCGGCACACTATTACCACAGCTTTATTGCAGCGTCAGCTACACTTGTCGTGTTTTTAATCAAGCTGTGCCCGGTACCGCTTGATAGTTTCTTCAAGCCCGAGGTAAAGCGCGTCGGAGATTAGTGCGTGGCCAATGCTCACCTCCAATAACCCGGGCACGTGTTGCTTAAAATACCGCAGGTTGTGCAGATCGAGATCGTGCCCGGCGTTGAGACCCAACCCCACCTGCTGTGCCACCTTCGCGGATTCGGTATACAGCGCAATGGCGTGTTCGGGTTGGCTAACGTATTCCTTCGCATAAGCTTCCGTATATAGCTCAACCCGATCCGTTCCGGTATCCGCCGCAGCTGCAACCATCTCGGGATCTGGATCCACGAAAATAGAAACCCGTATTCCTTCGCCTTTAAACAAGGCGCACATGTCACGTAGATAGCTTTGGTGTCGAATGGTGTCCCACCCATGGTTTGACGTAATTTGGCCAGGATCATCGGGCACCAAGGTCACTTGTGCAGGGAGGGTATCCAACACCAGACGCACAAACTTCTCTTCGCGGCTGTTGCCCTCGATATTCAATTCCGTTTTAATGTTAGCTTTCAGGTCGTAAACATCGCTGTACCGGATATGCCGTTCATCGGGACGTGGATGTACCGTGATGCCCTGGGCGCCAAACCGTTCACACGCCAGGGCTGCCTGGAGGACATCTGGGTTGTTGCCGCCCCGCGAATTGCGAAGGGTGGCTATCTTGTTGATATTGACCGAAAGCTTTGTCATGAATCGTCTATTTACGTTTACAAAAGTATAAACTTATCGTGCTCTCCTACGCCATTGAGCGCTCTTTATAGCGGAAATTTTTTAAATTGCAGAAGTTATGGAAAGCTTCGACTTCAGTTTTAGATTACTTGATGTTATCGATATTCTTCTGGTAGCCGTCATACTGTACTACATATACAGTCTAATCCGGGGTACCATCGCGGTTAATATTCTCATTGGCCTTGGACTTATTTATGTCATCTTTCTACTTGTCCAACAATTCAACATGCACCTGCTCACCAGCATTTTCGGTGGGTTTATCAGTGTGGGGTCATTGGCGCTTGTCGTGGTATTTCAGCAAGAGATCAGGCGTTTCCTCATCCATATCGGGAAAAACATCTCTGTAAAACGAAAGAACTACCTGTGGTCCATCTTCGTCAACAAACGTGCGGCCGGGCGAGACAACCGCATGCATTTGAAGCCCATAATCGATGCCTGCAGGAACATGTCCAAGTCGCATACAGGTGCGCTGCTGGTTTTTGCAAAGTATTTTGACGAAGAGTATTACCAGAGCAGCGGCGAGTACATTGACGCCGAGCTTTCGAAACGCCTGCTTGAGAGCATTTTTCAGAAAAACAGCCCGCTGCACGATGGTGCAGTGGTCATCGTAGACTTCAAAATAAAGACCGCTAGCTGCGTGCTGCCTCTTTCAGACAGCGAGGACCTGCCGCTGCATTTCGGCTTACGCCATCGCGCCGCCATCGGTGTCTCAGAAGTAAGCGATGCCGTAGCTGTGGTGGTTTCTGAAGAGACGGGCGAAATCTCCTTTGCTAAGGATGGCAACGTAAACATGAACATCAGCCATGAAGAGCTGGAAGAACTGTTAAACGCAACGCTGTAACGAACACAGCCCCGGGCAATGCGTCCAGGGCTGTGTCGGT
The DNA here is from genome assembly GCF_042646065.1 of Parapedobacter deserti. Taxonomy (NCBI): domain Bacteria; kingdom Pseudomonadati; phylum Bacteroidota; class Sphingobacteriia; order Sphingobacteriales; family Sphingobacteriaceae; genus Parapedobacter; species Parapedobacter deserti. The sequence continues at coordinate 109,611 of NZ_JBHRTA010000037.1, forward strand.
TCATAGAAAATACCTCGGTGTTACCGCTGAGCTTCGGCCAATACCTTTCCGTTCAGCCTTACATACTCCTCGTTGTTCTGTTGCTTCGCGATGTCGATGCCTTGCTGCGCGGTAGCCACAGCACCTTTCTTGTCGCCGGCTTTCAATTGGATTCGTGCCTTCCAATACTTGACGTATGGCGGCGTGTTGGGCATTTTGTCGGCCTCATTGATCCATGCTAATGCTTTCTGTATGTCTTTGTTGTTGTTATAGTAATATTGGGCGGCTTGCAGGTATGGTTTCTTTTCGCCTTTCATTGCCTCTTCGATAGAAGCTATAATTTCCGCGTCCTGATCAACCGTCAGATCAAAGCTCACCTGCGTCTTTTCCCAAGCTAAATTCAGCTTAGCGCTTTGTGGCTTCACGTCCGAAAACCACATCGTGAACGTTTCGACGGGCTCGCCAATTTTTTTCGGCTTCACCGCGAATCGTACCAGATCTTCGTCCTGATTGTACGCGTATGCGCCCCACTGTTTGCTGTTTTTGGTAAGGATAACAGTCCACTCGTTGGCTGTCGGGATCGTCAGCAACCCATAAGTGCCAGGTTCCACCTCTGTTCCTGCAATGGAAACCTTGCCATCGAAAGTCAGTGTAGGAATGTTATTTGCACCTGTGCGCCACACTTCGTTATAAGGCACCAATTCGCCAAAAACCTTCCGGCCGTTGGCATTCGGGCGGAAATAACTCAATGTTACCGTATTGATTCCCAGGCCCTGGGTAATCGTCTGCGCGCTGCTCGCAGGAGGAAGCTTGACCTGTGCTGCAAGCGGACCCCAACCACCAGCCACCACGATGGCCACGGTTGCCAATGTTAATAAACGCTTCTTCATATCGTCTCTGTCGTTAGTTTACAATGGTACGAATTTAAGAAAAATCCGCCGGGCTGTGCATGGAGGCTGCTGTTAAAACCCAACATTACGGAAATATTACAATTCAAGAATAATACCGTGCCCCATCCGGCGTTTTAGAAGTGTTATTTCACAAAGTCCTGTTTTCCTGCACCGCTGTTCTATGGTGCAGGAAAATCAGGCACAACCTCACCCTAAGTTATTACCGGTCTCTCTAAGTTGTTACCGGCCGTTGCCGTTTGCCCACTTTATGTCCGCTCAATGCGTAGTAAAGGATAAACAAATAGCATGGAACGGTGATCCAGTAAGCTTGGTGTGGTGTAAAATAATCAGCCAACGCTCCATACGCTAAGGGAATGACGGCTCCCCCGGCAATTCCCATGATAAGCAGGGAAGATGCAGCTTTCGTAAACCGGCCCACGCCGTCCAGTGCCAACGGCCAAATCGCTGGCCACATCAGCGAGTTGGCAAGACCTAACAGCGAAACGAACGCCACTGACGTGACCCCGGATGTAACCAGTATTCCAAATGAAAAAACCAATCCCAAGACGGCACATATGACAAACGCACGTTCCTGCTTGATGAATTTAGGAATCGCTATAATACCTATGATATAGCCCAGTACCATAAATACCATCGTCGCCGTCGTAAAAAATTTAGCCGTAGAAAGCGACACACCTTGTGTTGATGCATAGCTGACCACCGTGTCCCCGGCAATGACTTCGACGCCTACATATAGGAACAACGTAAAAACACCCAACAATACATGAGGGAAATCAAAAACACTTTTTTTGTTCGTGTTCGAAGCTGCGACCGCTTCGTCTTCTGCATCGGTATCAACTTCAGGCAGACGGGACCTGAAAATCACAAAAGCCAGCACACAAAGTATGGCGACGATGCAGATATAAGGTGCAATTACTTTGGAAGCCAGCGCATCCAATTCGGCCGCCTTTTGCACTTCGGTGAGGCTGTCAAGCCTTACCGTTAGCCCGTCTGCATCGCTTAGCAAAAAGAATCCCAGGATAATAGGAGCCAAGCCCCCCGCAAATTTATTACAGATGCCCATAATACTGATCCGTTGAGCTGCACTCTCACGGGGACCGATGATCGTAATGTATGGATTAGAAGCGGTCTGCAGGATAGCCAGGCCTCCCCCCTGTACGAACAGTCCAATCAAGAACAGCAGATAAGTTCTGCTCATGGCAGCGGGAATGAAAAGGAGTGCACCAACTGCCATTATGATCAACCCTACAGCCATCCCATTCTTAAATCCGAAAATACGCAAGGTGGCGGTAGACACCGGCGCCATCAGTAAGTAGGCGATGTAGAAAGCGAAAGTAACAAGATAAGACTGGAAATGGTTTAGCTCGCAGGCTATTTTCAAGTACGGTATAAGCACCGAATTTAGCCAAGTTACAAAGCCAAAAATAAAAAAAAGGGAGCCGATGATAATCATAGGCCCCATGGTCGATTTAGGAGCAGTTGCGTCTGTATTCATAATGTAGGGCCGCTAAATTTATAGGTTACAAGACTATAAAATTAAATTAACATTTGAAACAAAAAAGATTATGCAAACGGTTGTTCTTTTTGCGAGCGGACGGAGCCAGGGGGATGGGCGGTATCACGTCCTATAAATAGGAAACGCCCTGAATATCTCAGGGCATTTCCTACACCTAAACCGTATCATAAAACCATGGAAATGGTTTCGTAGATATTATAACTACAAAAGACGCTGCAAATGGTTTGTACTTTTTTCATTTTGTTATCGCAAACCCTGCATATCCGGGGATCAAGGACATCCGATGACCGAGTGTTACTCCCGAAGATACCGTTCCCGGATGATGTTGCGGTGATGATTGAGGTGTCCGACAATGATGTACATAAAAGCCCGCACACTGATCAATCGTTCAGAGGCGATGCCTTTACGTGCCAGCTCGTGATCGTTGAAGCTCCGGAAAAGCATCACGTTTGATTTGCGAACCAGCACAAATTCCTCTGAAAAACTATCCAACGACCGCTCATTGAAACGGGCATTCGCTACAAAATCGTCCGGTTCATAACCGATCAATTCCTTGGTATCATTGCGTGCAAAGCGCAGCGCACGGTAAGCCATGATGCGTTCAGTATCGATGACATGTCCAATCACTTCCTTAATGGTCCATTTGCCTTCGGCATAAGCAAACTCGGACTTTCCTGCTGGAATATCGGCTATAAATTTTGGGAATGCCGTGATTTGCTCATTGAGCAACTCCATCACATCACCGGTGATGGTTTCAATATAACCGGAATAAATCGCCGGATATTCATCAGATCTGAGCGGGTTCATACGTTTGGCTGCTTGGTAATACTATCCTAAATGTGGTTCCTCTGTCTATTTCCGATTCCTTGACAAAAATATGCCCTCGGTGGTATTCAATCATCCGTTTGGTCAGGCTCAACCCCAATCCCCAACCCCGCTTCCGCGTGGTAAAGCCTGGCTGAAATACAGCGTCAAATTTCGTCTTCGGTATTCCTTTTCCGGTATCGCTAATGTCTATAAAAATTTGCTCTTTCGCAATATTTTCTGAAATAACGATATCAATACGGCCTGCAGATTCGATGGCATTAGCTGCATTCTTAAGCAGATTTTCAAGCACCCAGTCAAAAAGCGGAACATTCAGCATGGCTTCTGCCTTGGTGTCTCCCGAAACATTGATCACAATGCGGTCACTTGTCCGCACTTTGAAGTAATTGACAAAATCAACCACTACCTTGTAGACGGCCTGACTCTTCAGCACCGGAGCTGAACCGATTTTTGAGAACCGGTCGGCCACCACTTCCAACCGTTTCACGTCGTTTTCCATCTCATAAAGCAATGAGTCATTCTCCGCATCGAATTTAGCCCGTACAAGCTCCAGCCAAGCCATAAGGGAGGATATCGGCGTACCTAACTGGTGGGCCGCTTCCTTGGCCATACCAACCCATACCAGGTTTTGCTCAGACTTACGGATAGCGTTGAATACCGTATAGGCGATGCCCAAAAAAATGGCGATAAGGGTAAGTTGCACATAAGGGAAAATGCGCAGCTGGGTCAGGAGCAATGAATCCTTGTAATAAACATACCATTGGCCACCATGTGGCAGATTGATGATAATCGGCATATGGCTCCGCTTCATGATCGCCAGTTGGCGATGGAAATAACCCGGGTCATACATCGTGCTTTCGGTGGTATCCTCCAATATATTGGTTTTGGTAGAATCAAGGTCACGCCAATAGATGATACTGTCCTGGGCATCAGCAATAATAGCAGGAAGGGATAGGCTGTCGCGAACGGAATAGATAAAAGTGATCATCTCGTCATCCACGTCGGGCATGGTGAGAATGGCGCGTGTGCTCATGGCCCACACTTCGGCCTTGGTCCGCTCAGACTTCGATAAGTTCCTCACCAGGTAATTGGTGTACAGCAGTGATGCGCCCGCAATAAGCGCCGCGAATATAAGCAAGGCAAATTTCCACCGCTGCTGATTGTATTGGTAGGGAGTAAGACTCATCCTTCTGCCGTTCTACATGTAACCACCGCCCAAAATACATAATTCTGCCTTAAATGGTAGTTTCGGCACAGCATTTTTTATCTTTGTTCCATGGATCAAGACAAGAAGGTAAGGGTGCGCTTTGCACCGAGCCCTACGGGCGGACTGCACTTGGGCGGTGTTCGCACAGCATTGTTCAACTATCTATTTGCCAAACAACAAGGCGGCACATTCGTGCTACGTATCGAAGATACCGACCAGACCCGCTTTGTGGCAGGAGCCGAAGCGTACATCCAGGATTGCCTTCGTTGGTGCGGCCTTGAACCCGACGAAAGTCCGCTTCATGGCGGCGAATATGGCCCATACCGACAAAGTGAACGACAGCGCCATTACAGGAAATACGCTGAGCAGCTTATAGCAGACGGATATGCCTATTACGCATTTGATACCCCGGAGCAGCTGGAGGCCCAGCGGGCGCTGCAGCCCAATTTTAAATACAGCCACGAAAACCGGCTGCAACTGCGAAACTCACTCAGCTTGCCCACGTCCGAAACTGAACGCCTGCTTGCCGACGGTCACCCTTACGTTGTCCGCATCAAGATCCCTGTAGGCGAAACCGTTAGTTTTGACGACATGATCCGCGGGGTAGTAAGCTTCGATTCAGCGCTGGTGGATGATAAGGTGCTGTTAAAGGCCGACGGCATGCCCACTTATCACCTCGCTGTAGTGGTGGATGATTACCTGATGGCCATCACCCATGCCTTCCGCGGAGAGGAGTGGCTGTCTTCAGCGCCCGTGCACATACTACTGTGGGAGTATCTCGGCTGGCGGGATGCCATGCCGCAATGGGCACACCTGCCATTGATCCTCAAGCCTGACGGCAACGGCAAGCTCAGCAAAAGGGATGGCGACCGATTGGGCTTTCCCGTTTATGCTATGAACTGGCATGACCCTAAAACCGGCGACTTTACCAAAGGCTTCCGTGAAATGGGCTTCCTGCCCGAAGCTTTCGTAAATATGCTCGCCCTCTTGGGTTGGAACGATGGCACGGATCAAGAGTTGTTTTCCCTCAGCGAATTGGTGGATAAATTCTCGATAGATCGAGTCAGCAAGGCCGGAGCAAAATTTGATTTCGAGAAAGCCAAATGGTTCAATCACGAATGGATAAAGCAAACAGATGACCGTGTGCTGCTGCCTGAATTGCAAGCGGTATTGGCTGCCCACGGCATCCATGGCACCGATGACAAGCATCTTTCTGCAGTGCTGGCGCTTGTTAAAGAGCGTCTCACTTTCTTACCCGATTTCTGGGAGCAAGCCTCTTATTTCTTCAAGCGTCCTACGCATTATGATTCAGCCGCTATTTTGACCAAGTGGAATGCGGAAAAGACGGCGTTTTTCGCAGACATGATTGTCAAGCTGGAAAACTTCGATCCTTGGCATAGTGCCGAGCTCGAGAGCTTCTACAAATTGGCTATTCAGGCTTCCGGCATGAAAGTAGGAGAATTGATGCTTCCCTTGCGCATCATGCTGGTGGGCGGCAAATTCGGACCCCATGTATTTGACATTGCAGCACTGCTCGGCCGCGAAGAGACCGTGGCCCGCATGAAGCACGGCCTGGAAACGTTTACCCAAGCAGCTCTTTGATATCATCCGGTGTAAGCGATTTGATAAAGCTTTCTTCGGTCGTAATCAGTGTATCTGCAATCGTTTTCTTCCTGTTTTGCAGCGCCAGTATCTTTTCCTCTACGGTACCCTTGGTGATAAACTTGTAGATAAACACATTGCGTGTTTGCCCGATGCGGTGAGTACGATCAATGGCTTGCTGTTCCACGGCCGGATTCCACCACGGGTCGAGGATAAAAACATAATCAGCCTCGACCAAATTTAGCCCTACACCACCGGCTTTAATGGAAATCAGAAACAACCGGGTATCTTCGTTTTCCCTAAACTGTTTCACCACTTCCTCGCGGTTTTTGGTTGCTCCGTCCAAATAGGCGTATCCGACGTTGTGCTTATCAAAATACTGCTTAAAAATCACCAGCTGTTTGACAAACTGCGAAAATACCAGCACCTTGTTGCCGCGCTGCAACACATTTTCCAACGTGTGGATGACGCTTTCAAATTTACCAGACTCCGCCTTAAACGTAGCGTCTACCATTCGCGGGTGGTTGGCCAGTTGACGCAGCTTGGTTAGCCCCTGCAACAAGGCTATTTGCGGTGTCCTTGCCTTTTCATCGCCAAGACCATCCAGTATCGCATTGCGGTATTCAGACTTCACCCGTTCGTAGCGCTCGGCTTGCTCATCGCTCATCGAACAGTAAAAAATCTGCTCGGACTTAGGTGGCAGTTCAGTGGCCACCTGACTTTTGGTACGCCGCAACACAAACGGCTTGATGATGGCCTGCAGCCGTCTGGCTTTATCCTCGTCTTTCTTCTTTTCGATAGGCTGTACGAATTCTTGCTGGAAATAATGGAAACTGCCCAGCAACCCGGGATTGAGGAAGGCCATTTGCGACCATAGGTCAGCCACCGAGTTTTCTACCGGCGTGCCGCTCAGCACCAGGCGATGTTTACTCTTGAGGCGCTGCACTGCCTTGAAAGATTTGGAAGCCGGATTCTTGATCGTCTGGCTCTCATCCAAAATAATATAATTGAAATAGTACGCTCCCAATAGCTCTTCATCGCTGCGAACAATGCCGTATGTCGTTATAACAAGGTCGTAGTCTTCAAATACTGCCGGCTGCCGAGTTCTGCCGATTCCGGTATGTACCAAAATACGCAAATCGGGCACGAACCTATCCGCCTCATTTTGCCAGTTGTACACCAGCGACGTAGGCATGATAATCAACGAGGTAATAGCCCCCTCCCCCGGCAATGCAGCTTCCTTTTGTTTTTGAAGAAACGCCAGCGTTTGAATGGTCTTTCCCAGGCCCATGTCGTCGGCTAGGCATCCGCCAAACCGATATCGCTGTAAAAAATGGAACCAATTGTACCCGGCTTTCTGGTATGGGCGCAAAGAACCTTCAAAGCGTTGCGGCTCGTCAACATCTTCTATGGCGTCGAATTCAGCCAGTTGCTTAAGCCTGCGATCCATCATCAATTCCGTATGCTCTGAAATATCGTTGAGTAGCCCTACGTGGTATTTACTCAACCGAATGCTCTTTTTGTCTTCAGAAAACTGAAAAAGGTGATGGTACTGCGCAAACCATTCCTCGGGAATCATCGCCACCTCTCCGTTGGGCAACACAAGCTCCCTGATATCCCCCAATATATGGTTGCGAAGCTGCGTAAAAGGTATCTCATAGTTTCCGAAACGGGCCACGGCCTGTACGTCGAACCAGTCGTTGTCAGCCTTGACGGTCAGGTCAATTTCCGTACGCCCGAAGAAAAACCGCTTGTTCGGATCTTCCTGTACAATTTCATAGCCCAATTGGCTAAGTTCGCTGTTTTTGTGGCGCAGCCAGTCCATGACTGAAGCTGCTTCCAAGCCGTTGAACACCGGTTCCAGGGTGCTGAAGAGTGCGCTTGTTTTCCGCAGCCCCATATTTAGCAACTCCTGCATACGGTTTTCCTCCCATTGCAGTGAGCGCTTGATGCGATGAAAGGTGTAGTGGTCGGTTGCCTCGTCGTACTGCATACGTACCGTGACTTTGTTTTCGCCGCCAGCTGCGAAAAGGTAGAGACCATAGCGGAAGTGCAGTTGTAGCTGTGACATACCATTCTCCACATAGAGCAATTTGATGACCGGAGTGGCGTTGTGCTGGTGGGTCTTTATGGTAAATCCTTCGGCATAAACGTGGTGCTTTTCGATCAGCCCGCGCACAAACGTCTCGAAATATTTACGCTCGGTAGCACGGGCAACCGCAATGTAGCGTTTTTGCAGAAACGGCGACAACTTTTTCCCTTCCAATGGCTGGTCGAAATGGTAGAGCACATTATCGAGCAACAGCCAAGCCTGCTGGTTGACGATCACCTGCGCACCCTTGTACATGAACTCGATACGTTGCCCGTCATACTTGATGGTTGGAAAATAACGTGTCTCTTCTTCGTCACGCCTGAAATGGAATAGCACGGACGCTGGTTTCGGAGCAATTTCAAGCCGCTGCTCTGCGGCATAGCCATCTTTGCTCATCAAATACAAGGGTTTGTCCTGAAGCAATTCCAATGCTTGCAGCAGCCGGTGCTCAATTTTGGGACGGATGTATTCGAAGAATTTCTTATCAAAGGTTTTGGAAAAGAAATCAACAGGCCTCACCGGCTTCTTATGATACCGCTTAATGATATGAGTTTGCTCTATTTCATCCAGCAGCTTGATCAGCTTACGGTCTGTGTCATCCAGCACAGCATCGTATTCTGTAGCGGTATGACTAAATATGCGCCGATGGGTCAATGAATGCCCGCCATTCGGAGTAAGCTGCACAATATGCGGCTCTATAAGGTACCCCAAATAGGGGTGTTCGCAAAGGGAATAGACCAATTCGTAAGGCTGTGTGGTATCGATCTGCTGCATCTAACAACTGTGGTATCACAAACAAAGGCGCTAAAGATACGGAAATTAGTGGCTAATGGACGCCTGTGCCACACGAATTTCATGATATTCCACCTCTTTACCAACTATTGCCTTAATTGCTCCGGCAGTTTTACCTGGATTCTCCCGTATTATCCGAACAATGGTTTTTAACTTATCAGGCTCCACCAATTCACTGGCTTCCAGATCTTTTCCTATAAATTTAATAAGGTGACCAATAACTGTATTTTTGGTCAGCCCGCGTACTTCCGCAATTGCTTCTACAGACTTTCCCGTTTTATACAACTCAAAGCTGATCTGCTTAGTGTCACCCTTCGGTCTTGCGACGACTAGCGCACTTTCATTATCACTTGGTCCGACCTCGGCGGCTGCCAGTTTGCTCGTCGCCACGACTTCTTGCAAATCAGTACCTTTTTCGAGCGCTTCGGTGATGACGGCACATTGCCGCAATTGCTCTCTTTTCCGCTTCAAGTCCATCAATAGCGCTTTCAACTCTTCCACATACTTTTTTGTCCGTTTCTTTACTGCCCACGCAGTGATATGACCTTCTAACGGGCTTACCAATTCGGCGTCTACCTTAGGCAGAAACCACTCCAGCGCGCTCGACACCCGCTCGTTTATCCGGTGATAGTCCGTGGGCTCTTGCCTGTTGAGCAACCCGTCCAATTGGTTCCTGAATTTATTTGCAACTTGCTGCAAACTCTGCCCGTCAAGCAGCAATGCCCGGATAAACTGCACTGCCTCCTCCTGATCTGCGATGTTGCGGGCGGCCAAGTCTCCCTCCAAGGTCGCCATGGCGTCTGCAACACGCTCCCAGCTGAACGCCTGAAGCAGGACATGACCGGCGTAATTGCGCTGGGATGCCTCCAGCAGTGCCGCCACTTCGTGCTCAGCAACCACATTACTGGAAAAGTGTGCTACCTGCTGGTCTGTACGGATGCTATGCAATGGAATCGGTGAGTGTAAAACTAACCCGTCCAATGTGCGAAGACGGCTCAGTGCGACATACACTTGCCCAGCAGCGAAGGCAGAACCTGCATCGATAATCGCCTTATCGAACGTAAGCCCTTGGCTCTTATGGATGGTGATGGCCCAGGCCAACCGCAATGGAAACTGCGCAAAGGTGCCGAGCACTTCCTCCTCGATCTTATCCTGCGCCCTGTCATAACGGTAACGGATATTTTCCCATTCTTCACGTTTAACCTCCACAGCATCACTGCCATCCTTAAACTCGACAATCAGCGCGCTCTCCGCAGTATCGATGTGCTTCACATAACCGATTTTTCCGTTGTAATAACGCCGCTCATCTCCGCTGTCGTTGCGGATGAACATCACCTGCGAGCCGATTTTCAAGGTCAGCTCCATATCGGCTGGAAACAAATTTTCCGGAAAATCATTGGAGACCTTGGCTTTCAAAACCATCGGCTTTCCTGGCAGTGCTTCCAACTCTTTTTTGTTGATCGTATCTGCGCGATGATTGTGCGTGGTAAGTGTGATATACGGTTCACCTTCAGGGGGCGCGAAATCCGGTCGATGATAGCTGTTGAGTAGCGCCAGCTGTTGGGGGCTGCAGCAATTGTTGCGGATGTCGTTGAGGAGATCTATAAACGTCTGCTCACTCTGCCGGTAAATTTTTTTGAGTTCCAGCAGAATCGGCGGCTGCTCGCGTAGCACCTTCGCATCAAAGAAAAACGGGCTCGGATAATATCGACTCATGATTTCCCACTCCTTGTCTTTTACCACTGGCGGCAACTGATACATGTCGCCGATGAACAAGACCTGTAGTCCGCCGAAAGCACGCGCATCGCGGCGCACCGACTTCAAAATAGCATCGATGGCATCTAATGTGTCTGCCCTCAGCATGGAGACCTCATCGATGACCAGCAGGTCGATTTCCCGTAGCAGAGCGCGCCGCTGTTTTGTTAGTTTCACCTTGCCAAACAGCCTGCGGCGGTTGTAAATATGGTTATCGTCGTCGTTCCATGCCAATTCGTAATCTTCAATATACATACCAAAGGGCAACCAGAATAGTGAATGCAACGTCGTGCCGCCGGCATTCATTGCTGCCACACCAGTAGGCGCAGCTATAGCCATTTTCTTATAACTGTGCTGCACAATATATTTCAAAAAGGTGGTTTTTCCGGTTCCGGCTTTCCCCGTAAGGAATACATTGCGGTTGGTATGATTGACAAAAGATACCGCTTGCATGAATGCCGTATTCTGTAGATCTACTTCGGCCATAATGCTGTTGAAGGTTTAAATGCTAACGACAAACTGTAGGTAAACACAACAAAAATAGCATATTTTTTCGTACCCGTTGCACGCAAACACGAATAGCAGGCTAACATTTCGTTTAGATTCATTATAAATTACTACCTTTGGAGATTATAATCGGATATGAATACAGAAACTTATCGATCCATTAGGTTGTTAAAAAAGGGAGAAACAGCAACAATCATCGGATACCGATCAAGCGAGGTGCCCATTAAAATCTACGAAATGGGCTTATTGCCAGGGGCAGTACTAACGATGAAACACCGATTACCTTTTAACGGGCCCGTTTGCATCTACATCAGAAATAATCCAAATGCCATTGCGCTACGGCTGGCCGAGGCAGACCTTATTTTAATCGAAACCCTATCATAAAAAATGACAGAAAGCAAAATTGCCTTAGTTGGAAACCCCAATGTAGGTAAGTCGACAATATTCAACAAATTGACCGGATTGCGGCAAAAAGCGGGCAACTACCCCGGCGTGACGGTGGAAAAGAAAACGGGAAGTTTTACGCATGGGCACATAAAGTATCACCTCATCGATCTTCCGGGTGCCTACGGCATCCACCCTTCTTCATTGGACGAAGAAGCGGTATATGATGTGCTGGCAGACAAATCCAATTCCAACCACCCCGAATTGGTGGTCGTCGTCGGAGACCCATTTAACCTGAAGCGGTCGATACTGCTCTACCAGCAAATCCGGGAGTTGGGGCTGCCAGCGATTTTCACTATCAACATGATCGACGAAGCGGAGCGTGCGGGCTTATCCATTAACGTAGACCAGTTGGAGCGCACCCTATCCACTAAAGTGGTACTGACCGATGCCCGTACAGGAAAAGGCATCCATACGCTGAAGGAAGCCCTGCAATACAAACCCAATGGTTATTCTCCGGCTTTCCGCATTCCCGAGGAGTACACCGACGCCGTACGCCAGGTTAAGGAGCGCGTCAGACAGGAAAGTGATTATATCGCTTGGCTGTACCTTTCGCAAAAGCAGAATAAGCACCTCGATGCAGCAACGACCGCAGAGATAGCAGCTATCCGTAAGGCGCATGACATCAATTACCACCGGTTGCAGATACAGGAAACCCTGGCACGACACACCGCACTGGATAGCCGCTTCTCAGGTATTGTCAACGATCCGACAAAAAAAAGTGAGCACTTCACCGAACGCCTGGACAGGCTCCTGGTGCATCCTTTGTGGGGATACGCCATTTTCTTTGCTTTGTTATTACTGATCTTTCAGGCAATTTATACTTGGTCCGGCCCGTTTATGGATGGGATTGACAATGGCTTCGCCTGGTTGGCCTCCAGAGCAGGTGAATGGCTACCGGCGGGGCCGATCAATGGATTGATCACCGATGGAATTATCGCCGGAATCGGCGGCATCGTCATTTTTATTCCACAGATCGCTATCCTGTTTATTTTTATCTCGCTGATGGAGGAGTCGGGCTACATGAGCCGGGTGGTTTACCTGATGGATCGATGGCTTAAGCCCTTCGGACTGAGTGGAAAAAGCGCTGTGCCGTTAATGTCGGGTGCAGCGTGCGCTATCCCTGCCGTGATGTCTGCCCGCACTATAGAAAACGACAAGGAGCGACTAATTACGATTTTGGTAACGCCATTCATGACATGCTCGGCACGACTACCTATTTACATCATCCTTATTGGGCTTGTCATCCCAGAAGAACGTGTACTCGGCCTTGACCTTCAGGGGCTCGTCCTGTTTGGTATGTACCTGTTGGGAATATTTGCTGCGCTGGGAAGTGCGTGGATACTGAAGCACCTGATGAAAACCAACTACAAAAGTTTCCTCATCCTGGAAATGCCAACGTACAAGTACCCGGTCGTCCGGAATGTGCTGACAAACGTCTGGGATAAGACCATGGGCTTCGTGGTAGGGGCGGGGAAAATCATCCTTGCCATCAGCGTCATCCTTTGGGTTTTGGGGTCTTTTGGCTTGGACGATCGTTTTACCAATGCTGAGGAAATCGTTCGGATGGAAAATCCGGGAATCACTGAAGAAGACTTCGAAAACGAAGTCCAATCCCAGCAACTAGAGCACTCTTTCCTTGGGTCCATCGGCCGTTTTATCGAGCCAGTCGTCGCCCCGCTCGGTTACGACTGGAAGATGGGTATTGGCCTGATTTCATCGTTTGCCGCTCGGGAGGTATTTGTAAGCACCATGGCTACGGTGTACAGCTTAGGAAGTACCGACGATGACCTTACGATCAGGGAACGTATGGCTAGTGAGATTAACCCGAACACCGGGAAACCCGCGTACAACTTCGCTTCCGGCATTTCGCTACTTCTCTTTTATGCATTTGCCATGCAATGTATGAGTACGATCGCCATTGTCAGAAAAGAAACAAATTCTTGGAAATGGACCTTTATACAGTTGGCGTTTATGACCGGATTTGCGTATATTGCCGCATTGGTAGCATACCAACTTTTGAAATGATTATGGATGCGATTACGATTCAATACCTGGTTATCGGCACGCTCTTTTTATCGGCTGTAATATTTCTGGTGCGGCGAACCCGGCGGTCGTTAAAGGGAAGCTCCGGTTGTACAAAGGGCTGTGGATGCGAGCTTAGCGGGAAGGAAAAAACAGGGAAAACAGCGCGGGTTTTTGAAAACCATTGAGGTTTATTATATATTAGCCGCTTGAAAAAAGATGAACCAATGACTTACCAAGCGAAGGAAGAACTTTTCAAGGAGATTGAAGGCACACTTGAGGAACAAGGTTTCCAAGTTGTCAAGCAGGACCAAACCCGTCCATGGGGTGGCTTTTTTGTAATCGAGGAGTCGCAGGCACAGCAGTTTGCAAATACATATTTCAACGGGCTGGATGTACAGGAGCTCAAAATAGCGGGCAAGCTCAGCCCCAAAATCCTTGTCGTTGCTCCGGGAAAGCGCCTCTCTTGGCAGTATCATCACCGCCGTGCGGAGATTTGGCAGGTGGTACGCGGCATCGTAGGCGTAGTCACCAGCGACACCGATGAAGAGAACGAGCTGCAGATCCTCAATCCTGGTGACGTCATCCGCCTGAACCAGGGCGAGCGCCACCGTCTGGTGGGGTTGGACGAATGGGGCGTGCTAGCTGAAATCTGGCAGCATACTGACGCAGGCAACCCGTCTGACGAGGACGACATCGTGCGCGTTCAAGACGACTTCGGCAGATAACTATAAATTACCACGTTTTAGTTCGCTTACCGCATGGTCAACCGCCCGTGCTGTAAGTGCCATATACGTGAGCGTGGGATTTTGCGTGGCCGTAGAGGTCATGCAGGCACCATCGGTTACATACACATTTTTGCATTTATGTAACTGGTTCCACTTGTTCAGCAGCGAGGTCTTAGGGTCATGTCCCATACGAGCACCACCCATTTCATGGATGTCATTACCCGGGCGGCGGTTGTCGTCGGTTGTTTTGATGTTGGTAAAGCCAGCTGTTTCGAACATTTCCGTCATCCGGTCATAATAGTCCTGCCGGCGCTTCCAGTCGTCATCTGCATAGGACACCGAAATATGCAGCAATGGTACGCCCCAAGCGTCTTTTTTGTCGCTGTCCAGCCAAACGCTGTTGTGCTCCTTTGGAATAGTCTCCGCCATCATGTGCGAATGAATCTTCCAGTTGCTCAGCTTAGCATTCAGCAGGTTGCTTTTTAATTGCTCCCCTATCCCCTCCGTGTCACGCAGTTGCTGGCGGCTTGCGCCGAACGCAGCGGCCCAGCCACGCAGAAAATCCGTTTCCTGCCGCTGCACATTCCGGAAGTTAGGTATATATCCACCACCTGCCGGGTTACGCCCATCCGTCTTGAATTCAAGCAATCCATCGTACTCGGCACTGATTCGGGCGGTGTAGTTATGGAACGCGATGTATTTACCCAGCAAACCGTTGTCATTGCCAAGGCCGTTCGGGAAACGCTCCGACGTGGAGTTGAGTAAAATCAAATTGGTATTCAATGCGGATGCATTGACAAAGATAACCTTGGCAAAGAAGTCCAATTCCTCCTTGGTGTTCGTATCGATCACTTTCACGCCGGTAGCTTTGCCGCTTTCTTTATCATACAAAATGGAATGTACGACCGAGAAAGGCCTCATCGTAAGATTACCAGTCTTCTGCGCCCACGGAATAGTGGAAGAATTGCTGCTGAAATAACCGCCGAAAGGGCACCCCCGCTGGCATAAGACGCGGTTCTGACATTGTACCCGGCCCTGCTGTATATGTATGGGCTGCGGCTGGGATAGATGTGCACATCGTGCACTGATAACATGGCGTCCGTTGAAATGCGCGGCCACCGATTTTTTAAAGTGGTTTTCGGCAGCATTGAGCGGATAGCCGGGAAGGAACTCGCCGTCGGGAAGTGAGGACAAGCCGTCCCTGTCTCCAGCGATCCCGACAAACTGCTCCACATAGCTGTACCAGGGTGCGATATCCTTGTACCGAATTGGCCAATCCACGGCAAACCCGTCACGTGCCGGGCCTTCGAAGTCATATTCAGCCCACCGCTGCGTCTGACGTGCCCACAAGAGGGATTTTCCGCCCACCTGATAACCTCTGATCCAGTCAAACTCCTGATCCTGGACATAGGGGTGTTCATCGTCCTTCACGAAGAAATGACGGCTGTCTTCCTTGTATGCATAACAACGGTTAGCAATAGGATTTGCCTGCCTATCCTGATAAGTTGTTTCACCCCGGTGTTCCAATTCGTATGGGTATAGGTTGGTGGTCGGGTAATCTTTCACATGCACCACGTCACGCCCCCGTTCAAGCACTAGTGTTTTCAGGCCCTTTTCGGTAAACTCCTTCGCTGCCCAGCCCCCACTGGCGCCTGAGCCAATAACGATGGCGTCAAACGTACGTTCTTTTACGCTGTCTATTGCAAGATTTGCCATATCATACCTCCGCATAACCATTATAACGGCCCGGCACCAGCTCGTATTTCACCAGGTTGGTCATCACATACCGAGAATTCAGGTACCCTTGGGTAGTTCGGTGCTTCGTAATTGAGAAAAATTGCGCGATGTCCTCGTCGCTACTTTCGGCTATTCCCCCGAGTAACCGCTTACGTGCGGCCATGTCCGCACTGGCAAATCCTGTTCCAAGCTTTCTTCGGGACCATCCGGAGAACGCCGACAAACCCTTGGTAAACGCCTGTTGATCCTCGGGGCCGTGGCAATCGTCGACCATCTTCAACACAAAAAGATGCAGGAACAGTCCCTTTCCTCCCGGCGTATCCGTAGCCGGGATAAGCGTTTCGGTTACCTCGGCGAGCAGATTTTCTTCGTCCGCGCTAACTGTCAGATTTTTTAGATCAATGCTGGCTTTCCCAGACCCCCGGAAGCAGGCCGGAAGCACAAGAGTGCCTCCAGCGATAAAAAGAAGGTTGCGAAGTGCAATTCTTCTGTTTATTGTTTTTTCGATCATTTCAACTCATCAAAAGATGAGCTAAAATAACAAAAAAACTTAATAATCAATTAACCGCGCATACATTTCAACCATCGCCGCCTGGTCAAGCAACCATTTTCGGGTATTCTCGCGTGGCCTGGTTTTCCAGTCTTTTCCGAACAAGCCATGCGCATCACGGCCCTGCATCCAAGCGTAGTCCAAGCTTCGCTGAAATGCATCAAGATACCGTCGGTCACCATCGATATCGTACAAGGCAGCATAGCCTCGCATCATCACCGCGATGAACCAGTTGTCGCTTCTTTTAAGCAGCCTCATTGATTGCCCATCCTCGGTGGTCAGGTCGGCGAAGAAGTAACCGAGCCCCGCTTCAGCGATCCGCCTCGCTTCTGACAGGTATAAGCTATCTCCCGTCAGTCTGAACAGCATGGTGGCGCTTTGAAGCATCTGACCGCTATTGTAAGGATACTTCCGCTTGTCAATCTTCCTCTGAAGGTTGATATTATCCCAATAGAGTCCGTCTTCAGGGTCTTGCAAATGGCGCTTTGTCCACTCGTAGAGCTCCTTCCCCCGATAAAAATAGGCGCTATCGTTCGTCGCCTCAAACATCCGAAACGCCAACACCGCTGCAGGAGCATTGGAACAGGTGTTCTTGGACGTCTTCTTCTGTTCACACCAATAGATTCCACCCTCCAGCAAGCTGTCTTGCCCGCTTATCACAAATGACCATATTTCCTTGGCTTTCTCCAGGTACTGCTTCCGTCCTGTATGCAAGAACAACTCCGCAAAATCGATTCCCAACCAAATATTGTCGTCATAAAACCGATCGGAAAGACCTGCAGATCGGATATAAGATGCGTAGGCGGCAGGTTTCCTACTGTCGTCATAATATTCTTGGAGGGCCGGCAAAATACGTTCGTCAATCAAGGTAATATATTGCTTGTCGTTCGTATGCGCAAGCAATGCAACCGCTGCCGACAGCGTGCCCGAAAATGGCCACAAGTAAGCATAGCGGTTGGACAATGCCGTTTGCCCATCGGCCAGGTAATCTGCCCGATATTGACTATCGTGGGGATAGTTTTCTCGGAGTAGTGAAGCATCCCCTGTCGAATACAGCGAATAAATGGAATCCAACACCATTTCCGCCCGTTGAAGTGAAAGACTTTTTACCGGATCAGGCTGCCCATATGCCACGGCCAACGATACGCTGATGGCCGCCCAACTAACTAAATATTTCATTTTTTTACTGTTATTATCTCCCTAATTCAGAAACCCTCCGCGCTCCAGCAAAGCCATGGCTTTAAACAGATCGCTTCGTGGCCCTGACTATTTAATACCTCTCGCCCAAATCGGTCTTTTTGCTTGCTCTCAAAGCAAGCAGCTTGTATTGGGTTAATTCAGGCATAAGAATTCAGCTACGCGAGGCTAAGGTAAATACAATATTGGGTAAACCCAAATCACCTTACGTTGACCTGACAACGTGCGTTCGTCTATTAATATTGTAGCATCGGTGTACTGTAACGCGTCATTACGGTATATAATATGGTGCAATTTTAGCTAAGTTTGCACCAACACATTGAGAAACATTAATTCTAACACATGGTCCGCAGTATCCTCTTCTTATTATCAGTCGTATCCGTCACGATGACGTTGGCACAAAAATCTGAAAAAGATGATCCGTTTCGGCAGGAATGGCACCAGATCGATTCCCTCATCAGTAAGGGGCTACCGCAATCAGCTGCGAAGATCGGCAGGAAAATTTTAGAAGAGGCTACCAGGCGGAAAGATGCACCCAATACAATCAGGGCGCGGCTTCTGTTGATGAGCGTCGAAGAAGCCAACGACGGAAATACCGCCACACATTCCATCCAGCAGGCAGATTCGATGATACAAGTTTCTACCGGTGCTGAAAAAGCGCTGTGGCAGAGCATTACTGCCGAGCTGTACTGGCAATATTTCCAGCAAAACCGATGGACGATCTTCGACCGTACGCCGCTGGCGGCTGAACCGCCAGCCGATATCGCCACGTGGGATGCAGCAACCTTCATCACCAAAGCAAGTGAATTATACCAAGCGTCCATTCTAAACAGTGAGCTGCTGAAAGCTATACCCGTTGAGCGCTATACCCCGTTGGTTATCGAAGGCAAAAACACCCGGCACCTCCGGCCTACACTCTACGACTTCTTAGCGTTCCGCGCCATCGAATTTTTCCAGCACGATGAGAAAGACGTAATCAGGCCGGCTTACCAATTTCAAATGGACGGCACGCGCTGGTTCGAAACAGCGGAACGCTTCAGCGACGTAAAAGTGAACCCAGCGGACCCCGGAGCGCTGCACTTCCGAGCGCTGCATACCTACCAGCAACTACTTGCCTTTCATATGGAGGATGCCCGGCCAGATGCACTCATCGACGCTGATTTGCACCGGCTGGCCTTTGTGCATCAGTACTCGGTACACGCTGCTAAGGACAGCTTATATCGAAATGCGCTGCAAGCATTAGCACGCCGCTATCCGGATGCAGAGGCTACAGCGCAAGTGGTTTACCGGCTGCTCCAATTCGAGTTCAACAGCACCCATAGCGCGCAGCAGGATTCATTGGGTCTCCGCAGGCTACTGGAACAGCTCAACGCACTGATTGCTCGCTTCCCCGGATCGGAGGGCGCGTCTAATGCCGAGCAGTTGCGTCATGCTATCATGGGCAAATCACTTGGCTTACAGACCGAGCAAGTACTGCTGCCAAATGAAAACAACAGGCTGCTTGTCACGTATCGAAACCTGGGCAAAATCTTTCTGCGCTTGTACCGCTGGCCTGAAGAGCTGCCGGACCGCAACCGCCGCCTTGACGAGAAAAAACGCAACCAACTGTTGCGCAGCAAACCGCTAAAGGCCTGGGAAGTAAATCTGCCGGGTACCGAGGACCTACACGAGCACCGTACAGAAATCAAACTTGACCCCCTGCCTGCGGGCAACTACCTCATCGTGGCCTCGGCACGTCCGGATTTCGGCTTTGAACAGAATACGCTGCAAGCGGCAAGCATACAAGTTTCTGCCTTGAGCATGGTGGTAAACAACCAACAGGGAAACCACTCGCTGGTTGCACTGCACCGGAAATCGGGAATGCCTATCCGCGGAGCACAGGTGGTCTTCCAGGAAAACCACTGGGATACGCACAATCGAAAGTATAGCTATCGGACAATCGGCCAAACACGGACAGACGAAGACGGCAGGGCCGCTATCGCCATTTCAAATCATAAGAGCAGCATCAATCGCATACAGATTGCAGCGCATGGCGACACCCTGCAGACCGATGGTTACTTCGGCCCTTATGGCCAATGGCAGGACGACCAACAGGAAACTACGACACGTACCTTCTTGTTTACAGACCGTGCGCTCTACCGGCCTGGCCAGACCATCCACTTCAAAGGAATTGTAATAGAAAACAACAAAAAAGAGAATAATAACAGCGTGCTTCCAAACCACGAGGCTGAGATAACGCTATATGACACAAACAATCAACGGGTGACATCGCTGAAGCTAACCACCAACGGTTTTGGTTCCTTTGCCGGCAAATTCACCGCACCCGAAGGCGGACTCACCGGCACCATGCGCATTGAAACCAGCAATGGCCAAGCGTATTTCGCCGTCGAGGAATACAAACGCCCCAGATTTCAGGTCACCTTCGACACACTGAAAGCGAACGCCGGATTGAACGAACAGATAACCGTGAGGGGAAAGGCGGCGGCGTATGCCGGCAATCCAGTCGACGGCGCTGAAGTGAAATACCGCGTTGTGCGCCGTGCACGCTTTCCGTATTACTGGAGGTTCTATCGCTGGGGCCAACCGCAATCGCCAGAAATGGAGATCGCCAACGGCACCATACAAACACAGCCTGACGGCTCGTTCGAAGTCACCTTTACCACCATCCCCGACAAACAGCTCGCTCCGGAAACACTGCCTGTATTCTCCTATACGGTTTACGCTGACGTGACGGATATCAACGGGGAGACACAAAGCAACAACCACGTGATTCGCGCTGGCTATCGCTCACTGCAGCTGGCTGCTCAACTTGCTGAACAGCTGGATGCGCGGCAACCCCAAACACTCGCCATTACGACGCAAAACCTCAACGGTGTCGCAACTCCGGCAGACGTGGAAGTGTCCGTCGCGCCGCTCCGATTTCCGGGCAAAATATACCGCAAGCGCCTTTGGGAAAACCCGGACCGCCATGTGATGACCGAAGCCGAGTTTCGCCGCTATTTTCCTGATGACGAATACACAGACGAAGCCGATCACCTCAACTGGCCAGTGGGATCCACTACATGGACCACCAAGCTAAACACCGGGATGAGGCAAACAGCAACGCTGCCCACTTCGGTATGGAAACAGGAAGGCTGGCACGTAATCACACTAAAAACCACTGATCCACAGGGCAATAAGGTTACCGAAAAGAAATACACCTATGTAGCCGGCCTTTCAGATGGGGCACTGACACAAGTGCCGTTGTTGATCTTGACACCGAAATCCGTGCTCAGCCCCGGTGACACACTGGCGATGACGGTAAAAACGGGATTCGATAGTACCTATGTGCTGGAAACGAACAGCGACATCAATCCGGAATTTTCAGCATTCTCCGATGTTCGCACGGTCGAACGCACGATCGATGAGAACGACCGGGGCGGACTTGGGTTTTCCTGGCTTTATGTATACAACAGCCGGGTGTACACAGCTACGCGACAAATCGCTGTCCCCTGGTCCAACCGCGACCTTCAGCTCGAATGGGCCACACACCGTGATAAACTGCTACCAGGTGAGACCGAGGAATGGCGACTCACCATTAAAGGTCATCAAAAGGAAGCCGTTGCGGCGGAATTGCTGGCCGGCCTCTACGATGCATCGCTCGATGCATTGAAATCCCATGCTTGGTACTGGGACAAACTCTCGCCCATCCGGGATGTAGGCACATATTGGCAAACCAACCAAGGATTCGGCGCACTTTCGGGGTATACCTGGCACAATACGATTAATGGTGCACGGCCGGCAGAATACATAAAGCGATACGATGAGCTGCTGAATTATCCTGTCCAAAGCAGGCTGCACGGCAACCGGTTCCTCGTGCGTGGCATAGCGACAGCCCAGGCCCCTGCCCGCCGCACGGATGCTAACGCTGCCGTGGTGGAGGAATTGGCAGTGGCAGGATATGACCAACAGCAAAAAGCCGCAACCGCTGAAGCAGAAGACACACTATCCACTGATATTCCTAGTGCACGTGAGACAACCCCGATACCCGCGCGAACCAACCTCCAGGAAACAGCCTTCTTCTTCCCGCAATTAAGTACAGACACAGCAGGCAACGTGTCACTAAGGTTCACCATGCCCGAAGCGCTTACCGAGTGGAAGCTGATGGCATTTGCCCACACAACCGATTGGAAAACAGGATACCTCCAGGGCAGCGTCAAAACGCAGAAAGACCTAATGGTTATGCCAAACTTGCCTCGCTTTCTGCGCCAGGGAGACGACATCCAGATCAGCAGCAAGATCAGCAACATCAGTGGCCAAGCGCTGCGAGGTGTGGCGCAACTGGAAATCCTGGATGCGGTTTCGCTTGAACATATCGATGGGTTCGGTGGAACAATTACCGGGCAGGATTTCAACGTAGCGGAAAATCAGAGCACAACGGTGAACTGGACGCTTCGTGTCCCCGACGATCGGTTTGAACCGATTGTCGTGCGCATCACCGCCAAGGCCGGCAACTTCACCGACGGCGAAGAAAACACACTGCCGGTGATGACCAATCGTATGATGGTCACCGAAACGCTGCCGCTGCCTGTCCGCGGTAACGAAAGCAAGGCATTCTCTCTTCATACATTACTCAATCCGGAAAGCAACACGCTGACCAACCATGCCCTTACCGTGGAATTTACAGGCAATCCGGCCTGGTATGCCGTGCAAGCGCTGCCGTACCTGATGGAGTATCCGTACGAATGCGCCGAACAGGTATTCAACCGCTTTTATTCGACGGCGTTGGCGGCCCACATCGTCGGGCAATCGCCAAAGGTAAAGGCGATTTTTGATAAATGGGCGACCAAAGATACTGCCGCCCTATTGTCCAACCTGGAAAAAAACCAAGAATTGAAATCGGCGCTACTGGAAGAAACGCCCTGGGTCATGGAGGCAGCAGACGAGAGCCAACAGAAGCGTCGCATCGCGCTGCTCTTCGACAGCCACAAACTTGCGCAAGGGCTTCAACACAACCTGTCCAAACTAGCCGAGATACAACGTTCTGACGGAAGTTTCCCTTGGTTCAGGGGCATGATGGCCGACCGATACATCACGCAATACATCGCTACAGGCATCGCCCGCCTGCAACGGCTGGGCGTGGAAACTGCTGCATCGGAAACGGCGGCGGCAATTCTGGCGAAAGCGGTAGACTATGTCGATCGGCAAATCAAAGCTGACCACGACCGCTTGGTCGCCGATCAGGCTGATTTCAGCAAACAGCATATCGAATATCCGCATGTGCAATACCTCTATATGCGTAGCCTACTTCAAAACCAGCCCCACAGTGAAAGCCGTGCCGCGTATGAATTTTACATGGCGCAAGCCGCCAAGTTCTGGGCGGTATTTAATCCATACCTGAAAGGGCAATTGGCATTGGCTTTCCATCGCGGCGGCAATACAAAGACTACCGCAGAAATCATGGCCTCTTTGCGCGAAACCGCCAGCCATAGCCCTGAACTGGGTATGTACTGGAAATCCATGCCCCGTGGATATTGGTGGTATGAAGCGCCGATTGAAGCTCAGGCACTGCTCATCGAGGCCTTTGCCGAAGTCGCCGAAGACACCGGGGAGGTTGATGACCTCAAGGTTTGGCTGCTCAAGCAAAAACAGACCCAGCATTGGGGCACGACCAAGTCAACTGCCGACGCGGTCTATGCACTTTTGCTACAAGGCAGTGACTGGCTGGTGAATGAACCCTCAGTGACTGTCTCCTTGGGAACGGAAACGATTCGCTCGGCTAATGAAACTACCGAAGCAGGTACGGGATATTTCAAAAAACGCTTCGACGCCGACGCCGTCACATCGGATATGGGCAACATCGCCGTGAAGGTTGACAAAACGGCTAACGACGGCGTCGCATGGGGTGCGGTCTATTGGCAGTATTTCGAAGATCTCGATAAAATTACTGCTGCCGAAACTCCGCTCAGCCTACGGAAACAACTTTATGTCGAACGGAATACCGACCGCGGCCCCGTGCTCGAGGAGATCACGGAGCGCAAGCCGTTGAAAGTAGGCGACAAGGTGACAGTACGTATCGAGCTCCGCGTGGACCGTGATATGGAGCATGTGCACCTCAAAGATATGCGTGCTGCCTGCTTCGAACCGATTAACGTGTTGAGCGGATTCCGTTATCAAGGCGGACTGGGCTATTATGAGAGTACCCGTGACGTGGCCACCAACTTTTTCTTCGATCGTTTACGAAAGGGTACTTACGTCTTTGAATACCCTGTGTTTGTATCTCAAGCAGGAGACTTTTCTAATGGCATCAGCACAATCCAGTGCATGTATGCGCCGGAGTTCAGCAGCCATAGTGACGGAATAAGAGTGAAGGTGAGTGCGATGTAGAATCATCAAAATTCCGTATTATTGCATGGCTTTGGTATTTGGCGGATAATAAAGTCTAATGTCTGATATCTAGCGTCTAAGAAAATGACCACATACAACGAAGACAGCATACGCTCGCTTGATTGGAAAGAACACATCCGGCTGCGGCCGGGGATGTACATCGGTAAACTGGGTGACGGTTCTGCTTATGACGATGGAATCTATGTGCTGCTCAAAGAGGTAATAGACAACTCGATCGATGAGTTTGTCATGGGTGCCGGAAGAACCATAGAGATTACCGTTACTGAGCAAAAAGTGTCTGTCCGTGACTATGGGCGCGGAATTCCCATTGGCTCAGTAGTCGATGTCGTATCGAAAATCAATACCGGCGGAAAGTACGACAGCAAAGCGTTCCAAAAGTCGGTAGGTTTGAACGGTGTAGGTACCAAAGCGGTGAACGCGCTTTCCTCTTCATTCACAGTCCAGTCCTACCGTGAAGGCAAAACGCGCATCGCTGAATTCAGTATGGGTGAATTGTTGAAAGATGAAGAGAAGACCACTACCCAGCGCAACGGTACAGCAGTGACTTTCTACCCGGACGATAGCATCTTTCGGCACTATCACTACCGCATGGAGTTTGTCGAAAACATGATATGGAATTACGTTTTCCTCAATTCCGGCCTTACCATTAACTTCAACGGCAAGAGATTCGTCTCTGAAAACGGATTGAAAGACCTGCTCGAACGTAACATCGATGCAGAGTCCATGCGCTATCCCATCATCCACCTAAAGGGAGACGACATCGAGATTGCCCTTACCCATGGGCAGCAATATGGTGAAGAGTACTATTCGTTTGTAAACGGACAGCACACCACCCAGGGCGGTACGCATCAAGCAGCATTCCGCGAAGCTGTGGTAAAAACCGTTCGCGAATTCTATAAAAAAGACTTTGAGGCGTCTGACATCCGGGCATCCATCATCGCCGCCATTGCTATCAAAGTGCAAGAACCGGTGTTCGAATCGCAGACCAAGACGAAGCTCGGCTCGCAGAATATTGGCCCGGAAGGCCCCTCCGTGCGGACTTTCATCAATGATTTTGTCAAAAAGGCACTCGACGATTACCTGCACAAAAATACGGATACGGCCGACGCCCTGCTGAAGCGCATCCTGCAATCGGAACGCGAACGCAAAGACATCGCGGGCATAAAAAAATTGGCCAACGAACGGGCAAAGAAAGCTTCCCTGCACAACCGGAAACTGCGCGACTGCAAAATCCACTACGGCGATAAGCATGAGCGGGTACAAGAAACCACGCTCTTCATCACCGAGGGCGATTCAGCCAGCGGTTCCATTACCAAGTCGCGCGATGTGCAGACACAAGCGGTGTTCAGCTTAAAGGGCAAGCCGCTCAACGCATTCGGCCTCACCAAAAAGGTGGTGTATGAAAACGAGGAGTTCAACCTGTTACAGCATGCCCTCAACATTGAAGACGGACTTGATGGCCTACGCTACAATAACATTGTCATTGCAACGGATGCCGATGTGGATGGTATGCATATCCGGCTGCTGCTGATGACGTTCTTTTTGCAGTTCTTTCCTGATCTGGTCAAGGCGGGCCATGTGTCCATTTTGCAAACCCCATTGTTCCGTGTGCGCAACAAGAAAGAAACGATCTATTGCTACAGCGACGAAGAACGCCAACGTGCAATACACAAATTAGGCGGTAAGCCTGAAATCACCCGCTTCAAGGGATTGGGTGAAATTTCGCCTGATGAATTCGGCCTGTTTATCGGAAAAGATATGCGTCTAGATCCGGTTATCCTCTCAAAAGAGCAAAAAATAATCCAGCTGCTGGAATATTACATGGGCAAGAACACACCGGATAGGCAGAAACACATCGTCAACAACCTGCGGGTCGAAGTCGATATTGCCGAAGAACAAAAAGCAACGAAAGAAGAACTCGTAGCCTGATCATACAACATGACGAACCAAACCCTCATCCTGATTCAGTGCGACGATGCCGTTGGCTTGGTCGCGCGGATAGCGAATACCATTTCGGCGCATCGCCTCAACATCGTGACCATGCGCGAATATGTGGATGAAGCGGCCAACCGGTTCTATGTGCGCATCGTATGTGCAGGCAAGGTAGAAAACAATCATCAGCTTAAGAAAGATCTCACCAATGCATTGCCTGAATTTGCAACTGTACATGTAAGTCCGCCCCAGCAAAAGCGGCTGGCGATTCTGGTCACGAAAGAGCATCACTGCCTTGGAGACATCATCGTCCGCCACTTTTTCAAGACGTTAGACGCAGAAGTTTGCTGCGTGGTTGGCAACTATGACCACCTGAGGGCCTTCACCGAACGCTTCGATATCCCATTTCACCACGTAACCCACGAAGAAAAGTCAAAAGCAGATTTTGAAAAAGAAATTGCACAAACTTTAGCGGCGTATCACCCCGACTACCTCGTCTTGGCTAAGTTTATGCGTATCCTCTCACCCGAATTCGTAGCACATTATCCGCACCGAATCATCAATATCCATCATTCGTTCCTTCCGGCTTTCATCGGCGCCAATCCCTATAAACAAGCCCATGCCCGCGGTGTAAAGCTGATCGGCGCTACCGCCCACTTCGTAACTAACGACCTTGATGAGGGGCCCATTATCGCACAGGACATCAAACCGGTAAACCATAGCCATACGGTTAAAGACATGGTCCGTACAGGAAAAGAAGTAGAAAAATCTGTACTTAGCAAGGCGCTTTCCTTGGTGATCGAAGACCGAGTAATCATCACGGGGAATAAGACGGTGGTGTTTGAGTAGCCGCTAATTTCCTGAACTTCCCAAAAACACCTAAAGGCAACTTGTTGCCCATTGCGGCCTCCAGATACAGTTCGCCGGTTTCCAGATTCTGTACCTCCGGCTTCGCCATCTTTACGAGATTTTCCACTATCACAGCGGAAAAACCCAATGAATAGGTATTCAGAATTAAGAAGTGTTCCTCGGGGTCCAGCAGCTGAACCACATCACGCATCATGTCGGCGATATGATCTTCCAGCTTCCACTTTTCCCCTTTAGGTCCATGCCCGTATGCAGGTGGGTCGAGAATAATACCGTTATACCTGTTGCCCCGCTTCAGTTCACGCTTTACAAATTTCAACGCATCTTCAACCATCCATCGGATATCGGAAAGCCCTGATAACTCACGGTTTTCGTTTGCCCACGTGATTACCTGTTTGATGGAATCGACGTGTGTGGTATCGGCTCCCGCAGCGCGGGACACCAATGAGGCTCCACCCGTATACGCAAACAGGTTCAGCACCTTCGGCTGCTTGATTTGAAATGAATTGACTGTTTCTGAGATGTAATCCCAGTTGACCGCCTGCTCGGGAAAAACCCCAACATGTTTGAATGACGTAAGCGCAAGGCGCAGTTTGATGTCGACATCGCCATTGTTGTAGCCAATATACCAGCGGTCCGGCAGGCGCGGATTCTTTTTAATCCAGTCGCCGCTGGTCGCCGACCTCCCCTTGAAGCGGATGTCGTGCCGTTTTACCCACTCCGCTTCGGGCAACGCCTTAGGCCATACGGCCTGCGGCTCCGGGCGGATCAGCACCACATCACCAAAGCGCTCCAGTTTTTCAAAATCACCGCAATCGATTAGCTCATAGTCTTTCCAATGCCGTGGAGTGAGAAGTTGGATACCGTTTGTTGCCAAGATAAAATGCTTTGCGGCAAAGGTAGGAATTAAATTTAAACACTTGCCGCAAAGCAGGCAAATCTGATCAAAACCGCTCCTTAGCAGCTTTCATGAACGGACTGGCAAACACAAAGCTATTTAACTCCGGCACATCCGAACGGGTGATTTCCTTGTTCGATCCTTCCCACCATTTCTGGCCTTTATGCAAGAAGAGGATATAATTTCCAATACCCATTACCGAATTCATGTCATGGGTCACCACCACCGTGGTACATTGGTATTCTTCGGTAAGGTCGGCGATCAATTCGTCGATAAGAATGGCTGTCTCCGGATCAAGGCCTGAGTTAGGTTCGTCAACGAAAAGATATTTAGGACTCATACTGATGGCGCGTGCAATACCAACACGCTTTTTCATGCCTCCCGAAAGCTCTGCGGGGTAAAGGTTGTTTCGTCCAGCAAGGTTCACCCTTTCCAGGCAGAAATTAGCCCGGTCGAGTTTCTCACTCCGGCTCATATCGGTAAACATCGCTAAGGGAAAAATGATGTTCTGTTCCACCGTCATAGAATCGAACAGCGCTGAGTTTTGGAATAGCATGCCGATCCCTTTCCGGACGGGAATGCGGTCTTCGAAGCTCATCCGCGTGAAGTCTTCCCCGTCGTAAAGTATTTTTCCCTGCTCTGGCTTATGTAACCCAACCATGCATTTCAGCAACGTACTTTTACCAGAGCCAGACCCCCCGATTATCAAGCTGATCTTACCTGCCTCAAATGACGCATCGATACCGCGCAACACATGGTTGTCACCGAAAGACTTATGTATATTTTGGACTTCAATCATATGGAACGTACGTAAAAAATCAGAGCATCAGTGAGGTAACAATATAATCCATCGCTAATATTGCTATGCAACTGATAACTACCCCTCGGGTACTTGCCTGCCCTACTTCCAGCGCACCTCCGCGCACATAAAAGCCCTTAAACGCCGCTACAGAGGTAATGACAAATCCGAATACAAACGCCTTAACCAACGCTACTGCGACGGTATATCCGTTGAAACCATCGGTAATGCCGTTGATGTAATCGGCCGGGGTTACCGCACCGGACAGTGCTCCGCCGAGAAGCCCGCCGAACAAAGCAAGGCAAATGGACATAACCACCAGTATGGGAATCATGGTAATGCCGGCCAAGATTTTAGGAAGGATAAGGTAACCTGGAGCGTTGATGCCCATGATTTCAAGTGCGTCGATTTGTTCCGTAACCCGCATGGATCCGATCTGAGAAGAAATAGACGATCCCACTTTACCGGCCAATACCAAGGCAGTGATGGTGGGACTTAGTTCAAGGATACTCGAATCGCGGTTGATCTGCCCGATGATGGAAGTCGGAATAAAATCGGAAACCAATTGGAAAGCGATCTGCATGGTCATTACCGCACCGACGAATGTGGAAATGATGGCAATCAGTCCAAGTGATCCGACACCGATCTCATTCATCTCATGGATGATTTCCCTCCAATAGATTTTCCATTTTTCCGGCCGCCTGAAGACCGATTTAAGCAGCAACAGATACTGTCCGAAGTAGGTAAAAAACATAAAGCTGTTTGATGCGTATCTTTTATATATCGCGCGCGATACCGGTTAAAGATACACATTTTAAGGATTAGAACGAAAGAAGCTACCCTTTGTTTTATCATCTCAGTAAATAACTTCATAACTTTGACACTCGAAGGAATAAAACTATGCCACGACTAACCAATCAAACAGCTTTCATTACTGGAGCCACCAAGGGAATGGGACTTGCCATTGCGGAAAGACTTGCTCAGTCCGGATACCAGCTACTACTTTCCTCGCGCGATAGCCAAGCCCTTGGCGCACTTAAAAATCGGCTCGAGACGGCAAATCCGGGTGTATCTGTTCATTATCGGGCGTGTGATGTTTCCGATGGGACGCAGCTCGCAGCACTTATCGAATGGATAACGCATACCGCCCCGAATTTAGATATCCTCATAAATAATGTCGGTATCTTCCGGCCGGTTTCCATACTGGACGAATCTGAAGAAGATTTTGATATGCAGATGCGCATCAATTACCATACGCCGCACCTATTGTCGCGCGCCGTGGGCCGCGTTATGCGTAAAAACCGCAACGGCCATATCTTCAATATCAGCTCCATTGCCAGCCGGGAACCCGTTTCTGCGGCAGGCACATACACTGTAACAAAATATGCAGTAATGGGTCTAACCCATGTACTGCGGGATGAACTTAAATCATATGGTGTAAAAGTGACTGAAATCATCCCCGGCTCTACGTTGACCTCCTCATGGGAAGGCACCACAATACCGGCCGACAAGTTTATACTGCCGGCCGACATAGCCGAGGCGATCATTGCTTGCCTCTCGCTCAGCGAAGGAGCTAATGTGGATGAGATCAGAGTAAAGCCCAAGTATGGCAACATTTAAAATGGGAATAACATGGAAAAGAAACTTCAGCGCATACCCCATGAAGGAGCAGTGGCTGGTGTCTGCGCCGGGTTAGGCGAGTACTTCGGCATAGACAAGACCTGGATTAGGCTAGCCTTCGTAATCAGCGTCTTTTTTTCAGGGTATATGGGCATTGGCCTATTGGGGCCTATTGTTTACATCGTGCTATGGATCGTGTTACCCATCAAAACATTTTCCATGTCCTCGGATCCGTTCGATGTAGATTATCGGATGCAAGCCGACCAACAAGCTTCGGATTCCGGCTATAATTACCGCTCCGGATGGAGTTCGGAAGGAAGGGCCTATGCACGGCGGAGACCGTCTAAAGATAGGTATGTTGCCGGCATTATCCTTTTGGCGGTAGGCATATTCTTTCTCCTACACCAACTCGGCTTATTCATTTGGCGCGACATTGCACGGTATTGGCCAGTTTTGATTATATTCATCGGGTTGGCAACCATCTTCACCGCCTTCCGCGGCACACGGAAACCGACCGCACCCAATGAACACGGAAAGAAAACCGAGCAGCAACCCGACCGATCCGCTGGCGAGGATCACGGAACGGAAAACACGTAAACCAAATAAAACAAGGTCATGAACAAAGAAAAATTGAGCTGGGGACTTATTCTGCTATTCGTAGGCGGTGTGCTGCTGCTGGACAACCTGGATATGATCAATTTCTATTGGCGGTCGGTATTCAGCATGTGGCCGGTTATCCTGATTGTCATCGGCGTCAATCTGTTGGTGCCCAGACGTGGCATAGGCAGCGCCATATCCATTATCGTCACGATAGCCGCGTTAGCTTTTCTTGCATATCGCGGCACTTTTCCTCCACGAAGCGACTGGTGGATATTTGACGACAGGAGCTGGCATACCGAGGAAAGGTCATCATCAAGCGAAAACAGGGAGAGGCGTACTGAAAAATCGAGTGGAACATTCACCCAGGAATACAACAGCGCCATTACCACCGCACACCTCCACATAAAAGGCGGTGCCGTGGAATATGAAATCGAAGGTCTCACTGATGACTTGTTCAATGCACAGGCTACCAGCACCATCGGCACCCATCACCTGGAAACCACTACCACGGGTGCGAATGCTGACCTTACCTTCCGGATGAGCGACACAAAGAAAGGTAACTGGAATTTGAGCGGAGACGAAAACTGGGCAAAAATCAGCCTGAACGGCAATCCGGTGTGGCATATCAACTTGGAAATGGGTGCTGGTTCGGCCGAATTTGACCTTACCGAATATAAAGTTGGCAGCTTGAACTTCAAAGGCGGCGCAGCATCGTTTGAAGCCAGGCTGGGGATGCCGATGGAAGAGACGACCATTAACGCCGAATCCGGGGTTGCCAGTGTGGAAATCGAGATACCGAAGGCAGCTGCCTGCAGAATTGTAGTCAAATCCGGGCTCTCGTCACGGGACTTTCCCGGTTTTTCCAAACAGGCCGACGGGTCCTATGCGACCGACAACTTCGATAGCGCCAGCAGCAGATTTACCATCAATCTACAAGGCGGATTGAGTTCCTTCACCGTAAAACGTTACTAGCTCGTGGATCTTACTGTCGGCCAGTATGAGGTAGTCATCCAAGGGAAGCCCCAAGGGCCTTTTACCTTGGACGAGCTGCGGACGATGGGGCTTCGCCCAACAGATTTTGTGAAGCCGGCCGGCCACCCTGAGTTCAAGGAATTGAGGGAAATAGCCGAGCTGAGTAAGTTGCTTAACATCGCATATGAGACAACTGCCCCCCAATATTTTGCTTCGCTAGACATGCGTTTGCTCTCCACAGCAATCGATTACTTTATTGCCTTTTGTATATATGCGGCTTTAGCCGCCGTAATCCTTGGCGGTGTTGAAGACGCGCAGAATACCGTTCCCTCGCTGGTCGCCGGACTCATGCTCATCCCCATATTCAAATTTATATTATCTGTCGTAATGGAAGGCTCAAAAAAACAAGCTTCCATCGGCAAGATGCTTATCGGCGTGAAGGTGACCGACGAGCAGGGTAGACCGATTCGTTACGGCAAGGCACTGTTGCGCAACATCGCAAAATTAACGGGTGTTCTTACGTTGGGATTTGGCTTCTTTTCGGGATTCTTCGACCGGCGGCAACAGTGTCTCCATGATAAGATCGCCGGCACGTTGGTCATCAAAGACAGGCTGATTTAAACAGATAACTAAAAAGATGCCCTAACTTGCACACCATGGAAATCTATCAGCAACAATTGACATTGCCGCCCCGCCCCAGGGGATTTCACCTCATCACAGACGAAATAAACAGCCGGCTTTCGGCGGTTTCGCGGTGGAAAGCAGGACTCTGCCATATCTTCATCCGGCACACTTCCGCTTCCCTTACGATCAATGAAAATGCAGACCCGACGGTACGGATGGATTTCGAAACTTTTTTCAACAAAGCGGTACCCGAAGACGACCCGGACTACCGCCATGACTATGAAGGGTCGGATGATATGCCTGCACACATCAAAGCATCAATGATGGGTGCCTCGATTACCATCCCCATCCAAAACGGAAAATTGGCACTTGGCACTTGGCAGGGGGTATACCTATGCGAACACCGCAACAGGGGCGGAAGCAGACAGCTGATCATTACCGCACTGGGCAAATAACAAAAAAAGCCGTTGACGGATGACCCGCCAACGGCTTTCGATTGATTGCGTGTTCTTTAGGACTCCCCAGCTTCCCGCATTGCTTCCTGTTTCATTTTGTCGTTGGCGACAATGACGATCTCCACACGGCGGTTTTGTGCTCGGCCGCTTTCAGTGCTATTGTCAGCAATGGGTTCATGAAAACTGCGGCCTTCCGTTTTTATGCGCCGCGATGCCAGTCCTTGAGACACGGCGTAATCCCTTACCGTTTTCGCCCTCCGCTCAGAAAGCCCTTGATTATACTTATCGGTGCCTGTATTATCGGTATGCCCGATAACAAGAATGTCGGTATCGGGATTTTCGTTAAGTGAGGCGACAAGGTTTTTGATGTTCGCACGCGCATCGGGTTTGACATCTGTCTTGTCAAAGTCGAACAGGATCCCCGAATCAAACTTGACGATAATCCCTTCATCGGCCTTGATGACTTCTGCCCCAGCAACGGTACGTTCAATCTCCGCAGCCTGCTTATCCATCTTTTTTCCGATGAGCCCGCCGGCTACACCGCCTATTGCTGCACCGGCGAGCACCCCTACCGCTGTATTTCCAGCTTTATTGCCGATGATAGCCCCTAATGCGCCTCCTGCCACAGCGCCCGTAGCCGCACCTTTCTGGGTGCCGCTCATAGACTGAATGGTGCTGCAACTACCCAGCAGCATAGCTGACGTAGCTACTGAGAGCCCAAATAAGGCTATTTTTCTGTTCGTTATCATAGTGTATGTTTTTTTGTAACGCAACCTATGCAAACGAGATGCCAAAATACGAGATCACGGGCGATACAACAAACTATCGAACCGAATCGACTTCAAGCTTGGGAAGCTTGGGGGCAGCCGGTCGGCCATCTCGGTTGAATTGCTCGAATGATTGTACGATGTATGCGGTCAGATCGTACTCAGCCCAGTACTGCGCCTTTTCAAAAGATGGACGGTACCAGATCATGAAATTGGTTAAGTCATCGCCTTCCAGATCGGTCAGTTCCTGGATTTTTGCTCTGCTGAATTTCCTGTCTACGTCCGTTTCCGCAAGCTCCCGCTCCATGTAGTTTGCAAAGCGCCTGGCATTTCGCGGTGTACGGCCGAATAACTCGTAGAGTGAGGTGATGGGATTGAATATATACGCCAAAACGGGAGGTTTACCGTCATAGTAGACGCCTTGCTTGCGGTAGCCGCGCATGGCATCGCGGAGCTCGGCCTCCTTGCTCATCCGGTTTACGTCAACTTGATCCAGCATCACACTCCCGGGGCTCATGTCAATGAGGATGTCACTCAATGTCTTAACTTCTGTAACTGCGGTTTCATACCCCATCAACATCGCCGTAAGGGTATCTCCCACGGAAGCATAGATTTCGAACGTACCCAATCCCGAGGATGCCACTGTTTGGCCGGTGCTTTGGTTGATGACTGTAACACTGCCCAGCCGCTTGCTTGTACCGGCCTCTACGACAATGCCGCGGATATTGCCCGACTCCTGAGGATAAATGCACAAGGGAGACACGCAAATGAAAACGAAAAGCGCTATTTCAAAAAGACGACGCATATCTATTTCCATTTGACTGTTTTTTATACTAACGTTTAAATAGTTCTTTTCTTATACCCGGTCGCTAACGCTTAGCATATGGATAAAACACAAAATTGGCACCCTGTGGAACGACCACGAATATACAAATGAAATCTTCGGGCTTCTTGTATTGCTTGATGAATTGCGCTTTTCGGTCTTCGTTGATAATCCCCCGCTCCACAAATTCCTCCAATGTGGAGGCATGGACAGACCATTCCGTGCCCAATTCGTTCCTATCCAATATCAGTTCGCCGACGCTGACTTCATGTTGGTGGGCTATAAATATCGGATAAGCGGACAACCCTTCAGCCATGATTTCCACAGCGATTTCCTTGATGGATTCGCTGTAAAAATCCAAGTCGACCTTCAAGCTTTTCAATGGGCTGTCTTTCTTTGGCTGCCCATCATCGCCTGCTTGCGCAGAAAGCAAATCCTGTAGCTCCATAACTTCTACTTTTTTAATGTCAGCAATACTACATTTTCGACATGTTGCGTATGTGGGAACATGTCTACCGGCCGTATTCTGCTGACATCATATTTTCCGGTAAGCAACGCAACATCCCTCGCTTGGGTAGCTGCATTGCAGCTTACATATACGATTTTCGGTGCTTCTATTTCCAATAAACGTGCCACCACATCCGCATGCATACCAGCGCGGGGCGGATCGGTAATAACCACGTCAGGTCTCCCATGTTCGGAGATAAATTGCGCGGTAAGCACATCTTTCATATCTCCTGCAAAAAATTGAGTATTACCGATGCCATTTACCGCCGAATTGATGCGGGCGTCCTCGATGGCCGAAGGCACGTATTCCACACCAATTACCTGACGCACCTGCCGGGCAACAAAATTAGCAATCGTGCCCGCACCGGTGTATAGGTCATATACCCGCTCGTGGCCCTCGAACGCCGCAAAATCACGCGCTATTTTGTAAAGTTCATGAGCCTGTGCAGAATTGGTCTGGTAAAACGACTTGGGACCAATCTTAAACCGCAGTCCATCCATTTCTTCAACGATATAGTCGCGCCCTGCATACCGATGGACGTCCTGGTCAAATATGGTATCATTTTTCTTCTGATTAACCACGTACAGCAACGATGTGATTTCGGGAAACTCGCTTTCGAGGAAAGCCATGGTCTTTTCGACGGTTTCCGCATCGGCGTAGGCGAATACGACGATAACCATCAGCTCACCGGTGGATGCTATACGGATGATGAGGTTACGCAGTGCTCCTTCGTGTTGGCGGAGGTCGTAAAACGATATCTGCTGTTGTAGGGCAAAATCTCGCAATTTGTTACGGATATCATTTGACGGTGCCTGCTGCAAATAGCAGTGTTCAATGTTTAAAATCTTATCGAACCGTGACGGCACGTGAAAACCCAACGCATCCATCTGCATGCTTTCCTGCGCATCGTCGAAATCGGTGAGCCACCGTTTATTGGAAAAAGTATATTCCAGTTTGTTGCGATAGTACTGCGTCTGGGGAGCCGGCAATATTTCCTCCATCTGCGATGTGTCTATCTTTCCTAAACGGAGAAGGGCATTGGCCACACCTTGTTGTTTATAGGTCAACTGCGCTGCATACTCCATGTGCTGCCACTTGCAACCACCGCATATACCGAAGTGCTGGCAAAGAGGAGACACACGGTGCGGAGATGCCGTGGTCAACCGGGATATTTTTGCTTCAACAAAGTTCTTCTTTTTACGTATCAATTCTACATCCACCACATCGCCCGGGATGGCTTTATCCACAAAAAGGACAAGTTCGTCCGCCTTTCCTACACCCTTACCTTCTTCGGCGATGTCAACGATCGGAATGTTGGACAATATGCGCTGTTCCGGTGGAATCCTTCTTCTGCTCATAAGGGTGTAAAGGTACGGGTTTTTTACCGCTCTTTTATAGCGAAACCGTGGCTTTGACCAGATAAGGCAGGATTTCTTTCTGGAAGGAAACGAAATTTTTGCGGACATCAGCCTCGCTGACTGAGGTAAAGGCAAAAGAAAATACGATGTTTTTACTCGCCTTTATGAGGAAGGTCAGCTTTTCTGGCTCAACAGCTTCGCCAATTGCGGTATTATTGATAAAAGAACTGATAAGCAGAAACTCCAGGTCATCGGATAGGGTACGGAGGTACTCCTGGGTGTTGGTGGATTCCCGGATAAAATCCCAGCCGAGAAACTCGTTGCATATCGTATAGGTAAGTCTGCTAACACGCAGGATGGTATTGCTTAGATAGGTCTCGAGGTCTTCCTGTTTATTGTATTTGCCAAGCAGGTCATCTACACTCTCGCGGATATAGTCCATTAGAATGGCGTGCAGCACCAACTCCTTACTATCAAAATACTTGTAAATCGTCGCTTTGGCGATTTTAGCCTTTCTGGCGATTTCATTGACACTGGTCTTTTTATAACCATATCGCCTGAAAAGTTCGCGCGCCGCTTTCTTGATCGATTCTTTTACTTTGTCGGCTTCCATTAATTTGACACGATTATGGTCTCGCCGTCCCGACGTGCATGGTACGGTTTAAGGGGACACTCGGCGATTTCCGCCGGAGAACCGTTGACCAACAAGTAGCGAGCGCCAGAACATGGATCTTTGGCTACGATACCACCTTCTTCAACTTCAACTGCGCACCGCTTTTCGGGGTTTACCGTGCTACAGCGGTCATATGCAATGTATCCGCTGCCAGTATTGACCACAATCAGGCCAGCTACACCGCCACGTCCCGT
This sequence comes from Parapedobacter deserti, assembly GCF_042646065.1. Taxonomy (NCBI): domain Bacteria; kingdom Pseudomonadati; phylum Bacteroidota; class Sphingobacteriia; order Sphingobacteriales; family Sphingobacteriaceae; genus Parapedobacter; species Parapedobacter deserti. The sequence continues at coordinate 146,955 of NZ_JBHRTA010000037.1, forward strand.
TATTGCATACCCCCCCGGGGTGTAGAGTTGAGAATGCTGAACCATGGAAATCTGTTCTATTACCGGTACGTTTTGCACCACGTTGCACCCCCCCTTCTTGCAGCCTATGGGAATCGACACAGTGATAATGAGTACAATATAACAGACAGCCCTGACCATCTAAATGAGTTCCGTTTCAAACTGGCTAAGAAAGCGTAGATCGTTCTCTGAAAATAACCGCAGGTCCTTAATCTCATACTTGAGGTTGGTGATCCGTTCAACCCCCATACCAAATGCAAAGCCGCTATACCGCTCGCTATCAATTCCGCAATTTTTTAACACGTTGGGGTCAACCATACCGCAACCGAGGATTTCCACCCATCCCGAACCCTTGCACATGGTACATCCCGCACCCTTGCATATCGTGCAGCTGATATCCATCTCTGCGGAAGGCTCGGTAAACGGGAAATATGAAGGGCGGAAACGCACTTTGGTATCTTCACCAAACAGTTCCTGCACGAAGTGATACAAGGTCTGTTTCAGGTCGGCAAATGATACCCCCTCATCCACATATAAGCCTTCCACCTGATGGAAAAAGCAGTGTGCGCGTGCGGAAATGGCTTCGTTGCGATATACCCTTCCCGGCATGATGGCGCGGAACGGAGGAGTACCGCTTTCCATCATACGCACCTGTACAGACGAGGTGTGTGTGCGCAAGGCAATATCATTTCCTTCCTGCTTTCTGACGAAAAATGTGTCTTGCATATCCCGCGCAGGATGTTCAGGTGGAAAATTAAGTGCCGAGAAATTGTGCCAGTCATCCTCAATTTCCGGCCCCTCGGCCACTGTGAATCCCAATTTCTTGAATATCTCCACGATTTCCTTTCTCACCAGAGATAACGGGTGCCGTGAGCCGAATACAAACCCTGCACCGGGAAGGGTAAGGTCTTCCTGCTCACCCGTTGAAGACTGTGCAGCAGAAGCGAACTGCGTCTGCAATATCTTATATTTTTGTTCGGCTGCCTGCTTTAACTCATTTAATGTTTGGCCAAGCATGCGCTTCTGCTCAGCTGGCACAGACTTAAATTCCTCAAACAGGCTACGCACCACGCCCTTGGCAACCAGGAACTTTAGCCGGAATGCCTCCACATCATCACCGGATTGCGGCGAAAACCGTTCTATTTCTTCCGTACAACGTTGTATCTTTTCTTGCAACATGACGCCAAAGATAGGAATTTCTCTGCAGCACGGGCAACTACCGACTATCAGTTCAAAAATGCGTATCTTCTTCGCCGTCGTTTTCCTTAAAATCGACGTTGGATTGCGTATCGCCTGTTTTTTTTGCAGGTTGTTCGGCAGCATTACCCGTGGCACTTGGGGGATCAAAATCGCTTTTTCGTCCCAACAGGGTGAAAGTTTCTGCGACCACTTCGGTGGTGTAGCGCCTGATTCCCTCCCTGTCTTCGTATGTCCGCGTACGCAACTTACCTTCTACATACACCAATTTGCCTTTGAACAGGTACTTCGCAGCTACTTCGGCCAGCCCGCGCCACATGACAATGTTGTGCCATTCGGTTTGCTCAACCTTACGCCCGTCCTTGTGGTAAATCTCCGACGTAGCTAGCGGAAAGCTTGCGACAGTAACATTTCCGTCCAAATGGCGGACTTCCGGGTCTTTGCCCAAATGGCCTACTAAGATAACTTTGTTAACACCTGACATATAATTTAGGTATAATATCCAACCATATAATTCTTTAAAAAAGAATAAATTAGTTTCGGTTTAGCTAATGTACCCAAATCTTTTATAAAAACATAATTCCACTGCATTTTTTTGATATCGGGGGCCCTGCTGGGTGTGACCTCGAAAAACTGGGCAAACAGGTTTTGATGGCTCAGCACATGTTTTACCGGGCCGGACACCAGCTTCATACCTGCGTTGGTGCCGAAACAGGCCTTCACCTCATCCATGGCGGCCAGTTCGTGCGGTGCTGCTTGACTTGACGTTTCAATTAACGGCAGTTCATACAGGTTTTCCCAGATATCCCCCTTCCCACGTTTGCTCATCAACAGGCGGTCGTCTGCCTTCACCACAAAATAGTTGAAATAGCGGTTTCGGCTGGCCTTGCCTTTTATTTTGACAGGCAGGTTGCCCACACGCCCTTCATTGACAGCCCGGCAGTCCAGCCTGAGCACACAGGTTGCGCAAGCCGGATTCTTAGGCCTGCATTGCAGCGCACCGAACTCCATCACCGACTGGTTGTACCATCCGGGGTTTTGATGGTCGAGCAGGTCTTGCGCCAAACTTAGAAAGCGTTTTTTCCCTTTGGTTGAATTGATTGGGTCATCAATACCGAAATATCTGGACAGCACGCGGAATACATTTCCATCCACCACCGCCCTCGCTTCATTAGCTGAAAACGAGGCGATAGCGGCGGCTGTATATTCTCCTATTCCCTTTAGTTTAATGAGCTCTTCGTAGTTCGTAGGAAAAGCGCCGCCATATTCCTGCACCACTGCCTTGGCCGCTCGATGCATGTTGCGTGCCCTAGAATAGTAGCCCAGTCCCTGCCAGTGGAGCAATATTTCATCTTCGTCAGCGCTCGCAAATGATACAACATCGGGATATTGCGATACAAAACGATGAAAATAAGGCAACCCTTGCTCCACCCGGGTTTGCTGAAGGATAACTTCAGAAAGCCAGATGATATAAGGATTTGTGGTACGGCGCCACGGGAGATCCCGCTTATGCCGGCTATACCACGCCATGATTTCGTTGGAAAACGCCATAATGCAAAAATCTTATTTTTTTTCGAAGCCATCCCACACTCTGCCAAACTGTCATCTATTCAAAAAATATTACTAACTTTGCAGGCTTAATCAATAACGATGTTTGAGATACCGACAAGTACGAAACAGCACGACGAGTCGCGGCAGGGAGAGGCATTGCTGCTGGAGAACAATTCGCAAAGAAGCAACGGCCGCAAGCTATATATTGAAAGTTATGGTTGCCAAATGAATTTCTCTGACAGTGAAATTGTTGCATCCATTCTGCTCGACAAAGGTTTTGAAACGACACGTGACTATAAAGAGGCCGATGTAATATTTATCAACACCTGTTCTATACGGGAAAATGCGGAGCAACGCGTACGAAACCGGTTGAAGGAATTCGAGTCTGCCAAAGCAAAAAATCCCGGAATGGTAGTGGGCGTATTAGGTTGCATGGCCGAGCGGCTGAAATCAAAATTTCTTGAAGAAGAAAAATTGGTGGACGTGGTCGTGGGGCCAGATGCTTACCGTGACCTGCCAAACCTTATCGAAAAGGTAGATGATGGGTCTCGGGCGGTGAACGTACTACTTTCCCGGGAGGAAACCTATGCAGACATCAGCCCCGTGCGCCTCAATACAAACGGGGTAACAGCCTTTATCTCTATCATGCGCGGGTGCGACAATATGTGCTCGTTTTGCGTGGTGCCGTTCACCCGTGGACGCGAACGGAGCCGCGATCCGCAATCCATCGTAAAGGAGGCCCGCGACCTCTTCAATGCCGGATACCGGGAGGTAACCCTGTTGGGACAAAATGTCGACTCGTACAAATACGAGGCGATAACTTTCGCCCGTCTGTTGGAAATGGTTGCCCAGGTAGACCCCTTGCTGCGCGTACGCTTTTCTACTTCACACCCCAAGGATATTACCGATGAGGTGCTGCACACGATGGCCCAGCACGAAAACATTTGTAAATATATCCACCTGCCCGTACAATCAGGCAACTCGCGCGTACTCAAACTGATGAATCGCACCTATGACCGCGAGTGGTATGTGGAGCGGGTGGATGCAATCCGCAGGATCATCCCAAACTGCGGACTTTCGACGGATGTCATCACAGGATTCTGCAGCGAAACCGAAGCGGAGCATCAAGACACACTATCCATAATGGATTATGTCAAATTCGATTTTGCTTACATGTTTGCCTATTCGGAGCGCCCCGGCACGTTGGCCGCCAAACGCTATGCCGACGATGTGCCCGAAGCGGTAAAAAAAAGGCGGTTGACTGAAGTGGTAGACAGGCAGCGCAACCACAGCTTGGCACGGCTGCAAACCTACGTAGGGAAAACCCACAAAGTACTCATCGAAGGGTTTTCCAAACGATCGGACCGTGACTACTGCGGCCGCAACGACCAAAACACCATGGTCGTGTTTCCCGTGGATAAACGCTACAAGGTTGGCGACTACGTACATGTCTTTGCCGAACATTGTACATCGGCAACGTTGATAGGAAAGATTGTTGGTTAGCATACCTAGAAAAATGGACATTCAAGACATAAAAAATAGGTTTGGAATTATCGGCAATTCACCCCTCCTTAACCGCGCCATCGATGTGGCACGGCAGGTAGCGCCAACAGATATTTCGGTGCTGATTACGGGGGAAAGTGGAAGCGGTAAGGAGGTGTTTTCACACATCATCCACCAGATGAGTGCACGCAAGCATGGCCCGTTCATTGCTGTTAACTGTGGTGCTATTCCCGAAGGGACGATAGATTCCGAACTTTTCGGGCACGAAAAAGGCTCCTTTACCGGCGCCCACGAAGCGCGAAAAGGTTATTTTGAAGAAGTCAATGGCGGCACTATCTTCTTGGATGAGGTAGGCGAATTACCCTTGAATACGCAGGCACGCCTGCTGCGCATACTGGAGACCGGCGAATACATCCGTGTGGGCTCTTCAAAAGTGCAAAAAACCAATGTGCGGGTGGTGGCCGCGACGAACGTGGATATATACGATGCGGTGCAAAAAGCTAAATTCAGGGAGGATCTATATTACCGGCTGAATACCGTACCCTTGCGCATTCCGCCATTACGCGACCGCAAAGAAGACATCCACTTGCTTTTCCGCAAGTTCGTGGCCGATTTCACCGATAAGTACCGCAGCCCTAATGTTCAATTGACGGAAGACGCACAGCAGCTGCTCAGCAATTATCCGTGGCCCGGCAATGTCAGGCAGTTAAAGAATATCGCCGAGCAAATCGCCGTGCTGGAAAAAGAGCGGCTGATCGACGCTAAAATACTTCAGCAATACCTGCCAATGGACCACAGGAGCACGCTTCCCGTCCATGTGACATCTGGAAGCAAAGATGATTTTTCGGAGCGCGACCTGCTATACAAGGTGCTTTTCGATATGAAAAAGGATATGGTCGAGCTGAAAAAATTGGTGGTCGAAATCATCCAGAACGGGATCAACTCCAGGATTGTGGAAAACAATTCGCCTTACATCAATAAATTATACCGTGAAGTGGACAACCCCGCCGCGGAACAATTAGGGGCACCGTCCACGCTTACCATACACCACCCCCAATCGGCAGGACAAGGAGACGATTACCGCTTCCAACCCCAGGAAGCAGAGGAAGTGGAAGAAGAGTCGCTTTCCCTCGTGGAAAAGGAATCCGACTTAATCCGGAAAGCGCTGAAAAAACATAAAGGGAAACGCAAATCCGCGGCACAGGAACTGGGAATATCCGAAAGAACGTTGTATAGAAAGATAAAAGATTTGAACCTCAATTAATGCAAATCCGCAAGATAACATCGAAAATGAGTCGCTACTCACTGATGCTAATGGCGATTTTATTGGCCAACGCCTGCGGCGTAAAATATGGCTTCACAGGTGGGTCAATCCCGGAAGGGACAAAGACATATGTGGTCGAATTTTTTGAAAACACGGCGCCCATTGTCAACCCCACGCTCAGCCAGACATTCACCGAAGCACTCAAAGAGCGCATACGGAACCAATCGGGACTCAGCCAGGTGGACGCCAATGGCGATGCCATTTTTGAAGGGCGCATTACCGGGTATAGCATCGCGCCCGCAGCGGTGGAGGCCGGCACTGACCGGGCTGCGCTCAACCGCCTGTCCATTACCGTTCAAGTCAAATACACCAACAATCAAAAACCAGAAGACAACTTTGATCAGGCATTCACCCGCTTCAAAGACTTCTCCTCGGCGGGCGGTTCCATACCCGCGCAAGAAGAGGCACTCATACGGGATATTAACGAGATGCTCACCGAAGACATTTTTAATCGAGCGTTTGCGAACTGGTAACGTTTAATGAACTATAAAGAATTATATAATAAAGCACTAGCTGCCCCACAAACCGTCGACTCGGAAATCTTGTCAACGCTCATGGACAGGTACCCCTATTCGCAGCCCTTACGGCTTTTGTGGTCCCGATGGCAAGTTCAGCAAAATGACCGCGATGCCGCTGGAGCAGGGCTGCTCTATACGGCTCTTCCCAACTGGCTGTACGGATATGTGGCCGCGGACGAACCGCTCCATGAACGCCCATTGCCCGGGGAGCCCGCGATCGGGGCTGAAAACCAGCGTGCAGATGTACAGACGAAGGAGGCTGTAGTGCCGGAAACGGATCCGATGCCTTCTGACGAGGCTGCAGTTTTACCCAAAAAACCGGTCGAAACAGGAAATGAACAGAACAATGGACCGGAAACAGCGTTGCCCGAACATCCTGCGGGCATCGACTACTTTGTGTATACCGAAAAAGTTGATGATAAAGGGGCAGCTGCGGATATATCCGACCCCGAGGAGGAACCGGATGAGCAGGTAAGCCTTTACCACGACAACCATATGCCCTATAGTTTCCTTTGGTGGCTCAATAAAACACGGATGGAATATGCGCATTCTTATCAGCCCTATGCACCGTTCAACAAAAAAAGCCCCAATGCTGCAGACGGGACCGACACACTCAATGATGTGCAGATGCTTGACCAACAAATCAGGGAAAACATCTTTCACCTCCAACCACCGGAAGCAAAATTAAGCACAGAGAACCAGCGAAGAACCATCACCTTTCAGGTACCAAAAAAGACAGACCCCCGCATCGAGCGCTTTATCCGCGAAGAACCGCAGATCAAGCCGCCTCCGGCAGATAAAATTGATTCGGAGAACAAAGCACGCAAGAGCGCAGAAGACCAGCTGACACTGGTCACGGAGACATTGGCAAAAATATATGTGGAACAGGGACTATATCCCAAAGCAATAGCGGTCTATAAAAAATTAAGTTTGAAATTTCCCGAAAAAAGTGCTTACTTTGCCGCTCAAATAACTGAATTAGAGAACAAGTTACATTAACGTATATCAAATGCAAACGTTATTAATCATATTGATCATTTTGGCCTGTATTCTCTTGGCTTTCCTTGTATTGATCCAAAACCCCAAGGGCGGTGGGTTGGCGGCGGGATTTGCCGGTGGCACCAACCTCATGGGGGTGAAACGAACAGGTGATATTCTGGAAAAGGGAACTTGGGGGCTGGTGATTGCCATCATGGTCTTTTCGCTGGTAATTAATGTCATGGGCCCCTCCACCGGTTCAGGCGGCAGCGGGTTGACCGAACAGATCCAGCCGGCAGCACCCGCCACTACTTCCCCGGTGCCCCCGGCCGAAACACCTGGAACGGCAACGGACGCAGACACCACGCAGTAAAGGTAACTATTAACTAAGCAGAAGGCCTCTCAATAAACCGTGAGGCCTTTTGCTTTTTTATCAAACTGACATCCCCTGACATCCTGACACGCGGACAACTGAACATTCGTTACCCATCTTCAAAAAAATGAAAAAATGGCAAACTATCTTACGTAAAACAGGACTTGGCATAGTTGATGGAGTAGGCGAACAGGAAAAATTAAAACAATTTAATTTATTAAAATAAAATCAGTTATGGCGTTAAGTATTAAACCTATCGGAGACAGAGTGGTGGTAGAAGCCGCCCCTGCAGAGGAAAAGACCGCATCTGGCATCTACATCCCGGATACTGCCAAGGAAAAACCACAACGCGGAACAGTAGTGGCAGTCGGTGCAGGAAAAACGGACGAGCCGTTGACCGTGAAGGTAGGGGACCAAGTGCTGTACGGCAAGTATGCCGGCACGGAAATCACTTACGATGGAAAAGAGTACTTGATCATGAAGGAATCTGATATCTACGCAATCGTGTAGGTATCCGCGGATGCGAAATCGGTTTATTTCCGTGAGCGTTTAAAAGTTTAATGGTTAACTAAAAAAGTTACGATGCGGGATACAGCGATTGACTCTTAGAGAATCTCGGATCGCATGTTTAACATCTCAAATCAATTAAAAATGTCGAAACAAGTAAAGTATAATGTGGAAGCCCGTGACGCCCTCAAGAGAGGCGTAGACACGCTGGCGAATGCGGTAAAGGTAACCCTGGGTCCGCGTGGACGTAATGTGATCATCGAGAAAAAATTCGGCTCGCCTTCGATCACAAAAGACGGCGTTACCGTTGCAAAAGAAATTGAATTAAAAGATGCGCTTGAGAATATGGGCGCACAGATGGTGAAGGAAGTCGCTTCCAAAACCGCTGATCAAGCCGGTGACGGAACCACCACTGCTACCGTGTTGGCTCAGGCTATCATTGCACCAGGTTTGAAAAGCGTGGCCGCAGGCGCAAATCCCATGGACTTGAAACGCGGTATAGACAAAGCTGTAGCTTCCGTAGTTGAAAGCCTCCAAGGGCAATCAAAAACCGTCGGCGAAGACAACAACAAAATCATGCAAGTGGCCAGCATCTCTGCCAATAACGATGAAGTAATCGGTGCATTGATCGCAGAAGCCATGGAAAAAGTTGGCAAAGATGGTGTCATCACGGTAGAAGAAGCCAAAGGCACTGAAACCGAGGTGAAAACCGTAGAAGGTATGCAGTTCGACCGCGGTTACCTGTCACCATACTTCGTCACCAATACTGACAAGATGGAAGCCGACCTGGAAAGCCCTTACATCCTGATTTACGACAAGAAAATCAGCAATATGAAGGAACTGCTTCCGATTCTTGAAAAACAGGTTCAGACAGGCAAGCCGTTGCTGATTATCGCTGAAGACCTTGACGGCGAGGCATTGGCTACGCTAGTTGTCAACAAAATCCGTGGGTCGTTGAAAGTTGCCGCTGTTAAAGCTCCCGGCTTTGGCGATCGCCGCAAAGCAATGCTTGAAGACATCGCTATCCTAACCGGCGGTACGGTTATCTCTGAAGAAAGAGGATTTAAACTGGAAAACGCCGACCTTTCTTACCTAGGTCAAGCTGAGAAAGTGGTTGTAGACAAAGATAATACCACCATCATCAACGGCTCTGGCAACCCTGAAGATATCAAGGGCCGCGTAAATCAAATCAAAGCGCAAATCGAAACCACTACTTCTGATTACGATCGCGAAAAACTGCAAGAGCGTTTGGCTAAGCTGGCCGGCGGTGTAGCAGTGTTGTACGTAGGTGCAGCGACCGAAGTTGAAATGAAGGAGAAGAAAGACCGCGTGGATGATGCGTTGCATGCAACACGGGCTGCGGTGGAAGAAGGCATCGTAGCTGGCGGTGGTGTAGCGTTCATCCGTGCAAGCGAGGCGTTGAAAGACCTCAAAGGCGCCAATGAAGACGAAAACATCGGTATCGAAATCATCAAGCGCGCTATCGAAGAGCCGTTGCGCCAAATCTGTAACAACGCTGCCGTAGAAGGTGCCGTTGTGGTACAGAAAGTGAGAGAGGGCACTGCTGACTTCGGTTACAACGCCCGCACAGGTGCCTATGAAAACCTGATCGGTGCAGGCGTAATTGATCCGACTAAGGTAACCCGTATCGCGCTGGAAAATGCCGCTTCGATTGCTGCTATGCTACTTACCACTGAGGTGGTGCTTGCAGACGAGCCTGAAGAAGAAAAGGCTGCCGGCGCTGGTGCTCCACCGATGGGCGGAGGCATGGGCGGAATGATGTAACAATTGCCCGCCATGCGGGACCATCATATACGCAAAACGGTACATCCAAAAGATGTACCGTTTTTTTATAACGTTTTTGACTAGCGAAGCTTTTCGTTGTTGCGGTGCCGATCGGCATCGCGAATGTTCTTCTTTTCGAGGCTTTTTTCCAGCGCTTCTGTCAGGTCGATACCGGTTTGGTTGGCCAGACAAATTAATACAAACAGTACATCGGCCATCTCATCGGCAAGATCAACCTGTTCATCCGACTTTTTAAAGGACTGTTCTCCATATTTCCGGGCCATGATGCGGGCTACTTCCCCCACTTCCTCCATTAAAATAGCGGTATTGGTCAGTTCATTGAAATAACGGACACCAGTGGTGTTTATCCATGAGTCTACTTGCTTCTGTGCTTCTTTAATAGTCATTTGGAATAGTCATTTGGCGAAAAGTGGTGGTGGCAGTTAGTGATTGTCCTTGTCTTTAGTGTCCATGATGATGGTTACAGGGCCGTCGTTTACCAGCGAGATCTTCATGTCGGCGCCAAATACTCCCGTCGCCACATTACGGCCAAGCTGAGCCGATAGCTCAGCTGTCATGTCATGGTACAACGGGATGGCTTTGTCCGGTTTAGCGGCACGGATGAAAGAGGGGCGATTGCCCTTTTTGGTCTGGGCGAACAAGGTAAATTGAGAAATTAGCAAAATATTGCCGCCGACGTCGTGAATGGATTTGTTCATCAGTCCATTTTCATCGCTGAACACGCGCAAGCTGGCTATTTTCTGCGCCAGCCACCGGAGGTCGTCGATCCCATCTGCCTCCTCAATACCCAGTAACACTAAAAAACCTGGTCCCACGGCGCCGACAACTTGCTGGTCCACCAAGCAGGAAGCCTCTGATACTCGTTGGATGACGGCCCGCATCGTTATTTCCCTATTCGATACAAGCGGCCCGCATCCGTCACAGCGTATAAGGCGCCGTCTTTGCCCTGCTGCACATCCCTGACACGCTGCGCTTCATCGGCTAACAGTCGTTCTTCTCCTACCACCCTATTATCTTCGATCACCAACCGGGCGATATGTATGCTGTTCAACCCAGCAAGGAACAGGTTGTTCTCCCATTCCGGAATGGAGTTGCCCGAAAAAAAAGTCATCCCGCTCGCTGAAAGCACCGGATCCCAATAATAAACGGGCTGTTCCATGCCTTCCTGCTGTTGGATAGCATCGCCGATTTTGTTGCCGTTATATTCCAATCCGTAGGTAATGATCGGCCATCCATAGTTTTTCCCCGGCTGGATAAGGTTTAATTCATCGCCCCCTCGGGGCCCGAATTCATTTTCCCATAGATCGCCGGTGGCTGGATGGAAGGCAAGTCCCTGTACATTTCGGTGCCCGTAAGAGTAAATTTCCGGACGAGCGTCGTCCCTTCCTTCAAACGGATTGCCAGGGGCCGGCTTACCGTCCGGCGTAATGCGGAGGATCTTTCCTAAGGCTGAGTTCAGGTCCTGGGACTGCGGCCTCGTAACGATGTCTGAACGCTCTCCGGTGCTGACAAATAGGTTACCGGTTGTATCGAATAGCAGGCGTGAGCCGTAGTGCAGGTTACCCTTATGAGCCGGTGTCGCGCGGTAGATCACCGTGGCATTTTCAACGGTCTCTTCGTCATCGGCCAACTTGCCCTTGGCTACTGCAGTCAAGGTACCCTGCGAGGTATCTTCAGAAAATGCCCAATAAACCATCCGGTTTGTGCCAAAGTCGGGGTCAATGGTGATTCCCAGCAGCCCCCCTTGGCCAGCATCATTGACAGGGGGAAGTCCGGTTATCGCAGCACTCACATTCCCATCCTGCGAGGCGATGCGCAAGGTACCGCCTTTTTCTGTAATCAGCAGCCTGCCATCCGGAAGGACGGCAATACCCCAGGGCCTGTTGAGCCCTTCAGTCAATACCTTCACATCATACGAGGTTGTTGTCTTTACCCCCGGCGCGCGAGTCTGTCCTTCAAATGCAGGCTTGTAATCCGTATTCGGTGCCCTCGTTTCCACCGGCGCGTAGGTGGAATCCGTCCGGGTATTTTCTGCTTCCTTAGGTGCCGACGAATCACATGAGGAGACCATCAATGACAGTCCGGCAAGCGCCCCTATTGATTTCAATGTATATTGCATGGCGAAATATTTGCTTAAAGGTAAATACATTTTACCGACAAAATCAATGCCACCTTAAAATTTGACGTTCAGCCCCAGAAGAAAATTAGTAGTGGCCTGCGGATAATAAAAGTTGTAGTCCACCCGATTTGTCTCGGACAGGTAATACCCCCATGTGTATCCGCTGGCCGAGTACTTCTCGTTGAACACGTTGTTTACGAGCAATGTCACCCCCACGTTTTTCAGTTGCCAAAAGGAGGTATGGTATGCAATACGAACGTTATTCACGAAAAAGCCATTTATGCTCCGGCTTTCATTGCCGGTATTGTCTAAGTACTGCCGCGATACATATTTACTCAGCAACGCCAGTTCGACGGGTTTCCATGGTCTGACGCTAAGCTCGTTTGAAGCCACCCAATCCGGGGAAAACGAAATATCAGTGGTTTCGTAGAAGTGTTGGACGTCACCGACCACTTCGGTAAAGTTTTTGATTTTGTTCCGGCTGAAGGCCAATGTCCCTCCCCACGTAAACCAGCCAATGGGTGTCCATCGGCCATCAAATTCCAGCCCGATGCGGTAACTGTCGTCTACATTCGTCCGCAACGTGCTGCCCACATCGTTAAGTTGGCCGGTGAGTACCAACTGATTTTTGTATAGCATCGCGTAGCCGTTCACGCCGATGTCGAAACGCTGCGACCGGGTGCGGTAACCGGCTTCGATATTATGCAATTGCTCGGCTTTCGGCGTCTGCTCGACCGGCCAATCAGTGAAGTCGCTGCGCACCGGCTCCTTGTTGGCCAGCGCATAAGAAGCGTACACATTACTTGCCGACGACAACTGGTAGGTTACGCCGACCTTGGGATTGAAGAAGTCAAACGTAGCATCTTGTGTAATGTCGCGCAAGTCATTATCTATGCCGAAAATCGCATAATCGATATGCCTGTATTGTAAATCCGCAAACAAAAACAACTTATCTAATTGGTAAGCGGCTTTTAAATAGGTATTGAAATCTTTCTTGGTCGCATTTCCGTCATAATAGCGGTAGGACGTCCCGAAGCTGCCGTCTAGGTTTTGGGAATAACTGCCGTCCGTAAACAGGGGATGTTGCGCCCAGACGATGTCACCATAATGCCCGCCTTTATATTCGTGGTAGCCACCTCCCCATGTGAATTCAATGCCGCTTCCATTTTTATAGACAAGCGAGTAAGTGCCCCCATAAAAATGGTTGTCCAGCCAACGCTGGCGTACCAAATCCAGTGTGTTAATATCATAGCCATTTACTGTTATGGGAGATAGACCATATTCGGCATACGCGTCGCTATCACGGAATTGTTCATAATAGCCCTTACCCCGGGTATAATGCAATGCGGTGTTTAGCGTCAATTGGCCGGTCAGGGCCGATGAAAACAGCAACTGGTAATGGGTTTGCTGGTAGTTATCCGTCTCGTTATCATATAGATATTTATTATACCTCCGGTCAGACCGGAGCAGGTTTTCAAGTTCATAGCCCGTTAACCCATCATCGCCTGCATACGCTTCCATCGCTTCCTTGTCGCCCGTAAGCCTTGATTCCGGTGTGCCGTACCACGCCTGATAAGTCTTCTCTTTTCCGCCGAACACGTTGGCGCGCAACAAGCTGTTTCGACCATGCCATGCACCGGATAGGAAGAACGACTGCAGATCGGATGTGGCCCGGTCGATATAGCCGTCACTTTCAATCCGGGAAAGCCGCCCATCGAAACTAAAGTTGCCATCGATCAAGCCGGTGCCGATACGCAGGGTGTTTTTCCACGTATTGTACGAACCAAACGAGTTGTCCATTTCGGCGTATGGCATTTCGTTGAGCGTATTGGTCTGAATATTGAGGCTCGCACCAAACGCACCGGCACCATTGGTGGAAGTGCCCACTCCCCGTTGGATCTGGATGTTGTCAATAGAGGATGCAAAATCAGGCAAGTTGATGAAAAACGAGCCGAGACTCTCTGCGTCATTAAGCGGTATGCCATTGACGGTCACGTTCGTCCGTTGAGCATCGCTCCCCCGGATGCGCATGCTGGTATATCCGATCCCCGCGCCGGCATCAGAGGAGATCACCACACCGGGCGTCTGGTCAAGCAGATAGGGGATATCCTGCCCAAGGTTATTTTTCGCAATGTCGGCCTTACTTAGGTTTTTGTAGGTGGTAGCAGTATTCTCTGTGGCCCGCGTTGCCTGTACAATCACTTCGTCGGTAAGTAACATGGCTCTTGCTAGTGAAAAACTGACCTGCTGCTCACCAGCGAGCAGGACCTCTTTGGTAAGAGGCTCGTACCCGATGTGGCTCACCGAGACGGCGTACGTGCCTGCTTTCAGGTTATTTATGACCGCCCGCCCTCCTGCATCCGTCTGGCCTCGGTAGGCGGTACCCTTGAGATGTACCGAAGCTCCCATCATTGGCCTTCCGTCTTCATTCAATACCACCACTGTCATACTGTGTTGTGCCATGGCAATGCCCATGTGTAGGATCACTGCAATCGCTGCGATTGATTTTCCGATCATTTTCTAATTTTGAATTTAGTTAAACACCACTGCCATAAGGGGTTCATGACAGCACAATGAGTTAACTTACCTTCCCTACGCCGGCATTATCCGGATCAGGTGCTTGGCACAAAAGCGCCAATGGGTATAATCTCAGCCTTTATTTGTGTTTGTTGCCGCAAACAAGGCACCCCTAAATGATGGCGCCAAAGGTAGGTTTTTTTTTATTTTATAACAAACCTTGGTCATGCTATTTAAAACCGTTCTAAATATCTGCCTTTTACACGTTTTTGACAGAGGAGAGGTAGTAGATGTTGTACTTTTGTTACCGGAAATTAAGTGAGCATCGTATAATCTTGAAAAATCTCAAAGTCATAGCGTTCACCCACAAGCATGTGGAACTGAAGGATCTGGGCAATCTTGTGATTTGCAATGAGGAGCTGGAAAGCCGGCTCATCAATCTGAAAAACAGCTTTGACATTCCTGAGATGTTTTACATTGGCACGTGTAACCGCGTAGAGTTCGTCTTTTACGGAGCACACGAGCTGCATTCCGAGTTTATCAAGGAATTTATGCATAAACTTAATTTTTGTGTTCCGTCTGAACGGCTGGAATGTTTTTTGGGGCAGGTAACCACCTACGAAGGCATTGATGCCCTTAACCACCTGCTACGGATGTCCTGTTCATTGGAAAGCCTCGTGGTGGGTGAAAAAGAAATCCTCGCCCAAGTGCGCAGGGCTTATGACCGCTGCCGTCGCTGCGGATTCACCGGAGACTTCTTGAGGCTGGTAATGGACCGCCTAGTAAAAACAGCCAAAGAAGTATACACTCATACGCGCATTTCCCGCAATCCGGTCTCTGTCGTTTCATTGGCCTATCGCAAATTGCGCGAAATCAAATTGCACGAAAATCCGCGCATCCTGATTATCGGAGCAGGCGAAACCAATCAGCATATCGCTAAGTACCTGCAAAAGCACCGGTTTTCAAATTTTGCGGTATTTAACCGTACATTGGAAAATGCGCACGCACTTAGCGCCGAACTTAAGGCAACGGCCTATCCGTTGAGTGAGCTTCCTTATTATAAAGGTGGTTTTGACATTATGATCACCTGTACAGGATCTCCGGATGCTATTGTAGATGCAGCCCTTTATCAGTCGCTGCTCAGCGGGGAGACCGACAAAAAGGTCGTTGTAGACCTTGCCATACCAAACGACATACACGCCGATGTACTTGGCCAATTCCCGATACATTATATTGAGGTAAGTGGCCTTCAGGCCATAGCATCAAAAAATTTGCAGGAACGCTACGGCGAATTGGAACATGCCGAGCGGATCATTGCCAACAACATCCGTGAGTTCCTCCCTGTGCTTAAGCAACGGCGTGTGGAACTGGCCATGCGTGAAGTGCCGGAAAAAGTAAAAGAAATACGGTCTTTTGCCCTTAATGAAGTCTTTGCGACCGAAGTGAGTGCGTTGGATGCCAATTCACGGCAAGTGCTTGAGAAAGTGATCGATTACATGGAGAAAAAATACATCAAGGTACCCATGGTAATGGCGAAAGATATCCTGGTCAAGACTAGCCATTCCGACCTCAACTGAGCGTGTCATCCCGGATATATCCGCTCGGATAATGGACTTATTCGTCAAATTAAATTCCGCTAATCATCAGAAGCTTTCAGTGGCAGCGGAAATCGACAAACAGTGGAGCTTTCATGACTACCGATGTAAAAAGACACGAACGAATAGTTGCTTTTAAAATGCAAAATCAAGTTAAATTGCATATAAAAGCGAATTTATCTAAGTTTGCTTATGCTAATAGAAGAACCCTTGACTAAAGCCGTTACGACGACCACCCAAAAGGTCGACCGTAGGCTTATTATCGGCACCCGGGGCAGTGAATTGGCCTTATGGCAGGCAAATTACGTCAAAAGCAAGTTGATGGACATCGGTATTGAGGCCGAGCTAAAAATTATAAAAACTCAGGGTGATATTGTACAGCACCTGCGGCTGGATAAACTTGAAGGGAAAGGGTTTTTCACAAAGGAATTGGAGGAAGAACTTTTGAACGGCAGCATTGATCTTGCCGTACATTCGCATAAAGACCTACCTACCCAGCATCCCGAAGGGCTAACCATAGCCGCTGTCACGACACGGGAAGACCCCTCCGAATTGCTTATTATCCATAAAGACTGCGTAGATCATAAAAAACGGCTGGCCCTGAAACACAATGCCATCGTAGGCACATCATCCAACCGGAGAAAGGCCCAGTTGCTGGCCGTGCGTCCGGACCTCGAGTTTGACGACCTGAGGGGTAATGTGCTCACCCGCATCGAAAAGCTACGTGATGAAAACTATGATGCCATCATGCTGGCCAAAGCAGGCATTACCCGCATCGGTGCAGATTTGACTGACTTCTATGTGGAAGAATTACCACCCGTTGAAATAATCCCGGCGCCTGCGCAGGGCGTACTGGCTGTCCAGATACGGGAAAACGACAAACAGCTCCATAGAATACTACAGGCCCTTAATGATACAGGCGTGGCGGATACCATCGCTGTTGAGCGCAGCGTGCTGCGCCTCTTCGATGCGGGCTGCCACGCTCCGCTGGGGTGCTATTGCCGCAAACAAAACGGCAAATATGAAGTATGGACGTCCAAGGCAGACCAAGACGGCGAATTCCCTGACCGCTTGTATCTGTCGGCTGATCATCCGGACGGATTGGCCGACCGAATCGCAGCAAAATTCGACAAGAACAGAAAGCTGCCAAACCATGTATTCATCACACGCGACCTATCGGAGGCAAGTTATTTTTACCGCGCAATGGCAAAACACGGTATCGCCGTGGACGGTCGCTCGCTGATCAAGATTTTCCCCATCATCAACAAGCTCGACCCGTATATCCTCAAATACGTAGACTGGATTTTTTTCGGAAGCAAAAACGGTATCGAGAATTTTTTCAGGCTCGAACCACGTCTCAGCAAGCGGACCAAATTTGCTGTTATCGGCCGTGGGTCGGAAGAAATGCTCAGGCAATTTGGCCATACCCCCAATTTTTCCGGCGAACGGCTGGGCATTAACATGAATGAAATTGCAGCGGAGTTCGCTAAGGTAGCGTCCGGTACAACTGTATTGATCCCCAGAGCCAAAGAATCGCTTGAGACCATTCAGAAGTCATTGACCGCAGACACAAAAATTATCAACCTACCCGTTTATCAAACCCGTATCGATACCAATGTCGACAAGTCTAATGCAGACGTACTGATCTTTACCAGCCCAAGCAATGTGGAAGCATATTTTGTGGATAACCTGATAGATCCAGGCCAGAAAATTATCTGCATAGGCCGTTCAACCGGCAAAAAAATCGAGGAATTGGGGCTGCCATATATCCTTCCCTACTCTCCCGATGAAATCGGCTTGGCAGAAGCGGTGTTCGGCTTGGACTATTAAACGGAATGTGGACAGGATGAAGAGAATGATCAACGACATAGTAAAAAGACCCAGACGGAACCGTAAATCTGCGGTGATCCGGAATATGGTGGAAGAAACTTACATCACAGCTTCTAACCTGATATTCCCGCTGTTTATTGTTGAGGGAAACAATATTAAATCTGAAGTTAGCTCGATGCCGGGCATCTATCGTTATTCGGTAGATAACCTGCTCCGTGAGGTGGAAAGCTGTATGAATCTTGGCCTCCATGCATTTGACCTGTTTCCCAACATCAACGAAGCACTTAAAGACAAAACCGCCTCGGAAAGCATAAGAGAGGGAAGCTTGTATCTACAAGCCATTGCAGAAGTGAAACGCCACTTCCCCGAAGCATGTGTCATCACCGATGTGGCTATGGATCCATACAGCAGCGATGGACACGACGGTATTGTGGAAAACGGTGAAATACTCAACGACGAGACGCTGGAAATCTTAGGAAATATGGCCCTAGCCCACGCACAAGCCGGGGCTGACATCGTGGCCCCTTCGGACATGATGGACGGGCGTGTCGGGTACATCCGCAGGGTACTGGATGAAAACGGCTTTACCGACGTCTCATTGATGTCATACACAGCCAAATATGCCAGTGCGTTCTATGGCCCTTTCCGGGATGCGCTCAACTCGGCTCCCAAGCATGGCGACAAGAAGACCTATCAGATGAATCCGGCAAACCAACGGGAGGCTTTGATCGAAGCGGAGCTCGACACGCAAGAAGGCGCAGATTTCCTGATGGTAAAGCCGGCGCTCGCTTATTTGGACGTCATTAAGCTGCTCAAAGACAATTTTGATTTACCCATTGCGGCTTACAACGTGAGCGGCGAATATGCCATGATCAAAGCATCGGCACGCAACGGCTGGCTCAACGAGCAACGGGCCACCATGGAGGTGTTGATGGGGATCCGACGGGCAGGCGCTACGGCTATCCTCTCTTACCACGCCAAGGCGGTACTGGAACAAAAATGGCTATGAAATGCGTTTTTTTTATTTTCAAGTTGACGTTTTAGATTTTTAGTTTTTAACAATTTTACCAACTTACACAGCATGTTAGATGCGCTAAAAAAGGCCTTCGGAGGAAGTGATGAAACCCATTCGCCATCCGGCAAAAAGGGAGACATCTCTCGGGAGAAATCGGCAGAACTTTATGAAAAAGCCCGGCAGTATTTCCCCGGCGGCGTAAATTCGCCGGTACGCGCCTTTAAATCGGTGCATGGCACACCGCTGTTTATTGAACGGGGCGATGGGTGCTTCCTTTGGGACGCCGACGGAAATCAGTTTATCGACTTCTGCTGTTCCTGGGGGCCACTTATCTTGGGCCATAATCATCCAAAAATACGGGAGAAGGTTACCAAAGCGCTGGAAAAAGGACTAAGCTTCGGGGCACCGACCGCACTGGAAAATGAGCTTGCCGAACTTATTCTCAAGCATAATAAATATATTGACAAGCTGCGCTTCGTCAGTTCGGGAACCGAGGCGGTCATGTCAGCTATCAGGCTGGCAAGGGGATATACCGGCCGCGACAAAATCATTAAGTTCGAGGGTTGCTACCACGGGCATTCCGATTCATTGCTCGTCAAAGCCGGCTCAGGACTTGTAACGTTCGGCGAAACCTCATCTGCGGGCGTCCCAAAAGCCTTTGCGGATGAAACCATTGTCATTCCGCTCAATGACAAGCAAGCGGTCCACGCAGCTTTTTCCCAGTTTCAAGGCAAAATCGCAGCGATTATCATCGAAGGGGTACCGGCTAATAACGGCTTGCTTATCCAAGATCACGACTACATCCATTTCCTTCGGAGTATCACAAAAGAAAACGGCAGCTTGCTGATTTTCGATGAGGTCATCACCGGTTTCCGCTTAGGCTTTGAAGGTGCTGCTGCATACTATGATGTACACCCGGATATAATTACATATGGAAAGATCATCGGTGGCGGCATGCCCGTAGGCGCATATGGGGCTTCGGCCGAGTTGATGAGCCACATTTCTCCTGATGGGGGCGTGTACCAGGCAGGTACACTATCTGGCAATCCGGTAGCCATGGCTGCAGGAATCGCCCAATTGACCGAACTTAAAGGAAGCGGGTTTTACAAGAACTTAAACCAAAAAACCTTCCAATTCGTGGAAGCCATCCAGCGGTATGCTACCGCGAAAAACTACAAAGTTTGGATATTCAACATCGGATCCATCTTTTGGTTCGCATTTACTGACAAAGAAGCTATCCGGACGGCAGGCGATATCGACCACAACAGCATGGAATACTACAAAGTGTTCCATCGCGAACTGCTCAACCGCGGCGTGTATCTGGGCCCTTCAGGTTACGAAGTCGGCTTCGTGTCAGCAGCACACAACAAAACCGAATTGGAAAAGGCCAAGCGCGCGGTTTTTGAGAGTTTGGATGAGGTATTTAGACATAAATAAACGCACAATGCGACGTATGTTGAAGCTTAAAACCCCACACTCTTCAGCTTCAACCCGCTTGCTTCTTCCAGACCGAACAACAGGTTCATGTTTTGCACCGCTTGTCCGCTGGCTCCTTTCAGCAAGTTGTCGATGACACTCACGACAAACAGTTTATTCCCGTGCTTCTCCAGATGCAGGATACACTTATTTGTATTAACTACCTGTTTCAGATCGACGTTAGCCTTACTGACGTGCGTAAATGGATGCGTCGCATAGAACGACTCGTACAGTGCATACGCCTCGTCTTCGCGCAATATGCAGTCTAAGTAAATAGCCGAAAGAATACCTCTCGCGAAGTTTCCCCGCTGCGGGATGATGTTGATACGCTCCATGGCACGCTGTAACAAAGGTTCTTCCCCTACCGGAAGAAATCCAGGCTGTAATTGATTCAATGATTCGCTGATTTCCTGGAGGTGCTGATGTTCAAATGCCTTATAAACGGACAAGTTGCTGCTCCGCCAGCTGAAATGCGAAGTCGCGGAAGGCTTCTGCCCGGCTCCGGTAGAACCCGTGGTCGCGTTGATATGGATTTGACCTTGAAGCAATCCCTTATCAGCCAATGGCAGCAGTGCCAACTGGATACTCGTGGCAAAACAACCCGGATTGGCAATGTACTGTGCGGATTGAATCACGTCGCGCTGCAATTCTGGCAAACCGTAGACGAACTTCCCGTCTTGATACTCGGTATTCGCGCTCAACCGGTAATCCTGCGATAAGTCGATGATTTTAACATGTGAAGCGATGGTTGCAGAATCCAGAAATTTACGTGCATCACCATGTCCCACGCATAGGAATAGTACGTCAATTTCATTGGATACGCCATTGGTGAATATCAGATCCGTATCGCCTAGCAAATCTGTATGCACGTCAGACACTTTATTACCTGCATTGCTCGCGCTGTTGGCAAATACGATTTCAACCTGTGGATGATGGATCAGTATCCGTAGTAATTCACCTCCTGTATAACCCGCTGAACCGACGATGCCTACCTTAACTTTCGTCATGTTTCTATTGTTTTCGGACGCTATAGCCGCCATTACAGTGCATTAACCTTATGCCAGATCATGGTCTGGTTGCCAAAAATCTTGGAGAAACCTTTCACATCATCGCCGGTCCACGTATTGTTCATCTCACCATAGCTGCCAAAAGCGTTGGACATCAGGTCGTGCGGAGAGTCGATGCCGATGACCTGGAAACGGAAAGGATTCAGTTCTACAAAAACTTCCCCGCTCACGGTTTGCTGGGAATTCTGCAGGAATGCCTCGATATCGCGCATCACCGGATCATGCATCTGCCCTTCGTGCATCCAGTTGCCGTAAAAGGCCGCCAACTGATCTTTCCAGCTCAGCTGCCACTTGGTCAGCACATGCTTTTCTAAGGTATGATGTGCCTTAATGATGATCAGCGGCGCCGCAGCTTCGAAACCCACCCGGCCTTTGATGCCGATAATGGTGTCGCCTACATGGATGTCGCGCCCGATACCGTAAGGTTGGGCGATAGCCTGCAACTCCTGGATCACCCGCACAGGCCCGACGCGGTTGCCATCCAACGCCACCGGTTCACCATTTTCGAATTTGAGCGTAATGCGTCGCGATTCAGTGGATGTCGCCGGAGTAGGCCATGCCTCCTCGGGGAGTGTACCGTGCGATGTCAGTGTCTCCTTACCGCCAACTGAAGTGCCCCATATGCCCTTGTTGATAGAATACGCTGCCTTTCCGGCGTTAAACTCCACACCATGCTTATGCAGGTATTCAATCTCCTCTTCCCGGCTCAACTTGAGGTCCCGGATTGGCGTGATGATTCCCACTTCCGGAATAAGCGTATTAAATATCATGTCGAACCGCACTTGATCGTTACCGGCCCCGGTACTACCATGCGCTACATACTCCGCACCGATTTGCTTGGCGTAGTTTGCAATGGCCGTTGCTTGACTCACCCGCTCAGCGCTCACTGAAAGCGGATAGGTGGCGTTTTTCAACACATTACCATAAATGAGGTATTTAATACTGCTGTCGTAATAGTTTTGCGTTTCATCTACCACCGCATGCGATTTCACCCCAAGCGAATAGGCCCGTTCCCCGATCTGGGTCAGCTCTTCCTCCGAAAACCCACCGGTATTAACAATGACAGAATGCACTTCCAGTCCGAGATCCTTGGATAAATAAATACAGCAAAACGAGGTATCCAACCCTCCGCTAAACGCTAATACGACTTTCTTCATTTGATGACTTATGAATGTTATAACTATACCGTCTTTGGATGGCGTGCGATAAATGCCGTTATCATTTTTTTGGTTGACTTCCAAAGCCTGGCCTCTATACGTTTCAATAGCGACGACTTCTTGGCCATCTGCTTCAAGCGCTCCTTGGCTTTAGCTTTCATCTCTAGCCGCTCCCTCAATTCTCTTTCCTTTTCTACCGGATCCCAAAGCATCGCAGTGCACATGCAGTTTTTCCGCTGCTTCATCGTCAGGATGTCATAGTTTACACAGCTTTGGCATCCTTTCCAGAACTCTTCGTCCTGTGTCAGCTCCGAATAGGTAACTGGTTCATACCCCAAGTCCGAGTTAATTTTCATAACAGCCAGACCCGTAGTAAGGCCAAAAATCTTAGCCTTGGGGTATTTTTCCCGGGAAAGTTCGAAGATACGCTTTTTTATGGCTTTGGCCAACCCGACGTTCCGAAAACATGGGCTGACCACCAAGCCCGAGTTGGCCACAAAATCACCGTGGCTCCATGTCTCAATATAACAAAAGCCAGCCCATGCCCTGTCTGACTTGCGCAAGGCGATAACAGCCTTCCCTTCGCGTATTTTTTTGGCTACGTAATCCGGGCTACGGCGGGCAATACCCGTACCGCGCGCTTTGGCTGATTCGGCCATTTCGTCACAGATCTCCTGTGCATAGCCTATATGCTCCTCGTTAGCTGGTGTTACCGAAAAATCTGAAAGTACCATTGGAATTGACAACCCCAAAATTGAAAACAAGCAACCGAAGTTGTATGTTTAACCGATTAAAACCTTAAAAAAACTACTGATGAAGTACAGCTAGGACTCCATACTGTACCGTTTCTAATGGGATGCCCCTTATTAAGCCCGGGGCAATATGGGTCGTCGGAGCCGGAGAACCGGTCTTTCGGCAATCGAATTTTCACACAAAAAGCACATCGCGCGCTGCTGAAAGCCCGATGTGGTAAATACTGCTATGATATTTTTTGTGTTCATCCTAAAACTATTACAGCTTTGCTGCAATTAAGGTGCCAAATATAGTGAAATTATTTTTGTTTGCAAAAAGTTTATTTGCAAATGAACCACACCCAAACAGCACATTTTTTTCGATCTTTGCAGCATGACAGGAACCAGTTGGTTTTTTATTTTCATTTTCGCAATTCCGCTTGTAGCCTTCCTCATCTGGTTGATGAAACAGGATCGGCGTAAAGGTATATGGGGAATTATTATCGTCATTATACTGGTCATCGGAGCCATATTCGCTTCCTCCCGGGCCAGCCGGAACGCCATCGAGAATTTTGAGTTACGTAAAGAAGAGGCACAGGAAAAAAGCACCTCTTCCCTTACTCCGTGATTCCTTCTAAGGCACAAAGGAAAGCGTATACCAGCGCAACATCCTTGAGATAATCAAAACGGCCGGACGCCCCGCCATGTCCGTAGTCCATTTCTGTTTTCATCAGCAGTACATTGTTGTCTGTCTTAGTTGAGCGGAGCTTGGCTACCCATTTTGCCGGCTCAAAATACTGTACCTGACTGTCATGCAGGCCGGTGGTCACCAGGATATTTGGATAATCCTTTGCTTCGATGTTCTCATAGGGCGAATAGCTTTTCATATACCGATAGGCATCCTCGTTGTTCGGATTTCCCCATTCATCATATTCGTTGGTCGTAAGCGGGATGGTCTCGTCAAGCATGGTATTGACCACATCTACGAACGGCACTTGGGCAACGAGACCATGCCAGAGTTCGGGAGCCATATTGGCCACAGCACCCACCAGCAGCCCGCCGGCACTGCCGCCTTGCGCATACAGGTGCGCGGGTGAAGTATACCCCTGTCGCACCAAAAACCGTCCGCAATCGATAAAATCCGTGAATGTGTTTTTCTTTTTCATCATTTTGCCGTCTTCATACCACTGCCTGCCCATCTCCTGTCCACCCCGGATGTGCGCGATAGCATAGACGAATCCGCGGTCCAACAGGCTTAGCCGCGCAGCGCTAAATGATGGGTCCATCGTAGCGCCATAAGAACCATATCCATATAACAATAACGGTGCGCTACCATCTTTTTTAAATCCTTTCTTATACACCAATGAGATCGGCACCTCGGTGCCATCCTCGGCTTGCGCATATAATCGTTCGGTCACATAATCGCCTACGTTGTATCCGCCGACCACTTCCTGCTGCTTCAACAGCGTCTTTTCGTGGGTATTCATATCATATTCGTAAGTGGAGAAAGGCGTCGTAAGCGATGTGTACGCGTAACGGAGGGTTGACGTGCCGTACTCCGGATTGGTGGAAGGGTAGGCTGTGTACGCCTCTTCACCAAAATCAAGGTAGTGCGCCGCACCGTCAGAAAGGTTACGGACCGCCAATTGGATAAGGCCATTCTTGCGTTCAGACACCACCAGAAAATTTTTGAACTCGTCCACATCTTCCAGCAACACATCTTCACGATGGGGGATCACCTCCGCCCAGTGAGCTACGCCGGTCTGCCCAAAGGGGCACTCCATCAACTTAAAGTTCTTTGCATTTTGATTGGTCAAGATCAAGAAGCGGTCTTCCAAGGCCGTGACGTCATAGAGCACGTCCTTCATCCGGGGCTGGAACACCTTAAATGTACCCATTGGGTTATCCGCCTCCAAGTAACGGGTTTCGGAAGACAGCGTACCGCCCGAATAGATGTAAATGAATTTACCCGATTTAGCCTTGCCCACTCCGATATAATTGGTGTTATCCTCTTCGTGGTAGACTACCGCATCGCTCCGGCTGTCCGCACCAAGGGTGTGGCGCATGATCCGTTCGGTGAGCAGTGTAACGGGATTATTCTGTGTGTAAAAAAGCGTGCGGTTGTCATTAGCCCAGACCGAACCGCCTGAGGTACCCGGTATGGCATCTGCCAATGTTTCGCCGGTCTCCAGATTCTTGACGTGAATAGTGTATTGCCGTCGCGACACGGTATCAACACCGTAAGCGAGCAGCCTGTTGTCCGTGCTCACATTGAAACCGCCAACCGCGTAGTAAGAGAAACCCTGTGCCATCGCATCCACATCAAGGAGTATTTCTTCGGGTGCTTCCAAACTGCCCTTCTTTCGGCAATATTTAAAATACTGCTTTCCTTCTTCCGTACGGGTATAGTAATAGTACCCATTTTTGAAATATGGCACCGACTCGTCCTGTTCTTTTATGCGGCTCTTCATCTCGTCGAAAAGCTTGGTCTGCAATGATTCAGTATCCTTCATCATCGCAGCTGTATATTGGTTTTCCGCTTCCAGGTAGGCAATCACGGCAGCTGAATCGGGTCCTTTTTTGAAATAGTCATTCAGCCAGAAATAATTATCAATGACCGTGTCACCATGCAGGGTTCTGATGTGCGGCATCACCGCCGCTGTCGGCGCGTCAACTGAAGGCCATTTATAAGGGGTACGCCCAGACTTGGGCGCACAGGAAACTAAGGTTGTGCTCATAAGCAATAGCAAACAAATTTTGTTAGTCATGGTTTAACCATATTAATTTGATAGTGCAAATGAAAGAATTATAACGATTCGATTAAACCTTTTACACACATATTTATCAAAAAAACTGTAGCAGATTTGACAATAATACGCAGGGACAGACAGTATATGCCCGCTACAACAAAAATTTTAAGGCAGCAGAGAGATATAAAGGAAATTTATCTAAGTTTGTCCGCACACTAAAAACTTTGACCACCATATGGCGTTCCATAAATTGCTCAATACTTTCTTCATCATCCTAATTCCATTCTTCTCTCTCGGTCAAGCGAAAGATGTCCCACCGGCAAACTGGTTCAACCTCGACTTGGAGCGGGACGGCGTAATGGGCATCAGTACAGAGAAAGCGTATGAGCTGCTATTGAAGGACAAGAAGAGCACGCCCGTCATCGTAGCTGTCATTGACGGTGGCATAGATGTGAACCACGAGGATCTACGTGATGTCATCTGGATCAATGAAAAAGACAGCTCATCGACCGGCAAAGATGAGGACGGCAATGGCTATATCAATGACAAGTATGGTTGGAACTTCATTGGCAACGCCAGCGGCGAAAACGTGCAGTATGACAACCTGGAAGTAACGCGGCTCGTCAGGGAGTTAGAACCTAAGTACATATCAGTGCTTCCTTCCACTCCGATGAGCGGCGAGGAACGTCGCGAATTTCAGGAATACCAAAAAATGGTCACCTACTATGCCAAGAAGACGCAGGAAGCCCGTTTCGGCCAAATCAGTTATACTGGCCTCAAACGTGCAGTGGACTCCATGGTAGCTCGGATGAACAAAGAAAACCCTACTGCCGCCGATTTCGATCGATACAAAGCTGAGGGCGACCTGGAAAAAATGGCCTTAAAAATCATAAGGAAAGAACTGAAAGAGGAACCCGACTTCAGCAAGTTCTACGAGCAATTGGAAGATGGTGTCAAACATTTCAACAACCAAGTAAACTACCACCTCAATAAGGAATATGATTCCCGCCACATCGTCGGCGACGACTATGAAGACAGCCGTGAGCGGTACTACGGCAACGCCGATGTAACCGGTCCGGATGCGGACCATGGCACCCATGTCGCCGGCATCATCGGTGCCGTACGCGACAATGACATTGGTATAAAAGGGGTAGCTGACAATGTACGCATCATGGCGTTGCGGACAGTACCTGACGGCGATGAACGGGATAAGGATGTTGCCAACTCCATTCGCTACGCCGTGGAGAATGGCGCCAAAGTCATCAACATGAGCTTCGGGAAAGCCTTTGCCAAGGACAAACAGGTCGTAGACGACGCTGTCCGGTTTGCTATGGAGCACGATGTACTCCTTGTCCATGCCGCCGGAAATGAAGGACAAGATAATGATGCCAACCCCAATTTTCCTAATCGAAACTATGTAGACAGTCTGGGTATCAACAAAGGGGAGGCAGGCGCCTGGATCGAAGTAGGTGCCTCCAGCTGGAAAAATGATGGCGATCTGATTGCATCGTTTTCCAACTACGGCCGCAGATCGGTCGATGTGTTCGCCCCGGGCGTGAAAATCCATTCCACCATGCCCGGATCGGCTTACAAAGACCAACAGGGAACTAGTATGGCCGCACCTGTGGTAGCAGGTCTCGCCGCATTGATACGCTCGTATTTCCCGCAACTTCCGGCGATGGAAGTGAAACGCGTGATCATGCAATCTGTCACACGCGTCGATCAACGCGTGAAAGTAACTGGTCCTGACGGCCGAAATATGCGTGTATCCATGAACGACATCTGTGTAACGGGCGGCATCGTCAATGCCTACAAGGCACTTCAACTAGCCGAACAAAAAGCGATGGAAATTTCGGAAAAGCAATAGGCCACAAGAAAACACAGCTTCCACCATACTAATACGTTACTTATTGCGTTATTAAAATATATGTGAATAATAACGTGCGTATGACGGAAACTTATACAAGTAAAAGTCCGACCAATGGAATCGTCAAAACATTGGACAGGGACATTCTCCGGCTGGACTCTGATGACAAACTGTTTTATGACCTTCTTAAAAGCAAAATGAACACTTTGCTTTTACAACCGCAAACCAGAAGCATCAATAAAATTACCGCCTACTCTAAAACCCGTCGCGCACCGATGTAAGAGGAATAGCGCTATGCTCAAAAAGGAACGATACCGGGCGTTTGTGACCTATTTTTCCACCCACAATCCAGACGCGCGGACTGAACTAAATTACAGCAATCCTTACGAGTTACTGGTTGCGGTCATTCTTTCAGCACAATGCACGGACAAGCGAATCAATCAGGTAACGCCGGCACTATTCAGCCGCTTTCCCGACGCGGAAAGCCTGGCGGCCAGTTCCCCTGAGGAAGTATATACATACATCCGCAGCGTGAGTTATCCAAACAACAAAGCAAAGCATTTGGTGGGCATGGCGCAAAAACTGATTAGCGAATTCGGCGGCGTCGTACCGCACAATACAGCTGATCTCCAGCAGCTCCCGGGCGTCGGACGTAAAACAGCCAATGTAATTGCCTCGGTTGTCTATCAAGCTCCGGCCATTGCCGTGGATACGCATGTATTCCGGGTAGCAAACCGCATCGGGCTCACCAATGCCAAAACCCCGCTTGCCGTAGAAAAACAATTGGTAAAAAATTTACCGAAAGATACTTTGGCAATTGCGCATCATTGGCTAATTTTACATGGACGATACACCTGTGTAGCCCGCAGGCCAAGATGCGAAAAATGTCCGATTACGTGGATTTGTAGCTATTACGAGAAAGCAATAGGCCGTAAACCCGCGTCTACAGCAAAAACGCAACCAACTGATAAGTCAGCCTGAGCCGACGAAAACGAAAAAAATTAGTAATTTATTGAATAAAAATTTACCTTTGACCGAATAACAACTAAAAACATGAGCAATCAAGAAAAACTGAAGGCGTTACAGCTCACCTTAGATAAACTGGAAAAGTCCTATGGCAAAGGCACCATAATGAAGCTTGGCGATTCAGCCGTGGAACCAATTGATGCAATTTCAACCGGTTCAATCGGGCTGGATATTGCGTTGGGGATCGGTGGCGTGCCAAAAGGACGCGTGATCGAGATATACGGACCGGAGTCTTCCGGAAAAACCACCTTAGCAACCCATATTATTGCAGAAGCGCAGAAAAAGGGTGGCATCGCGGCCATCATTGATGCCGAACATGCCTTCGATAAATACTATGCAAAAAAGCTGGGCGTTGACATCGAAAACCTACTGATTTCTCAGCCGGACAATGGCGAGCAGGCGTTGGAGATCGCCGACAACCTGATCCGGTCCGGAGCAATCGACGTTATCGTTATTGACTCTGTCGCTGCACTAGTTCCAAAAGGCGAAATCGAGGGTGAGATGGGCGACTCGAAAATGGGCCTTCAAGCCCGTTTGATGTCTCAAGCACTCCGTAAACTTACCGGAACCATCTCCAAGACCAACTGCTGCTGTATCTTTATCAACCAGCTACGGGAAAAAATCGGGGTGATGTTCGGCAACCCGGAAACGACAACGGGCGGCAATGCACTCAAATTCTACGCCTCGGTAAGGCTGGACATTCGTCGCATGGCGCAAATTAAGGATGCAGACGAGGTGTCGGGAAACCGCGTAAAAGTCAAAATCGTAAAAAACAAAGTGGCCCCGCCTTTTCGGATTGCCGAGTTCGACATCCTTTTCGGCGAAGGAATCTCCAAGGCTGGGGAAATCATTGACCTGGGGGTCGATTTCAACATCATCAAGAAATCAGGATCCTGGTTCAGTTACGGCGATACAAAACTCGGCCAGGGGCGCGATGCCGTAAAAAATCTGCTGTTAGACAACCCGGACCTTATGGACGAGCTGGAATCCAAGATCAAGGCTGAGGTAACCGCAGAGAAATTAGAGGAGCTGTGACAACGGCTCCTACTCCTCCGTGTAAGGCTTGTCGACCAAAGACAAAACATTTTTCAGCCTGGCAAGTCCATACTGTTGCCTCAGGTAAAGTGTTTCGGCTTCATCCAAGTCTATCGGGACAAAACGAATCGCGTCCCCAGGGCGAAGCTGTGCAAAAACGGAGATATCCACGGCCGCAACCTGGCCGATGCGTGGATAACCACCGGTCGTCTGGCTATCAGCCATTAGCACAATGACGTCACCTGCAGCCGTAACCTGTATGGTGCCTGTAACCACAGCCGTGGAATATAGTTCGCGCTTCCCCCCCCGCTTCAATGACGGCCCTTTCAACGTATACCCCATCCTGTTGGATTGCCGGCTGACCACAAAAGTCGACTTTTCAAAACATCGTATCGAGGACGCTGAAAACCACTGGTACTCGTGTCCTTTTATAAACCGAATTACTCCAGAGCCATACGCCGCCAGTGCTGACGGGTTCACTCCCCAATTCGGATATGTCGGTTCGGCCCCATTTGCCAAGTGCAAGAGCAATGCCTGCGAAGCGCTAGATATCCGCGGTTGATTGGCTAACCTGTCCCCCTTGCGCAAACCCCGCCCTTCCATTCCGCCGAACGCTGCAAAAAGATATGTGCTCCGGCTTTCCAAAACAACAGGACAGTGCCATCCGCCTGCTATCGCGAGGTAGCTGTAGATCTGGGTAGACGCGGATGTAAACGACAGACGCGAACCGGCCGGCACGAACACAGGTCGCCAGGAAGGGAGCGTACGGCTGCCGATGCGTAGCTCGCACCCTCCGCCGCAAATCGCAATCAATAAATCTGAAACTGCCAGGAAGACCGCCCCACCATAGGCCATTTCAATGACAGCGTCGTTTCGGTCGTTTCCCACCAGCGAATTAGCGATAGCAGCCGCCACAGGGTCCATGCAGCCCGCCGCCGGCACCCCCGCCCTCCGGTGTCCGGTGCGCCCTTGGTCCTGCAACGTGACAAGCATTCCCGGTGATATAACTTCAATCTGCATGATCAGCTATCCTAACTTGGTCTTCAAACGTTTCCGTATCAATGGGACAGAATCGCACCAGCTGCCCAGCGGTCAACAACGAGGGGGAAGGCCGGCGGATATCAAACAACCGGAAGGGAGTGCGACCGATAAGTTGCCAACCGCCGGGCGAAGTAAATGGGTAGACACCAGTCTGCTCCCCAGCAATGCCGACAGAGCCAGCCAAAACCTGTGGTCGCGGCGTAGCCATCCGTGGTGCAGCTATGCGAGGGGACATACCGCCAAGGTACGGAAATCCGGGCATGAATCCAATCATATGCACCCTGTATGTAGCCGAAGAATGGATATCGATAATCTCCGCTTCGCTCAACGCATTGTGGTCAGCTACAAATGATAGGTCAGGGCCGTATTGTCCGCCATAACATACAGGAATATTCACGGTCATACCCTCTGGCGCCTCAGTGTTTTCCGCTGTTTGCGACAACTCTTCTAAAAACCGGATTACCTGTTGACGGTTCACTTGCAAGGCGTCGTAATAAACAGTAAGTGACACGTATGCTGGCACCGCCTCAACTAACCCGGGAAAAGGGCGGGCTTGCAACGCTGCGTCTAAACGGGCTATCTCCGATCTCGTCTCTTCATCGGGCAGCTCACCGAAATAAACGGTCACGGCATACTCATTTAAGGGGAGGTATTTCACGATATGGTTAAACTTCTACAAGCGGCCTTTGGAACCGCATTCAAGCTCCATAGCCATACAAATGTAGGCTTTTTACCGAAAACAAGGTCGCCAACTTCTGTTTGCCGAGCGCGCATTTTCGATAAATCAGGCAATTCTGGAAATAAATGGAAATTTTCCACCTGCAATTATATTTTTGTAAAAATTAGACATGCATACCATTGACATCAACTGTGATATGGGAGAAGGGCTCGGGCCCAATAATGGCCAGGGCCTCGATGTGGCGTTGATGGACTATGTGTCTTCCATAAACATCGCCTGTGGATTCCATGCGGGAAGTCCGGCCATCATGCAAGACACGGTACAGGCGGCGGTGCGGCGGGGCATTGCTATCGGTGCCCATCCCGGACTGCCCGACCGGGGCAGTTTCGGTCGGCGGCCACAGCCCATCACGCCTCAAGAAGCCTATCGGGTCACGCTTTACCAAATCGGGGCCCTCCACGCCTTCGTGAAAGCCGAGGGGCTTGCACTGAATCATGTAAAGCCTCACGGCGCGCTGTATAATATGGCCGCCGTTGATCGGAAGCTTGCCGAGGCCATCGTCCAAACCATCGTCGATTTTGATCCGCGGCTTGTCTTATACGGCTTATCCGGCAGTGAGTTGATCCACGCCGCTCAACGTGCTGGGATTGCGGTGGCAAACGAGGTTTTTGCAGACCGCACCTATCAAAGCGACGGCTCGTTAACCCCGCGCGGCCATGCCGGCAGCATAATCGGCAATGAGGCGGCCGCCATTGCGCAGGTGACATCCCTCGTATTTCATCACCAAGCCATTTCCGCAGACGGCACCCCGGTATCCCTAACTGCGGAAACCCTATGCATCCATAGCGACAGCCCGTATGCCTTGTCGTTCGCTAAAGCTGTTCATACATACTTGCAACGAGCACAGGTAAAGATCCAACCGACAACCCGATGAACCGACGAACTACCCGCAATTCGATTGTAGCAGCAGCGTTCCTCGTGGCAACGTCTGCTGTCGGGCCGGGCTTTCTCACCCAGACAGCGGTGTTCACCGAGCAACTTCTCGCAAGCTTTGGCTTCGTGATCTTAGTGACCATTATCCTCGACATCATCGCCCAGCTCAACATCTGGCGGGTTATCGTCGTTTCACAGCGACGTGCGCAGGACATCGCCAACGATGTTTTCCCAGGCTTGGGCTACATCCTTGCTGGCCTGATCGTTTTTGGCGGACTTGCATTCAATATCGGCAACATTGCCGGTGCGGGGCTGGGCATTGAGATACTAAC
Organism: Parapedobacter deserti; assembly: GCF_042646065.1. Taxonomy (NCBI): domain Bacteria; kingdom Pseudomonadati; phylum Bacteroidota; class Sphingobacteriia; order Sphingobacteriales; family Sphingobacteriaceae; genus Parapedobacter; species Parapedobacter deserti. The sequence goes on from NZ_JBHRTA010000037.1 coordinate 179,900, forward strand.
CGGATTAGACCCCCGCTTAGGTGCAGCAGTTAGTTGCTTGCTCGCCATAGGCATCTTCATGGCACGGCATGCCGCCGTTGCGATGGATTGGCTGATCAAAATACTAGGGATGCTGATGATCGGACTGATACTGTATGTCGCGTGGAAGTCTAATCCCCCGTTGGGAGATGTCCTGCGGGAAACGGTGATGCCGAGCCGGATAAACTTTCATGCTATCCTGACGCTGGTGGGTGGCACTGTGGGTGGTTACATCACGTTCGCCGGTGCACATCGGCTTATCGACGCAGGCGTCAAAGGGCTATCCCACGTGAAGAGTGCCGACCGAAGTGCTGTTTCGGCGATCGGCCTTGCCTCGGTTATGCGGACGGTTCTTTTTCTGGCAGCACTCGGTGTAGTGGCCCACGGCGTTGCACTCGATGCGGCAAATCCTGCCGGATCGGTATTCCGGATCGCTTCCGGCGAAATCGGTCACTTTGTGTTCGGTATCGTGCTTTGGTGTGCCGCTATATCCTCGGTTGTTGGCGCCGCTTATACGTCGGTCTCCTTTTTGAAAAGCCTCCATCCGAAACTGTTGAGGCACGAACATCGGCTCATTATCGGATTCATCCTTGTTTCAACCGCTACATTTACCGCCATCGGGAAACCGGTACAGGTTTTGATCTTCGCCGGTGCCGTGAATGGACTGATTCTTCCTTTAGCATTAGGCGTGATGCTTATCGCCGCAAACAAACACGCTATTGTAGGCACAGCATACCGCCACCCCCGCTGGCTCACGGCGCTTGGCATCGCGGTAGTGGCCTCAATGGCTTACATAGGCGTGGCGTCCGTCTTGGCCGGATTGGCTTAAAGAAGCGAGCTATTATTCATATATAACCGGTTTGGACTCGAATGTTGGTACTGCGTCAGATTATTTTGCCGCGAACACCCGGTTTCCGGAATTTCAAGATTAATCGCTAACTTTGTAATTATGATCGAACTTCCCGTGATCCCGGCAAACCAATTGCAGCGCAAGCCCGATTGGTTGCGCGTAAAACTACCTGTAGGCAAGGAATACCGGCATGTCCGCAGCTTGGTGGATGAACATAAACTTCATACCATCTGCGAAAGCGGCAATTGCCCCAACATGGGGGAATGCTGGGGGGCAGGTACCGCAACATTCATGATATTGGGCAATATCTGTACGCGCTCCTGCTCATTTTGTGCTGTCGCTACAGGGCGGCCGCTGGCGGTCGACCTCGATGAACCCAACCGGGTGGCCCAATCAGTAAAACTGATGCAGGTGAAACATTGCGTCATCACCTCGGTAGACCGTGATGATCTTAAGGACGGCGGGTCCATCATCTGGGCTGAAACCGTAAATGCCATCCGCCGTGAAAGCCCAGAAACCACGCTGGAAACGCTAATTCCCGATTTTAAGGGCGTTTGGGAAAACCTTGAGCGCGTATTGGCCGTGCGCCCCGAAGTCGTATCGCATAACCTCGAAACTGTCCGGCGCCTCACCCGCGAAGTGCGTATACAAGCCAAATACGACCGCAGCCTCGAATGCCTGCGCCGTATATCAGCGGCAGGCCTTCGCACCAAGTCAGGCATTATGCTCGGCTTTGGCGAGTCCGAAGCTGATGTCATCGAAACGATGACCGACCTCTACGAAGCTGGGGTGCATATCCTCACGTTGGGCCAATACCTACAACCCACCAAAGCACACCACCCGGTGGTTGAGTGGATCACGCCCGATCAATTCAAGTATTACCAAGAAATCGGGCTACGAATGGGCTTTAAATACGTAGAAAGCGGCCCGTTGGTGCGCTCATCCTACCACGCCGAAAAGCACCTCTTCGATATGCAGTGACTTTAAGGTCTCCCAACGTACGCTGATATACTATCGGAAACATGTTGTTTCCTTTTCATCGCCGGTATTACGGTAACTAAACAAATATATCCAGGCGACCAAAGCGACGCCTGCAGTTCCATATAAGATAAAAGGTATCCGTGCGATCGCATCGTGGTATATCCATCCCGCTGCCAATGCTCCGGTACCAATACCGGCTTCGAGTGCAATATACATGGTCGCCACCGCTTTACCACGGTGCTTCGGATGGCCAAGATCGATTGTCCACGCATTTATCGCCGGAGATAAAATCCCGGTAGCGACACCATAACCGGCCGCTCCAGCCATCAGCCAGAATAGGCTATCGCCCCATCCCAATACGCACAAGGACAACACGAGCATGACAAGTCCGTACCTGATGACCACCACCCGTCCATAACGGTCGGAAAGTCTCCCAGCTGCAAAACGGATGAACAAAGAAGCTATGGTGTAGGCCACAAAAAATAATCCGCGGTTGGCTGATCCCAGGTGCCCGGTCCAGTCCGGGATCAAGGTGAGAATAACTCCATATGCGACATAAGACAAGAACGTAACAATCGCAGCCGGGAGCACCCGACCATCAATTATGTCTGTACGTGCGATCCGAAAAGATGACAATCGCAGCCGTTGCCGCTGTGCCTTGGGCAACGTCTCCTTCATATTCATCAGAATGACGATGGAAAGTAGCGCGAAAGCCGACGAACAGTAAAAAAGGGCGTCTATGGATAATGCTGGCTGATGGCACTGCCTACCGCCGGGCCGATAGCCATGCCCATGCTGAAGCTTACCCCGTGGATGCCAGCTGCTTCACCCAACCGCTCGCGGGGCACCACATCGGCGACATAGGCTGCGGTAGCCGTGGGCTTAAACCCGGTGGAAAAACCATGGACCAGACGGAGAAACAGGAAGCCGGCGACGCTGCCGAGTACCGGATACAGAAAACCGCATACAAAGCAGACAATAGAGCCCACAGCCATCACCGGCACGCGGCCGACGGTATCCGTCAACTTACCGCTGAACGGACGGGAGATCCCCGCCGTTAGCGTAAAGAGGGCAATGATCAGCCCTTTGTATTCTCCGCCTCCTATACTGCTTAGGTAAGCTGGCAACTCCGGAATCAACATATTGAAGCTGGCTGAAAAAAGGAGCGAGCTCAGGCAAAGTAACGCAAACGGAATATTATAGATGGGGTGCGGAGGGCGCTGCATGCTACGGCAAAGGTAATAAATCACTAAGCACGCGGCGAAAATTCAGTCCTATTGCCTATGGAATATCAGGAAGCATTAATCCACACATTCCCTTTTCGATTGCGGTAGCCTGCCACCGCGTCATCGGTAGCGACGGCTCGCTAACCGGATATGCCGGTGGCCTTTGGCGCAAAAAGTGGCTGCTGGCACATGAACCACCGTATAAAAAGCAGGCGCTCTTTTTGTAGGCGTGGCCGGTGCAATGTCTTTAAACGTTGATTCAAAATCCGAACAAAACAACGATCGTTCTGGATTGTTTTCCCTACAAAATATTCCATGCACCAAAATATATAGCCATGAACAACGACAGCAAAAAAACGCCGGAAAACAAAGAAAGCGTTGGAGATAAGAAAACGGAAAACCAAGAAAAGAAAGAAAAACAGGAGCGCAGGATAGACGAGGAGGTGGAGCAAACCTTTCCCGCCAGCGACCCCCCTTCCTATTCACAGCCCGGCCATGGCGAGGATAAGGATAAGGATAAGGAATAGACCGTATTTGCGCGCAAGCACCTTCGATTCGCGCTTGCCGTCCATCCGCCCTGATCCGTTTACCGACGCCCTATTGACGGGCGACTAGCATATAGCAATCCCGTGTCAGCGAGGTGTTGGCGTACTCGGAGCTAAGTAAAGCGCTCCTAAACGTTGTCAACGCGTTGTTGAGCTAGTACTAAGACAGACAAGTAACGGCAAAGAAACAAATCAAGCATATACGACGTGTGGCTATCCGCAAAATTCCCTATCTTCATCCCGGAAATCACAGGACGATGCCCACCGTAGCCCCACTCAACATATTAAAAGCTTCTGCTGGATCAGGCAAAACCTTTAGCCTTACTGCACATTACCTCACGCTACTGTTTTCCGGAGACAACAAATACCGTGAGATACTGGCTATAACCTTCACTAACAAGGCAACGGCGGAGATGAAGGGCCGGATACTCGAAGTGCTGGAAGCGTTGGCCACGGCAGACGGGCTTCATGAAGACAAGGCCGCCAGTTACCGTAAGATGCTTCTGAAAGCTTATCCGCAGTGGGACGCCGCTTACCTGCACGTGCGTGCTGCGGAAGTATACCGCAATATCCTGCACGACTACAGCCGCTTTGCCGTGAGTACTATCGACGGATTTACGCAGAAGGTCATCCGCGGCTTCACGTTCGAACTGGGGATCGATGCCGGATATAAATTGGAAATGAACATCCGAAAGGTTAAGGAAGACTTGGTGCTCCGCCTTAACCGCTTACTGGATGAACGTCTCGACCTGTTGCAATGGGTCATGGATTACGCAAAGTCGAAGATCGATCGGGATGAGAACTGGAATTACCGGCGGGCGTTGAGCGACCTGGCCTCGGAAATCTTCAAGGAGGATTTCCAGGACTTCGACAAAGCAGTGTCCGGCATTCCCGAACAGGAACTGTTCGCCAGCCTCAACAGCTACTGCAAAACTGCCATTGACCAGTTTGAAGACGCCTTCGAACAACTGCTTAAAAGCGCAGCCGATACCTTCACGACCTCCGGTGTGGATGTGATGGATATGACGGGCAAATCACGCAACCAGCTCGGCAAGCTGGCCAACCTGTCCGCACAAAATCCTTATGACACCATTAAAAAACTGGAGAAATACATTCATGCGCCGGATGAATGGCAAAAAGGTGGATTGACCGGCCAGATGGCCGTGTTGTACAACGAGCTGAATCCGATATTGGAGCGGTTGTACAACTTGTATACTGAACAGAGCCGAGACTACTACCTTGCCAAAGCTGTCGACGAAAATCTTTATTACCTGCGCCTGCTCAAAGAGATGAGCACCTTACTTGCCGAGTGGCGCCGCGATAACGGCGCACAACTCATTAGCGACGCCCAGATACTGCTCAATAACATCGGCATCAACGAGTCGGGCGACCCGACATTCATCTGGGAAAAGACGGGCAGCCGCTTCCGGCATTTTCTCTTCGACGAATTCCAGGATACATCGCGCAGACAATGGGACAACCTGCGCCCCCTGCTCATCAACGCCATGGGAAATGCGTCCGGCCAGCATGCCGAACACCTCATCGTGGGCGACGTAAAGCAAAGCATCTACCGCTGGCGCAATGGCGACTGGCGCATTCTGCTGGACCGTGCGGAGCAACAGATCGGCACGGCATTCAACCTAACGGACACGGCTTTACTCATCAGGAACGACACGCTCGAGGTCAATTACCGCAGCCATGAAAACATCGTTTCCTTCAACAATGCGGTTTTCGAACAAGCCCCAAAATGGCTACAGCAACGTCTAAACGACCGCATACTCACTGAACTGGGCGAGGAACACTATGAACAGTGGTGGAAACCAGCCGGCAATCACGACACCATCATCCGGGCTTATCGGGATAGCCACCAGAAATTGCCATCTTCGGGGAAGAAGGTAGGTGGCACCGTACAGGTTGATTTTATCGATGTGACAAACAACAACCAGCGCGCCAGCGCGGTAAAAGACGAAGCACTTACCCGGCTAGCCGACACGCTCACTGGCTGGCTATCGGCCGGCATTTATCAGCCGGGCCAGATCGGCATCCTCGTGCGCACCAATAGCGAAGCCCGGGAAATCATCCAGTACCTGCTCGATAAGCAAAGCGGATCGGCCGTGGCATTCAACATCATCTCGGGCGACGCGCTAGCCTTGGCTGGCCATCCCGCCATCCGGCTGCTGATGGACACCCTGCGTGCGTTAGTCGGAAAGCTGCCCGATTCGGCGTTGTACATAGCAAACTGCGTGTACCTCTACGGCCAGCTGCTACGGCCTGGGGACACGGTATTACCCGACGACTGGGCACGGATCAGCACCTGCAAGCCTGCTGAACTCATGGGGCTATTGCCCGAACCGCTATGCAGCAACTGGGAACTATGGTCGCAGCAGCCGCTGGCCGAACTCGTCGAGTCGCTCATCGTGGCGTATAAACTTCAGGAAAACCAGGACAGCCTCCCATACCTCTTTGCCTTCCGCGACCTCGTTGCCACGTTTACCGCCGACGGAGAACGCGGGATACCGACATTCTTAACCTACTGGGAAGAAGAGGGCATCGACCAGGCATTGCCGGCTGCGGAGGGTATGGACGCCGTGGAGGTTTTGACCATACACAAGTCCAAAGGGCTGGCGTTTGATGTGGTGATGATTCCGTTTTGCAGCTGGCCAATCGACGGGCGAATCAACGGCAATTTCTGGGTGGGCACCGAAGATACACCCTATGCGCTGCTGCACAAGACCCCCGTCAGATATAAAAGCGACCTTGGCAAATCGCGCCTTTACCGGGCATATTTTGAAGAAATGCTCTTCAATTACATGGACGCCCTCAACACGCTGTATGTGGCCACTACCCGCACGCGCAAGCACCTCTACATAACAGCGCCCGGTAAGAAGGGCGACAGTGAAATCAATACGCTGCTCGCCGGCGACCTGATTTCGGAAGTGTTGCCCCGCATTGTGGACGAATGGGATGTGCCGTTCCGCAGCGGAATACAGCTGGGAAATGTCCCCCGGCCGGACACTGATACGGAACGTGCCTCAGTTTCCGCAGGCTGGTCCTTTGGCCACTATCCCGCCTCTGCCAGGCTGAAGGAAGAACTCGCCCGGCCGGAAATTCAGGCTGAACTGGACATCGTACGTCTGGATGCGGCCAAGCGCCACGGCCAGTTGTTGCACGCGCTGATGGCTGAGCTGGCTTCTGCGAACGAGTTGGATGCCCACCTCGAGGTCCTGCAAATAGGGGGCCTGCTTGCGGAAGACGACCTAGCCGATGTGCGAAAGCTTGCTACGGATACGCTGAACCACCCGCAATTGGCACAGTGGTTCAGCGGTGATTACGAACACTGGAACGAACGGAGCATCATCCTGTCGAATGGTCGCATCATGCGCCCTGATAAGGTGCTGGTACGCGCAGACGAAACCATCGTGCTGGACTTCAAATTTACGCAGCATGAAGACGATGCCCACCGCATGCAGGTGTCGGGTTACGTGCTGATGCTGCGGGAAATGGGCATGCCGGATGTAAAAGGGTATGTGTATTATGGAATGTCAGGCAAGTTGGTAGAGATGTAATCATCCTATGTATTCCATGAGGTAACAAAAATAGCCTATGCTATAGAATAGCATTGTATGGGCCTACCTACTCAAAGGCGTTAATAGTTTGCATGGCGAAGCTACTTTAGCTAAGTTTGTATGTATAAGAAGTAAGTATGGATTCAAAGCTGGAAGTTAAACTGGATAAAGTCGTTATCAAAAGAGCGAGGGAATTTTAACCTATGCCCTCATTTCTCCAACAAGTTGCAACGGATTTGCTGTCCCGGTTTGGAGACAACCTGAAGGACGTGGCAGTGGTGCTTACCAATAAGCGACCCATCGTGTTCCTGCAAAAGCACTTCGCCGACCTGGCTGGAAAACCAATATGGAGCCCTTCGTTTTTCACCATTCAGGAGTTCCTCCGACAATCGGCCGCCGCGCCGGAGGCTAGCCCACTTACCCAGTTTTTCATCCTGCATCGGCTGCATAACGCGCTGCTCCGCGAAGAGGGACGGCCCGAGGAGACGCCCGATGAATTTTATCCGCTGGCTGAAACAATTCTGAGCGATTTTGCCCAACTGGACTACGACCTGGTGCAACCGGAAGAAGTCTACGCCGAACTGCGTGATATGGCTATGCTCCAGCAACGGTTCCCCCACCTCTCGGCCGAACAGCAGCGCTTCATGCGGCAGTTTTGGGAATCATTCTCTGCGGGAAAGCAAACGGCTATCCAGCAAAAGTTCCTCCAGCTGTGGGGGCGACTGCCGCGGCTCTACCAGCGGTTTAAAGAAGAACTGACCCGGCAGCGACTGGCAACGACGGCGGGAATCTACCGTGACCTCGCGGAAGGGCGCGCCGCCAACGCAGATTTCCTCGCCGCTTATATACAGGTCGCATTTGTGGGTTTCAACGCCCTAAACCGCTGCGAAGTAAAGTTGTTTACGCAATGGCAAGATACTGGTAAAGCACTGTTTTATTTCGATGCTGATAGCTATTACCTTGATGACGACCTGCAAGAGGCCGGGCTCTTCCTCCGCAGAAACATCCGGCAATACGGGTTGAGGCATGCGCTGGGTGAATTCCCGGCTGTCTTGGGTGCCAAAACCGACCGTATCGAGTTGTTCACCACCTCAGGTAAAGTGGCACAAGCGAAGCTTCTGCCGACCCTGCTGGCCAACCGGCCGGCCGACCGCGATACACCCACCAGCACGGCCATCATCCTTGCGGATGAGAGCTTGCTCATCCCGGTGCTGCAAAGCTTACCGGATGGTATACATTTCAACGTGACCATGGGTTATCCGCTGACGCAATCCACACTGTTCGGGTACATCGATGGGTGGCTAGGCGCCCAGCGGCAACTGGCCGCTAATCAGGGCCGCTTTGTGCACCACCTGGATGTAGAATCCATGCTCACCCACCCGCTAAGCGGCGTATCACTGGACGAACGTTTGGCGTTGCAGGAACGGATAAACAGCAACGAATGGCTGGAAGTGCCAGCTACTGAACTTGGATTGCGGTCCGGCAGCTATCCGGAATATTTCACGCGGCGCACCGGCAATGCAGCCGTAATCCAAGCACTGCATGCCCTGCTGGATGGTGTGCTGCGGTTCCGCCAACGCACGGACAGTCTCCGGCATATGGAAGCGGTACTCATCCTCGCCGTGAAGAAGGCACTTAACCTACTGCAGGACGGACTCGCCCACAACCCCGAGTTGCCGATGCCCTTCCTGTGTGCACTCATCCGCAAAGCACTTCAAAGCGTATCGGCCCCCATCGAGGGCGAGCCGCTGAAAGGCGTACAGATTATGGGGCTGCTGGAAAGCCGTTGCCTAGACTTCGATGAAGTGTATATCATCGGCGCAAATGAGGGGGCGTTGCCCAGCATCTCCGCGGCGCCGACATTTATCCCGGATTCCATCCGCCGTGCTCATGGCCTGCCCGTGCTGGAAAACCAGGATGCGCTTTCGGCTTATCTGTTCTACCGCCTGTTGCACCATCCCCGGCACATCACAGTAGTGTGCAACGCCGTATTGGACGACAGCAACAGCGGTGAGGTGAGCCGGTTTGTACGACAACTTGCATTCGAAAGCAGCTTCACCTTTATACACCGCAACCAGCAGCAGTCCATCAAAACGATACCTGCCCCGCCTTCGCTCCGCTTGCCGAAAACCGGGGCAGCATGGAACAAACTGAGCCGCTACCTGGACGACAGGGATTCCGACCGGCCGAAACTTTCGGCCTCAGCGCTGACCACCTACCTGCAATCGCCTCTGCTGTTTTTCCTCAAATATGTGGCGGGCATCAAGGAACCGCCCAAGGTGACCGGAGAATTCGAGATGAACCGTCTGGGCAACGTGGTGCACCGGGCGATGGAAGACGTCTATGCACAACTGAAAACGGAAAATGACACCATCACCGCACAACACATCCGTCAGCACATTAAGGCGCTGCCGAAAATCTGCCTGCAAGCGTTGTCGAAAGAACTGTATGGCGAGTCTGGAAGGATACAAAATCCCAACAGCATGCAACGTATCCTGCTCAAGGTGGCCGAGGAATATGCAGCCGTGTTTTTGCAATATGATGCCGCACATGTGGCTCCGCTGCGCATTGTGGAACTGGAAAACGAGCGGGATTATTCCTTAGCGTTCCCGATTACGGTACAGGGCAAGCCTCGCACGGTGAAGCTATATGGCATCATTGACCGGGTGGATGAAGCGAACGGCAAAACGCGCATCGTAGATTACAAGACGGGGCGTGACGAGGTAAAGTACAACGGATTGGACACGCTGTTCGCACCGGCGTCAGCCAAAAGCAACAAGGCCATGATTCAAACCTTGTTTTACACCTATGTATACGAGCAGGTGACGGGCAAACGCGATGTAGAACCCAATTTATACATTGCCCGCAAACTCCGCAAGGAAGGTCCGCTATTTTACATGAGCGGTCGTGGCGGACGGCATATTGCCGAAGGTGCCGAACTGGAAGACATCAAAGCACAATTTGTTTTTTTTTTACGACAGACACTGGAAGAGCTGTTCAATCCAGATATTCCGTTCCAGCATAATGCCGACGCAGTGCCGTATCCGAATGACCCCTACCGTGAGTTTATTGGAGTACCACAAGCCATAGAAGAAGAGTAGCGGCTACCTCAACCGCTTGGCGTATGCAGTAACCCCGCGTTCCCTGGCCACCTCCACTGCCATGCGGCTGCGCTTACCCGTGGTGCAGTAAAACAAGACCGGACGGGCATTGTCTGCCCATTCGGCAGCACGATGCGGCAACTGGTAAATCGGAATGTTAATGTGGTCATCCACGTGGCCTTCTTCGTATTCCCATGCCTCGCGTACGTCCACCAGTAGAGCGCCGGCGGACGGGACCTCCGGCTCCGCCATATGCGCTGCTTCAATGGGCACTTCATCGGCCTCTTCCCGGGCATAAGTAGCCTGCAGCGCTTGGATATGCCTGTTCTCCTCAACGGCTGAAAAACTGAACTGCTGATAACCGTTGCCACGGATATCCACCAAAAGTAGCTTGCCCACAAGCAGCTCGCCATATCCTCCCAAAACTTTGAGCGCTTCATTGGCCATCAGCGTTCCGATGATGCCGGGCAGCACGTTGAGCACCCCATCCCGGGCGCATGAGCCGCATTCGCCCGGCGGCTCGGGATACAAGCAACGATAGGTAGGCCCTCCCTGGTAGTTGAATACCGATACCTGTCCGGTATAGCGGTCAATTGCTCCTGAGACAAAAGGTACGTTTTGGATGACGCAGGCATCGTTGACCAGGTATCGAGTCTCGAAGTTGTCCGTACCGTCTATCACCAGATCGTGCGTACCGACGAGCAACAGCGCATTTGCAGGCGATAGGCGTTCCGCATAAGCAGTGAACTGCACGAAAGGCTGCTGGGCTGCGAGCCGGCGCACAGCTGTTGTTGCTTTGTTTTTCCCGACGTCGTGGGGCGTAAACAGCACCTGCCGGTGCAGGTTGTGGTAACTTACCGTGTCTGCATCGATGACGCTGATATTCCCCGCTCCAGCCGTTGCCAGGTATTGCAGCACAGGGCAGCCCAGCCCTCCTGCTCCAACGACGAGCACACGTGCGGCCTTTAAGCGTTCTTGAGCTTCCAAGCCGAAGCCAGCCAGCTGGAGGTGACGGTCAAAATAACGGGCTTCCGTGTGGGTCAATTGCTGTGTCATGATTAAACAAACTTAACTTGGTCCCAATCCTTCCATACAGGTTCGTATCCGGCTTCTTTGATGACCTGGGCGATGGCTGCCGGACTGCGCCCATCGTCGATTTCAAATTGCTCCAGACTTTGGGGTTCCACGGCGTAACCACCGGGATTGGTCTTAGATCCCGCACTGATGGACGTGATGCCCAGCTTGATGATGTTGTCGCGGAACCGCGGGCTTTCACGGGTAGACATCGACAGTTCCACCTCCGAGTTGAACAGCCGCCATGCGCAGATCAGTTGCACCAATTCCTTGTCGGTAATGGCCGACTTGGGCTGCAGCCCCCCTATATGCGGGCGCAGGCGGGGAAAGGATACCGAAAACTTGCTCCGCCAATACGTCTTTTCTAAGTATTGCAGGTGCAGCGCCGCAAAGAAACTGTCGGCACGCCAATCATCCAGTCCGAGCAGTGCCCCTATACCGATTCTGTGGATTCCCGCCCGGCCAGCGCGATCTGGGCACTCCAACCGATAATCGAAATTAGACTTTTTGCCTTTGAGGTGGTATTTGCGGTAGTCTTGCCGGTGATAGGTTTCCTGATAGACCAGGATGGTATGTATTCCCAGTGCATGCAGCTCGGCATAGTCTGCTTCATCCAAAGGCTGCACTTCCATGGCGATAAGCTGGAAATGCTGTTTTACCAAAGGGAGCACCTTTCGGAAATAGGGCATGCCGACAACCTGTTGTGCCTCTCCGGTAACCAGCAGGACATGTTGGTAGCCCATCGCCTTTACGGCAAGCAGTTCCTGAAGCAATTCAGTGGCTGTTAACGTTTTCCGCGGAACTTTGTTATCCAAGCTGAACCCGCAGTAGGTACAGATGTTTTGGCATTCGTTGGAAAGGTACAGCGGTGCGTACAGTTGAATGGTTTTGCCGAAGCGCTTTTGTGTAGCCTGCTGGCTTAATAACGCCATATGCTCCAGATACGGTGCCGCCGCCGGAGACACCAATGCTTGAAAATCGCCCAAGGTACGTTGCTTCTTTGCCAGCGCACGCAGTACATCTTCCCCGGTTTTACTGTAAATAGACCGCAGTTGGTCATTCCAGTCGTATTGGTTAAATATCGGTGTAAACATCATGTTGTCTATTCAATCCAAAAACGATGTCAGCGGACTTGTCGCCGAGACAACCGCCTGTTCTCCGGGCAGGCCGGCCAAAAAGGCCTGTCGTCCTGCTCGCACAGCCCATTTAAACGCTTCGGCGATCTGCACCGGGTCGCCCGAAGTAGCCATCGCGGTATTGACCAGCACGGCGTCTGCGCCCAATTCCATTGCCTGCGCGGCGTGGCTGGGTGCACCGATCCCTGCATCGATCACCACCGGCACATTCGCCTGATCAATTATAATGCGCAGCATCTCTTGCATCGCAAGCCCCTTATTGCTGCCGATAGGTGCGCCCAACGGCATGACGGCGGCAACGCCTACTTCTTCCAGCCGCTTGCACAGCACCGGATCGGCGTGGCAATACGGCAGCACAACAAAGCCCAGCTTAACCAGTTGCTCGGCAGCGGCCAACGTCTCAATCGGATCCGGCATAAGGTACTTGGGATCGGGATGAATTTCCAATTTAAGCCAATTTGTTTCCATGGCCTCCCGTGCCAGTTGCGCGGCAAACACCGCCTCTCCCCTGTTACGCACACCTGAGGTATTTGGCAATAGCTGGATATGCGGGTGCGCCAAATGCCGCAATAAGGTATCATCTTCCCGTCCCATGTGCTCCACACGCTTCATCGCAACCGTGACGAGCACGGTTTCCGAGGCCAGCAATGCAGCTTCCATGACTTGGTGGTTACCAAATTTTCCGGTACCTGCAAATAAGCGCGAGGAAAATGTTTTGTCAGCTATTTTAAGTTTATCGTTCATCGTTTTTATCGTTCATCGTTTTGGTGATTGGTGATCGGCGGTAGGGGACCGATAGTCGGCCAGCTGTTTCATGATGGCTTGACTTGCTGCGGACGGGTCGTCGGCACCACAGATGGCTCCAGAGACGGCTATGCCATGCACACCGGTTTCCATCACTGCAGCTATATGTCTCGGCATAATTCCCCCTATGGCTATTATCGGAAGGCAGACACCGTGTATCCGTGCAGCGGCTACAATCCGGTGTATTCCTTCCCGTCCCAATACAGGACTTAACTTCTCCTTCGTCGATGTAAAGCGGAAAGGCCCCACACCAATGTAGTCAATGTCGTATTGGCTCAGCCTAAGCACATCATCCAGCGTATTGGCAGTACATCCGATGATTTTGTTCGGGCCAAGCATGTGCCGCGCATCGGACGGATGCATGTCTCTGGCACCGATATGCACACCATCGGCGTCAGCAGCCAGCGCCACATGCACGTCATCATTGATAATTAACTTAGCGTTGTACCGCTTCAGCACCGGATATACGCTCAGCGCCGTATCCAACCGCTCTTCCGTATCAGATTGTTTTAAACGCAATTGTATCCAGGTACAACCGCATCGGCAAACATCGTCTACCTGCCGGGCAATGGGATAATCGGTTAGCGGGTGGGTAATGTAATGAAACGAATCAATTTTTTTCATTCGAATAATTTGTATTCAATGCCAATGAACTTATCGTGGTTTTATCTATCCGGTTGTAAGCTTTTACAAAAAAAATTGTGGCGCTACCGCCGGCAGACGTGCGGCTACGGCCTGACACGCTTGAAAACGCTGCTGTGGATGCTCACCTTCCCAGATATAGCCCAAAAGGGCAGCATTACGGTAGCCATGCCGGTGTACCGCATGTAAACGCGCAGGCGTTATACCGCCCAACGCCACCCACCTTGTCTTCCCTTCGGGCTTGGGAACTGCGAGCAATGCCGCATTGCTTCGGTATCCTTTTTTCGAGATACTGTTAAACACCGGACTGATAAATGCGCGGTCGGCTAGACCTGCGACAGCCGCGACTTCAGCAGGCGTATGCGTTGAACAGGAGATTAACCTGATATCCTGCATTCTCCGCTTTTCCAGCAATATGTCCAGGCGAAGGTGCACACCGAGCAGACCAAACTCCCGATATAAAACATCGTGGCCGTGAATAATAATCTGTTTATGGAAACCGGTGTCAATCGCGCGCAACAACGTCCGCATCTCGTACACGCTTGCCCCAGGTTTGCGGAGATGCAGGTCCGTTAATCCGGTTTGGAAAAGGCCGTTGATGATATCTGCCTCCCTTTTGAAAAAGTCTTCCCGTGTAATGACCGTCAGTTGCATATAGCCGGTAATCTTCCCGTTAGGAATCAAGACCTATAGATTTTCCCCGATTGAGAAAGCGGTGTTTGTATCATCCCCCTTGGGCCGCTTTGATTATCGTTAGTCGATCACCCTGTCTTAGCGAGGTGCTTTCCCAGTACTTTTGCGGGATGACGGACTCATTAACAGCTATGGCTATCCCCTTTGACTGTGTAATACCATAATCGCATAACACTTTTACGAGCGACGCGTCTGGCTGGATGGAAATTTTCTGATGATTGATAATGACTTCCATATCGGGCATATTATGTTCTGATAATGCCTTAGGAACCACAAAAGGTGAGAGATCCATTACTTTTCCCTTCGCAGGCATTATCCTGAGCAGGTTATGAGGGTTATTCTCAGCCGCCGGCAATCACGCGGGCGACACCCCTAAAGCATTGAAGCCAAAGGTAAGACTTTCTGAGATAATATCAATGATTGATTGGAAATAGATGGTCTTGTTTTCGGCGACAGCGCCGGAAGGAGCAGCCGCTCACTTAATTCACACGGCGGCTTGCACTATCGCCAACTGCTGTGCCACCCTACCCGCGATTTCCAGGAATGCTGATCGTGCGGGACTATGCTCATCCATCATCACCGGCAAGCCGTTATCGCCCGAATCGCTGATGCTCTTAACCAGTGGAATTTCGCCGAGGAAGGGCGCATTAAACCGTTCGGCTAAACGCTTGCCGCCATCTTTGCCGAAAATGAAGTACTTGTGATCCGGCAATTCCGCTGGTGTGAAGTAGGCCATATTTTCCAACACGCCCAGCAATGGAATGTTGATCGACTCCATCAGAAACATGCCGATGCCACGCACGGCGTCCGAAAGCGCCACGTTCTGGGGCGTAGTTACGATGACGGCTCCAGCAATAGGGAAACTTTGTGCCACGGTAATGTGCACATCCCCGGTTCCGGGCGGCAAATCTACCACCAAATAATCCAATTCGCCCCAATCTGCATCGTTGAACAGTTGCTTGACAGCCGTACTGACCATAGGGCCGCGCCAAGGAACCGGCTGGTTGGGATCCGTGAAAAACCCGATGGAAAGCAGCTTCAAACCGAACTTCTCTACCGGCTCAATCTTCGTCTTTCCATCTGGGGTTTTGGAAGCTTTCGGTCGCGCGCCTTCCAGGCCAAACATAATGGGCAACGATGGCCCGTAGATATCGGCATCAATAAGGCCGGTTTTTGCTCCGTTCACTTGCAGGGCCAAGGCAAGATTGGCTGCTACAGTAGATTTGCCTACTCCCCCTTTTCCGGACGCCACTAAAATGATATTTTTGATGTTGGACAGCTGACTACCCTTTGACCCCATTACCTGAGAAGTCATGTTGATATCTACGGTGATATCTTTGTCTACGAACAATGCAATCGCGTTGCGGCAAGCATGCTCAATATGCCCCTTCAAAGGGCAAGCCGGCGTGGTAAGGACCACATCGAAACGAATTTTTAATGGGGTGATTTCTATGTTTCTGATCATGTTGAGGGTCACCAAATCTTTCTTCAAGTCTGGATCATCCACATGGCTCAATGCGTGCAATACCTGTTCTTTCGTAATCATTGCGCTACTATAGTTTGCGAAACACAAAGCTACGGAAACATGCACACAAACTTGTCATATCTTTGTTTTTAATGATAATTATCCCGTATTTAGGTGCGGGATACACCGTAACGGATCGTATGTTTAGGCATTTTTTAGATAGAATCACCAGACGGCAGCTAGTCATCGGCGGGATTATTTTGGGTATATTGGCTTTCGGTAGCCTCATTGCATTCGCGGTCGCTTATTATAAGCGTGAAGCCTTATTGGCAGCCACCATAACGCGGGTGCAAGCCGCTATGAACCGGGATCACCAGATAGACCTCGCTATCGGCAAGGCTTATTTCTCCGGTCTGACCACTGTCACATTCGAGGATGTCAGTGCCACTCCTCATGACAGGAACCAACTGGCCCGTGTAGATGATGTAGCAATCAGCGTAAAACTGTTCCCTTTGATTACCGGTGATGTGAAATTCGGACGCGTCCGCGCACGCAATGTCCGCATTCAGCTTATGAAAAAGGATAGCATCAGCAACTACGATTTTCTTTTTAAAGCGCCCGACACCGTCGCATCCGAAAACTCCCAACCCGCTGAAAACATCAACATGGCGCAGGCTGCAAACCGCATGCTTAACAGCGTACTTTACAAAATACCGGAAAACATGGAGTTACGCAACTTCCTGCTGACTTATCGCGATGACAGTATACAACAACGCATTATCATTCCCGAGGCTGACATCAATAACGGCAACCTTACATCGGCTGTCTTTCTCAACGACAGCAAAGCTGCTTGGCAAGTTTCAGGGAAGCTCAATCCGAACCGGCGCCAGCTTTATATAAGGGTACACGCCAATGGAGATAAAGTAGCGCTGCCGCTGCTTGAACAAAAGTTCGGTCTGCAGCTCAGCTTCGATACGGTAGAGGCCCGGCTTCGCGAGGTTTATTGGGCCAATAACGAATTCCTTCACATCAAGGGTGAATGGGCCGTAAAAAACTTAAACATCAATCACTGGCGCATCGCACAGACGGATGTGGCGGTGCCTGACGCCCATGCCGAAGGCGAAATAATTATTGGGGGGAACCATGTGGAACTTTCGGACAAGTCAACCGTAACCGTTAAAAACCTTGAGGTGCATCCGTATATCCGCTATACCACCACGCCGGACAAGACCTACGCTTTTTCGTTGGAGACTCCGGAAATGGAGGCACAGGATCTATTTGACTCGTTTCCCAAAGGTCTTTTTGAATCACTCGAAGGGATACGGGTGTCTGGTAAAATCCAATATAAGCTGAGCGCCTTTCTGGATACCGAACGCCCGGACAGCGTGCAATTTGATTCTGAAATGATCCAAAAGGACTTCAAAGTCAATGCCTGGGGTAATGCTAAGGTTCAAAAAATAAATACAACGTTTGTGTATACGCCGTTTGAGAACGGAAAACCTGTGCGTGACATTGTGGTTGGCCCAGAAAATCCGGCGTTTGTGCCGCTTGCAGAAATATCCCCGAACCTGAAGAATGCCATCCTCACCACTGAAGATCCGTCATTCTTTAGCCACAATGGGTTCGTAGAGGAGGCGATACGATCGTCTATTGCCATTAACTACAAGGAGAAAGCATTCAAACGCGGTGGCAGTACGATTTCGATGCAACTGGTCAAGAATGCATTCCTCAACAGAAACAAAACCATGGTACGGAAGCTCGAGGAGATACTCATCGTATGGCTGATGGAAAGCACCAGGGCCGTAAGCAAAGAACGGATGCTTGAGGTCTATTTGAATATCATTGAATGGGGGCACAATGTCTATGGCATCGGAGAAGCAGCACGTTACTATTTCAGCAAACACCCCTCGCAGCTAACCGTCGGAGAAAGTATTTACCTGGCAAGCATCGTTCCAAGGCCTAAAACGGGATTGTACTCATTCAACCACGAAGGCCGACTAAAGCCATATATGACACCGTATTTCAACTATATCGGCAATATCATGGCCAGGAGAGGTTTAGTTCAGGCAGACTCGTCAGGCAGCTACGGGTTCTATACAGTCAGTCTGCGCGAGGCACTCCGTCCGGCAAGACCAGCTACGATAGACACATTGCAATTGGAGGTACCGCCAACGGATTTTGAAGTGGAGCTGAATCAAGTTCGCGGTCTGTTGGACCGCATATTCCGAAACGACCAGCAAGAGGAGGAGAACCCGTGAAAATCACGATAAACCAGAAAAGTTTCGAACGAATCATCGATTACCACCAGATTAAGAAACGTACCAGGCTCATTGGCATACAGCTTAACGTAGCTTACGAAAACCAGCAACCCGTGTTCATCGGTGTGCTCAATGGTTGCTTCATGTTCATGGCTGATCTCATGAAACAGGTACACATTGGTTGCGAGGTTTCATTCATCAAACTTGCCTCTTATAAAGGCTCGGAGAGGCGCGAAGATGTAAAGGAACTCATCGGACTCGAGATCAGTCTGGAAGGCCGGGAAGTAGTCATCGTGGAAGACATCATCGATTCTGGCAACTCGCTGAAGCATACGCTTGATCTGGTCAGCGCACAGAAGCCGGCTTCGGTAGCCGTCTGCACCTTGTTGCTAAAACCCCACGCAGTGCAGCATAGCTTTGACAACATCGCGTACGTCGGGTTTGAAATCGCTAATGATTTTGTGGTCGGCTATGGATTAGATTACCACGGAATGGGGCGGACACTGCCGGATATCTACCGTGAGATCACCATCGATAGGTGAACGACGATCTGGCCTGTTTCGGATGCGGCCGACGGATGTGCTACTGAAAGTCAACCGGTCGATGGCGCCCAAAAAACAGCAGCGAAATTAACCACTCGGTCATCCACCACTTCCACACCCTCATTCTCCAGCAGTTGCTGCATCAGCGTTGAGCTTCCGAACGCCCGTTTCCCGCTTAGCATGCCGATGCGGTTCACGACACGGTGGGCAGGTACCGGCGGTTTGGCCATGTGAGCGGTCCGCATAGCCCACCCGACCATACGTGAAGACCCTGCATTTCCCAACGCTCGGGCAATTGCTCCGTAGGAGGTGACACGGCCCTCTGGAATCTGCCTGACCAACTGATATACCTGCTCGAAAAAGCTGTGATCTCGCTTTGTTTCCATGACCTTACGACATCGTTTTCGTAAAAAAACACTACCCATCGCGCCTCAAAGCGCGAATAAAATCCCTATAATTGAATGCAGAAATCAATTATAATCAGCAGCAAAGCTAGCAATTTGGCAGACAAAAAAGCTATGAACACATCACGACACACCAAACCAGCGATAATCTACGCATCCCTCACCGTTTTATTTGTTTGGACTGCAATGGCATCATGCACAAGCACCGCGAGCGACGGTTGGCAGCCGCTGTTTGATGGAAAGACACTCGATGGGTGGACGCGCGTAGGCGGCGAAGCACCGTATGCCGTGGAGGACGAAGCCATCGTGGGCACAATGACCGCCGGCACCCCAAATTCTTTTCTCATCACCGAAAAGGAATACGGCGATTTCATCTTGGAATTGGAAGTACTGCTGGAGGGAGACGCAACCAACTCGGGCGTCCAGATACGAAGTCACATAGACAAGACCGCCAACAACGGGCGGGGGCGTGTCTTTGGCCGTCAGGTGGAGATAGATCCGACTGAACGGGCATGGACGGGCGGAATCTATGACGAAGCCCGCCGCGGATGGCTTTATCCACTGGACCTCAATGAGAACGCTAAAAAAACATATAAACGGGATAGTTATAACCATATACGGATTGAATCCATCGGCTATGAAACCAAAACTTGGATAAACGGCGTACCGGTAGCCCACGTGGTGGACACCATTGATGCAACAGGCTTTATCGGCTTGCAGGTGCACAGTATCGGCGACAAGGCGCTGGATGGGAAGAAAGTGTATTTCAGGAACTTACGGATACAGACCGAAAACCTGCAGACACAGGAGTTCCCGCAAGGTATCTATACCGTAAATCTGACACCCAATAGCCTTTCAACCTACGAAGAACAGAACGGATATAAGTTGCTCTTTGACGGGCGGAGTAATGCTGGTTGGATGGGAGCCTATAAGAACACCTTCCCGAAAAAAGGCTGGGAAATAAACGACGGCACAATCACCGTACTGCCGTCCGACGGGGGAGAATCCTCCAACGGCGGGGACATCGTAACAGCGGATCAATTTAGCGCATTTGACCTTTCTTTTGAGTTTAAGCTCACCGAAGGGGCCAATAGCGGCGTGAAATACTTTGTCACCTTGTCTGAAAACAACTCCGGCTCGGCCATTGGACTGGAATACCAAATACTGGATGACGAAAGGCATCCAGATGCTAAAATGGGCAAGGGCGGCAACCGGACACTGGCCTCACTTTATGACCTGATCCCTGCCCAAAAAACCAAGCGCTCCCTACGCAAGATCGGTGAATGGAATAAAGGACGGATCGTAGTACTTCCTGACAATACCGTCACGCACTACCTGAATGGCGAAAAAGTGGTGCAGTATAAGCGCGGTTCTGCAGCGTATAAAGCGCTGGTAAGGGACAGTAAGTATAAAAACTGGACGAATTTCGGCGAGGCGGCGAGCGGCCACATCCTTTTGCAAGACCACGGCGACCGGGTAAGCTTTCGAAATATAAAAATCAGAAGCTTATAAAAGCAAGCGCCGGAGGCGCTGCGCTGTCTAATAAATATCCTAACTTTACGGCCGGATTAACACTTCGACAAATGAAGTATTTTCTTCTTTTGGTAGTCGCCGTTTTGCCGTGGTGTGTCGCTACGCCGCTGCACGTTGCTATTGCGTTTCCCGCGCAACAGCAGGCTCCCGAAACGCGCCCCTATGATGCCAATGGACAGGCGCGCTTGGCCGAAAACAAACGGGCTGCCGATTCAATAAGGCAGATTCAGGACTCCCTTTCGATGCAGTACATTAGCCTTCCCGACCCAAACCGTCCGAACCAATTCGCTGACAGTTTGCGGGAACTGCTCGTTGTGGAAAAAGGAGACTTCATGCGCTGGTTGACTTTTGCCCACTCGCTTGAAAACCAACATGAATTTGACGAGGAAAAGGCTAGCCGTGAGCCGTGGGTTATAGCTGTCATCGGACTATTATTGCTATTTTTCGGTATCGTAAAAGTTTCTTTCCCCAATGAAGTGGCGTCCATTATCCAGGCATTTTACAACGACCGCATGTTATTGCAGATCAACAAAGAAGATACACTTTATAGTTCATGGCCATTTGTCTTCCTATATATTCTGTTTGGCTTCGCCGTTGGTTTGTTTATTTATCTTTTAGAGCATTACTACCTATCCAAGGGATCCAGTGGCGGAATAGAAGCTTTCATGGGTATTTCCATGTTTGTGATGCTGTTGTTTAGTCTCAAGATTATTACCACACGGTTCCTCGGGTTCGTATTTGACCTGCAACGCGTCGTGCGAGAGTACGTATCAATATTATATTTAAGTTATTTTAATGCTGCATTAGTATTTCTCCCGATCGTACTGGTATTAAGTTTCGTCCCACGAAGCGACATGAGCTGGGTGGTTCCCCTTACCTTGCTAATCGTATTTTGCCTGTTTGTTTTCCGGTTTGTCAAGACGGCCAGCAATGTGTTGACCAACCATCGGTTTTCAAAATTTTATTTATTTATGTATCTTTGCTGCCTCGAAATCGCGCCGATACTCATTTTGGTAAAAGTATTCGGCGACTAACGTAAGAAATATGCAAGTGTCAGAAGCAGATAGAGTAAAGAAAGTAAAAAGCATTTTAGTAACGTTGCCTAAGCCAGAGAATGAAAAGTCACCCTACTTTGCTTTGGCGCAAAAATATAACCTAAAGCTAGATTTCAGGGCGTTCATCCATGTAGAAGGTGTTCCCGCCCGCGAGGTGCGCAAGGAGCAACGTATCAATCTTGCAGACTTTACCGCAGTCATCTTTACCAGCCGTAATGCCGCGGACCATTTTTTCCGCATCTGTGAGGAAATGCGCTATGAGGTGCCTGCCGACATGAAATATTTTTGCCTGTCCGAAACCATCGCCCTGTACTTACAAAAATACATTCAGTACCGGAAGCGTAAAATCTTTTTTGGCAAGCAGACAGCCAAAGACTTGGCCGATGTGCTGAAGAAGCATGCCAAGGAAAAATTCCTGTATCCTTGCGCTGATGTGGCCAATGAAGAAACCTATAACTGGCTACAGGAAAATGGCTATAATGTAACGCCCGTAGTACTTTTCCGGACGGTAGTCAGTGACCTTTCCGACCTAAAGGACGTATTTTACGATATCATTGTGTTTTTCAGCCCATCGAGCGTACAATCTTTGTTTGAGAATTTCCCCGATTTTGAACAACGCAACACCCGGCTGGCAGCCTTCGGGTCCAGTACCCATCAGGCGATACTGGACAGGAAGCTTATACTCGATATCGCAGCTCCCACGCCGGAAGCTCCCAGCATGACCATGGCCGTAGAACAGTACATCAAGCAGGCAAATAAATAACACGGTGTGTTTGCGTGCGCAGCATCTAAAATAACTTTTTAAAAATATGTGTCCCTATTAAAAGAAATCTCATTTCTTTTAATAAATTTATGCCCGTTATTCCGATAGGAAATAATGGATTAATTCATCTACTAAAAATTGCTACTTTGAATACGTTGGAAAGATCACTAGTTTTGTGGAGCTTGGGCAAGCAGGCTGTTTATAAGGTCTTTTCGGCCTGAAATTTGTTACTACGACAAATTTAAATAATCATGGGTTTACGAAATCAATCATACGGCATCTTCCACCGTAGCTATATATACATCTAAATGAATAAAAGATATTTACCTGTACTATTCGTTGTTATATACGCTGTGTGCTCGATTGGCTGTAGCCGATCCGGAGGTGGTGAGCTTGTCGGTGTCAAGCGTGAGCGGTTAAAGACAAATAAGGTGCCGCACGGCATGGTCCTTATTCCGGGGGGCACGTTTATCATGGGTCAATCTGACCAGGACATTACGTTTGCACAGATTGCACAGAACAGGCAGGTGACCATTTCTTCCTTTTATATGGACGAGACGGAGATCTCGAATAGCGAATATCGGCAATTCGTCAATTGGGTCCGTGATTCGATACTAATTTACAATTTCCTGCAAGACGACAACTACTTTGTGCAGGTGGAAGGCACCAATGAGCGATACATTGATTGGTCAAAGGTAAACAACAGCCGGCGATCGCTGTGGAACTCGAAAGACCAGGCGGTGCGCGAGCGCACCCGGCAGATGTACTACCAGGGCGAAGACCGTATTTTCGGAAAAGATGAGCTTGATGTACGGTTGCTGCGCTATCATTATGAATGGTATGACCTTCGTGCAGCCACTGCGGCAAAAAACGACCCAACCAAAACACGGTCAGACTTTATTCGTCGGGACACTATTCTCGTATATCCGGATACGACCGTGTGGCTCAACGACTTCAGCTATGCGCAAAACGAGCCTATGGTAGAAGGATATTTCTCGCACCCTTCATTCGATGAATACCCAGTGGTAGGTGTGACCTGGCGACAGGCACAAGCTTTCAACATCTGGCGTTCGCGGCTGTTTGAAAACCATCAGCGTAGCCGGAGAGGTGGAAGCCGGGAAATCAGGCAACCATACATGCTTCCATCCGAAGCGGAGTGGGAATATGCAGCCCGTGGGGGTCGGGTAGGTTCGCCATATCCTTGGGGAGGACCTTCCGCACGCAACGCGAAAGGATGTCTGATGGCCAATTTCAAACCGGGAAGAGGGAACTACATTGATGACGGAGCTGCATACACCGCCCCGGTTTATTCCTATTTCCCAAACGACTTCGGTTTATACAACATGGCTGGCAATGTGGCCGAGTGGACTTCATCCTCCTTCAACGAATCTGCTTCCTCATTTGTCCACGATATGAACCCGACGTACCGATATGATGCCAGGCCGGATGATCCTCAATCCCTCAAGCGCAAGGTCATCCGTGGCGGTTCATGGAAAGATATCGGGTACTTCTTGCAAAACTCCGCCCGGGCCTACGAATACCAGGACACAGCCAAATCTTATATCGGTTTCAGGAGCGTATCAGCCTATCCAGGGGTGGATCCAATGAACAATTAATTAGACAAACTCATAATCGACTTTTAGACATTAATTACCACATCGTAATACCATGGCAGAAAAACGTAAATTTAAGGTAGGCATCAACAATATTGTCTCATGGGGAGCAACCGTCGTGATCATCGGCCTTATGGCCAAATTACAACATTGGCCAGCCGGGGATTGGCTGATTATACTTGGTCTTGGTACGGAAGCCATACTGTTCCTGCTTTTAGGGTTTCAGAATGAGGAAAAAGACGTAGATTGGACACGTGTATACCCTGAACTGGCGGACAATTACCAGGGTGAACTTCCCCAGCTTGCCGCGCGCCCGGTATCTGGAGCCGCTGGCACCACGGCCGCACTTGATAAGATGTTGCAGGACGCCAAAATCAGCCCCGATCTCGTCGGCACGCTTGGCGAGGGGCTGCGTGCATTCAGCGACAAGGTTGCCGCCATATCTAATGTTTCGGACGCCTCCTTGGCTACCTCGCAGTTTACAGACAAAGTAAAAGGCGCCACCAATAGCTTCGACAAGCTCAACGTTGCTTTTGAAAAAGCATCTGCTGACCTGGCAGATATCGGTAACGCCAGCACAGACGCCCAAACCTATCAGAAACAAGTGGGCAAGCTGGCCAACAACCTGCAGCAGCTCAACGCGGTATATGAATTGGAGCTTAAGGAAGCTGGAGAAAAATTGAAATCCGTCACACAGCATTACGACAACCTATCGAAGACCTTACAGGCCTTTGGCGACTCCGCCTCAGATACGCAACAACTTAAGGAGCAGGTGAGCCAGCTGAATAAGAACCTAGGTTCGCTCAACGCGATCTACGGCAACATGCTGTCTGCAATGAACCAGCCGAGGGTGTAATTTATAGTAAGTAGTAGCGGCAAATCTTATAATAAATTACGCAATGGCAGGAGGAAAACAGACACCAAGGCAACGAATGATGGGTATCCTATACTTGGTGTTATTGGGATTAGTAGCATTGAACGTCAGCGACTCGGTATTGGATGCTTTTCGAAACTTGGCAATTAGCTTGGGTACCTCTACCCAAAATACCCAGGAAGGCATCGACAACATGTTCAATGCTTTCCGCTCAACAAAATTAAAGGACGAACCCGACAGGGCTCAACCAATACTTGAACGCGCCGAGCGGGCCAGCCAATTGGCGAATAACCTTTCAGGTTACATCGATTCGCTTCAGCTCATTTTACAACATGAAGGAGGCGGGTATAACGAGAAGACCGGTGACGTCCGCAAGCGCGACAACCTCAGCGTCAGCCCGCGCATCATGATCAGGCAGCAGGAAAAGCGAGCCGAGCGGCTTCGGAGCATGATCAACGACACCCGCGAGCAACTATTGGAACTCACCAACAATGAAGTTTCTTTCTCGCTCGACGCCCAGGATCCGCCCGCAAGAGGAGGTATCCAAAAATCTTGGGAGCAGGCTAACTTTGGCGACGGGATACCGCTTACCGCGGCGATTACGGCATTGGAAAAAATCAAGACGGATGTAAAGAATGCTGAAGCAGCTGTTGTCAAGCACATTTTCGGTGAGATGGATATGGCCGTGGTAAACCTCGACCGGTTTGCCGCTGTTGCTGTTGCGCCATCGTCTTATGTCATTCAGGGGCAGCCTTATACTGCCAAGATATTTCTGACGGCTTATGACTCTAAGTCCAACCCGGAGATCACGGTGGGCGGCAACACGTTGCCCGTGACTGACGGCCAAGCCACCTATTCGGTCAACACGTCCAGCGAAGGCGTCTACAATTGGACGGGCACTATCCGCGTGAAACAAACGGACGGTACTGTCAAGGAATATGTGACGGAGCCGCAGACATATCAGGTAGCGCGGCCTTCGGCAGTTGTATCGCCGGACGCGATGAATGTGCTGTATATCGGTGTGGACAATCCCATTTCGGTGTCTGCCCCCGGCATACCGAAAGAAAGCCTGTCCGTGAGTGGATCAGGGGTTACCGTATCGGGATCGGGTGGCAAGTATGTGGCAAGGGTCACGCAGCCAGGTACGGCGAGCATTAACGTATCGGCACGGATAGGCGACCAAACCCAGTCGCTTGGTTCTACCAATTTCCGCGTTAAGCGCATTCCGAAACCTCAGGCACGGGTTGCCGGTCGTCCCGGAGGTGCCGTCGCAGCAGCCCAAATAAAGAGCCAAAACCGGATTTTCGCTGCGCTTGACGATTTCGAGTTTGATGCTAAGTTCAATATCTCGAGATTTTCAATGTTAATCCAGAAGCCCAGGGTAGACCCGATGGGGCCTTATCAAGGCACCGATGGCACGTTTTCGGGGCCGATGCAAAATGCATTGAGCTCGGTAGCCCCCGGTTCTTTTGTGTTTTTTTACAACATTATAGCTGTGGGCCCTGACGGGGTACAGCAAGAATTGGATCCGATATCGTTCCGGGTCAATTGATTTTGGTTAAAAGGAGGTGATCATGAAAGTGTATGGTCTTTTAGCATTGTTGGCTGCTGGGCTTACAGTGTCTGCCCAGCAGGGTAATCTTTCCAACAGCACAACGCCTATCGCGGCGGAAGAGCCACCCGTCGACGGGTATTACGTAAAATCCGACATTTTGGATCGGGAAGTGGTGCCATATTCAATCATCCGCCCCACCGATGCAGCCTACGTAAAGCGCATATGGCGTGAGTTTGACGTGCGGGAAAAAATGAACAGCTTATATGCCTCGCCGAAATCAAGGCTGATCGACGTGATCATGGAAGCTGTATTGGCTGGCGAACTCACGGCCTACGACCCTACCCCGACCGAAGGCGACCCGACGGGCGACAGTTTTAAAACGCGCCTCGCGCCTGATCAGGTGCTGGGAAGGTTTGGATCAGACAGCACACTGGTGGAAGAGTATGACGAAGACGGCAATGTCATTGCATCGCACTTCGAAGCCGCCGCATTCGATCCGGATGACGTCGTACGTTTCCGGATCAAGGAAGACTGGATATTTGACAAACAGCGGTCGGTATTCGAGCCGCGTATCATTGGTATTGCGCCGTTGGTTTCACCGAAAATCGATGAAATTACGGGCGGAGGCACCGGCGATTTCGGGGGAGAAGTGCCTCCGGATATTTCCGGCATGCCCACAGGTGGCGACTCACCGGCTATTGCAGCTGATGCTTATCCAGCATTCTGGATCTATTTCCCCGAAGCGAGGCATATATTCGTCAATAAGGAAGTCACCTCCCGCCATAATGATGCTACAGGACTCAGCTATGATGACGTGTTCATTAAGCGTCTCTTTTCCAGCTACATCGTAAAACAGTCCAACCCCGAAGATCTGCGCATCCGTGACTATATTGACAACGGCCTGGAACGGCTGTATGAGGCTGAACGCATCAAAAAGAGCCTTGTTGATTTCGAGCAGGATTTATGGTCATACTAACGGTCAGCGCCAAATGGTTCATCACATGCTGTCATCCGTTATTTTTTTGGCACGTAAATAGTTGTGTCTTTTTTATAATGTTAATGTAAAATTGATGTACTTCATATTGGGGGAGATGAAGTTTCCTTAAGTTTGCATTATGCGTTAACAATTATTTCAAACTAGCTATAAGGTCGTGCAACTCAAAAAAGTAGAAAAAATCTCCGGGATACGCTCGGCTGACTTCATCAAAGATTACATGAATAAGGGGGTACCCGTAATCATGAATGATTTCGTTAGCAAGGAAAGCCCTGCTTGGAGCAAATGGAATTATGACTATTTCAAGGAAATAGCCGGAGATATCGTCATTTCGTTGCATGGGAGGGAGGATGCGTCCAATGACCGCGCTGCCAGCGCTCCTGTTGCAAAAATGAAGTTCAGTGAGTACCTGGATATGATTGAGCGCGAGCCGACAGATCTGCGCATCTTTTTGTTCAACCTCATGAAATTGAAGCCGGAGCTCAACCATGATCTGATTTACAATGACGTAACGGGCGGCAAGGTACTACAGTGGTTGCCTTATCTTTTTTTTGGAGGCGAAGGCTCCAGCACTCGCAACCACTTTGACATCGACATGTCACACGTCTTTCTCACCCAGTACAAGGGTATCAAAAGGATTTGGCTGTTCCCATTGGACCAGTCGGATTTGATGTACAAGCTGCCATATAATTTCCATAGCATCGCCAACCTCAGAAATCCAGACTATAACAAATTCCCTGCGTTGAAGTACCTCGATGGCTATGAAGCCGAGATACATCCGGGCGAGACGCTGTTTATGCCCTCTGGTTGGTGGCACTACATCCAATACGTTACTGAAGGATATTCGATCAGTGTACGGGCGTTGCCTTCTAAAGTGTATGACAGATGGCGCGGATTCCGCAATCTTGTCATCACCCGCCATTTTGACAATACCATGCGAAAGATCTTTAAGGACCGTTGGTTTCATTACAAGATCGACACAGCAAACCGACGGGCGGAGCGAGCGTTGAAAAAAGTGCAGTATTTCGATTAACATCTGCGACCACCCTGGAAGGCGCCTTGGGTGGTTGTATCTTTCTCAGAACTGCCCGGCAGCAATTCTTTTTGATGGTTAAGGCCGAAACTTCGTATCGTCATGTATTTTTTTAGGAAAAAAGATCCCGATCGCCCCCGCAGCTTCAACCTGCGCGTGATGCATGCCATCAATGTGACGGCCATCACCTTGTTTTTGCTGGCCATCCTTTATAAAATCATAGAACGCATTTTTTTTAGTTGACTACACAACTTTAATGCTATGTCAGTACCGAAAGAAGTCATTAATACCTCACAAGCACCGGCCCCAATAGGTCCCTACAACCAAGCCATCAAGGCTGGTAACACACTTTATGTATCCGGGCAGATCGCCCTGTCGCCAGAGACTGGCGGATTGGTGCAGGGCACCATCGCTGATGAAGCGCACCAAGTATTGAAGAACCTGAAAGCCGTGCTGAAAGCGGCAGGATACGCTTTTAACGATGTCGTCAAGACCACAATTTTTCTGCGTGATATGGCTGACTTCAGTGCGGTCAATGCGGTATATGGCGAGTATTTCACCGAGCAGGCCCCTGCACGGGAAACGGTAGCCGTTTCAGGGCTCCCCAAAAATGTGAATGTAGAAATCTCTGTCATTGCGTGGAAAGCGTAAATGCGAAGCCGTATTAAATATTTTCTGGCGGCTTTTTTAGCGGCGGCGCTTTGGGGGTTTATGGCCATTCCGCTACGCGGAATCAAGGAGTGGCCCGCTGAAGACATTCTCTATTACCGGATTTTCGCGTCTGTGATTTTGATCTGGCTATTTATTTTTTCGTTTCGAAGAAAAGTCTTGCACAGCGATATCAAGCATATCAAAAGCCTTCAGCCGCCCTTACGGCGCCAACTGGGATGGCTTACACTGGCTGCCAGCCTTCTCATTATCAGCAATTGGTTTTGCTTTATTTATGCAGTCAACCATGTGAGTATTCAATCGGCTGCCTTTGCTTACTTGGTCTGTCCATTGCTTACCACGCTTGCCGGGTTTCTCCTGCTCAAGGAAGACTTGTCGCTTGTCAAAAAGATCAGCATCGGCATTGCCTTTATCAGCGTAGCCATGCTTGCCAGCGGCTCCTTTTATGAGGTCTCCTGGTCCGTGGCCATTGCGTCATTTTATGCCCTGTATTTGGTCGTTCAACGCGTGCTCCGGGACGTGGACAGGCTCAACTTACTGGCCGTGCAACTCACCGTCTGCGGTTTCCTGATCTTACCTTTTCTGCTGTGGCAGCAACACCCGATCCCACTCGATCCGAATTTTTGGATCAACATTGTCGTGATAGCGGTCATCTTTACCATCATCCCCTTATACATGAGCATGTATGCGCTCAACGGCGTGTCTTCATCCACGGTTGGCATCCTCATTTATATCAACCCCATCGTAGCCTTTATTGTAGCGGTATTATATTTTCATGAGCGCATTAGTACGCACCACTTGCTGGCTTACGGCATTCTTTCGGTGGCGGTGTTGCTTTTCAATTGGAACACGTTTCGCAAAGTTTTTCATAAATTCGCATGACCCGCTGAAAGGAACGTAGCCGTGACACAGCTGAGTACCATAACACCCATAGAATACCTGAAAGGCGTGGGTCCAAGCCGTGCTGAAGTGCTCAAAAGCGAATTGGATATCCATACCTTCGGCAATCTGCTCAACTATTATCCGTTTCGCTATATTGACCGCACGCGATTTCATAAAATCCGGCAGTTGCACCCCGATATGCCAGCAGCACAGGTCATCGGCCGCTTGATGCACATGGAGGAATTGGGTGAGCGTAGAAGCAAGCGCCTAGTTGCGCATTTCAGGGACGACACCGGCATCATGGAGCTGGTATGGTTCCAAAGCACCGTCTGGCTCAAAAAATCTTTGAAATTGGGGGCCGTGTATGTTGTTTACGGGAAGCCTAGCCTGTTCAACGATCAGCTATCGATGACACATCCGGAAATGGAGTTGTATCAACCGGGCGCAAAGCAAGCCGGCAATATGAGTCTGCAGCCCGTATATAGTTCTACCGAAAAACTAAAAAAGTTTACGCTTGACAGCCGCGGTATCCAAAAGCTAGCGTTGACTTTGTTAGAAACCATTGCGCACCAACTTGAGGAGGACTTGCCCGACTACCTGCTCCAAAGCCATGGACTAATGCCCCTTCCGAAAGCCTTGGTCGCGATCCACTTCCCGAAAAATCAGCAGGAACTCTCGCAAGCAATACACCGGTTGAAATTCAATGAGTTGTTTTTCGTACAACTGAAATTGTTGAAAAACAAACTGCTGAACACCCAGAAATTTAAAGGACACCGGTTTGATACCGTAGGCAAGCGGTTCCATACGTTTTATCACGAGCAGCTCCCGTTTTCGCTCACTGATGCCCAGAAACGGGTAATCAAAGAAATTCGGAAAGATACCGCAACAGGTGCGCAACTCAACCGGCTTGTGCAGGGCGATGTGGGCAGCGGAAAAACCGTAGTGGCGCTGATGAGCATGCTGCTCGCTGCAGACAACGGCTTCCAAGCCTGCCTGATGGCTCCTACCGAAATACTAGCGCAGCAACATCACCACAGCATCAGAAAGCTCTTGGGCAACAAGATTGCTGCTGTGCAACTGCTCACAGGATCTACGCCCAAAAAAGACCGTCGCATCATCCATACACAGCTGGAAGACGGCACGCTCGATATCTTAGTGGGTACGCACGCTTTGATCGAGGATACGGTACGCTTCAAAAATCTCGGCTTGGTCGTTATCGACGAGCAGCACCGTTTCGGGGTGGAGCAACGTGCCAAACTTTGGCGCAAAAACAGCACCCCTCCTCATATGCTGGTCATGACGGCCACCCCTATACCACGCACGCTCGCCATGACCTTGTACGGCGACCTTGACATTTCGGTCATCGATGAGCTGCCTGCGGGCCGCAAGCCCATCAAAACGCTGCACCTTTATGAAAGCAGTCGCCTGCGCATGTTTGGTTTCATGAAAGAAGAAATTGCCAAGGGCAGACAGGTGTACATCGTGTATCCGCTCATTAAGGAAAGCGAAAAAATGGATCTTTTGTATCTGGAAGCTGGGCTGGAAACATTGCGGAATGAATTTCCCCTGCCAAGATATCCGATCAGCATTGTGCATGGCAAGATGCCGGTCAAAGACAAGGAATTTGAGATGCAACGCTTCGTCAAGGGAGAAACGCCGATCATGGTAGCCACCACGGTTATTGAGGTAGGTGTAGACGTCCCCAATGCCACGGTTATGATCATCGAAAACGCAGAGCGCTTTGGGTTGTCGCAGTTGCATCAGCTGCGAGGACGCGTGGGCCGCGGCGCTGAGCAATCATACTGCATCCTGATGTCTGGCGACAAACTGAGCAAGGAAAGCAAACTCCGCCTGGAAACCATGGTCCGTACAAACGACGGTTTTGAAATTGCCGAAGTAGACCTGCAATTGCGCGGCCCCGGAGACATCGCTGGCACTCAGCAAAGCGGTGTACTTGATCTCAAGCTCGCCGATCTAACCGCAGACCATGCCTTGCTGGCGGAGGCACGCGGTAGCGTAATCCGCATTTTCAACGAAGACCCGCGGCTCACAAAACCAGAAAACGCACGGCTTAGGGCATATTTCGCTAAAAGCGATGCCGGGATCGGCTGGGAAAAGATATCGTAAGGACGAAACGACTATAATCATGCATATTTTAGATAACCCTGCCTGGCATGCCTTGAACTCTGGCAACCAGTTACTGGCGCACGGCGACCGCACGGTGCGCTTCTTTTGGAATGACGTTTCTCCGTTTGTCGGACTAAAGGAAAACACGGCCAGTCTGCTGGAGCATATGCACAGCCTCCTTCCCTTCGACGGCCCCTTCGCCCTGGTGTCTCCGACATCGATTGCACTGCCCCCATGTTGGAACATCCTGCAAGCGGTACCGGTATGGCAAATGGTTAGCGGCTCCGAGCCACGGCCACTTTCCGTAGCTGCCCGCGTCACCCCCCTAACGGAGGCCGATGTACCGCAAATGTTGGAACTCACCCGGCTCACGAATCCCGGCCCGTTTGAACAGCGGACCATACAATTTGGCCACTATGAAGGCATTTATGAAAACAATCGGCTGGTCGCCATGGCCGGGCAGCGCATGCATCCCAAGCCCTATGCGGAAATCAGCGCCGTATGCACGCACCCCGACTACCTCGGCCGAGGATTGGCTACCCAACTGCTCGCAAGACAAATTCTGCGCATCAAAACTGCAGGCGAAATCCCTTTTCTCCACGTAAAATCGGACAATTTGAAAGCGATCAAGGTGTATACCGGTCTGGGCTTTGAAAAGCGGAAGGAATTGATTGTTTATATCATCGAGCGCACATCTGCCGTCGGCTGATTTCGTCTACCAAAAAATCCCGTTCGTCTAATTCGCCAACTGTTGGTCGATCACCAATGCCCGTTCGTCTAGTATCCCTAAATTGCGTGCAACGTTTTTCGGCTGTTGGCGTCATATCGATAAACGAACAAAAAAGAAAAATTATAGTTATGAAATCACTCGTATTAAGCGCCATCATTTGCGCTACAGCGGTAGGAAGCAACGCCGCAAGCAGTCATCACGCCGCTATCGAACCGGCCAGGGAGACCAACAAAGAACTGGTAAATGACCCAACCAGCGTCGATGCATTCAAACAAGTCATCGCTTTTCATCAACGGAATGTAGACGTATTGTGGGAACAGTATGGTTTGGCGGAAGCTCGCATCAGGAAAAGTCGCGGCAACCACGCCGAATTGGACCGTGACAAGGCTTTTTTCATCGGTGTTTACCAGCAAGACATTGTGAACGGCGTGCGCATAGCAGAGAGCAAGAAGGCCATCGAAGAAATAGAAGCGTCCTTTGCTGAAAAGCATGCACAACGTGACGCTTACGAGGCGAAACAGTTCGCTAAGCTGCAGGCACACCTCAGGGTGGCCCTAAACGAAGAGAAAAAGCGCTTCGATAAAGCGATAAAAAAACATACGAAGTTGGTTAACAGCGAAACGTTGCCGCTAATCCGTGAAGCTGAAGAGCACTTTGCCGTGGCCATTGCCCGTGCCAATAACTTCACCGGCACCGATGTGACCATTGCCGCTACTAAGTAAGCCTCCATGGAGTCTATATATAGTTGGCAGCGACCCTTGTGGCCGCTGCCTTTTCTTTGAGCAGCGGCTGTGGCTTTGCTGCAAAATGAACAAAGCAGTACCGGATATCTGAAAAAGAAAAATAAAAGAAGTTATGCTTAAGTTTGCTGAAAAAACATCCATATGCTCGGACTTAAATTACTGACCGATCCCCGTTGGGCAAATATTGCGGAGGCTAACATAGCGGAAATACTGACTGACCACGCGTGGTGTGAGCAAAAGGCCGCTTCCAATGCCATCAGCTTAATTACACAAAATCCCGAGCATGAGGACTTGGTGCATGAACTCACGGCCATTGCCATCGAAGAGATGCAGCATTTCCAGATGGTTATCGACATCATCAAGCAACGGGGTTACAGCCTAGGCCGTGAGCGCAAGGATGACTATGTGAACCAATTAATGAAATTCGCTAAGAAGGACGGCAGTCGCAATTCAGCCTTCATCGATCGCCTGCTCTTCGCGGCCATGATAGAAGCACGCAGTTGTGAACGCTTCCGTGTGCTATCACAGCACATCAATGACGAAGAGCTGGCTAACTTCTATCATGACCTGATGGTGTCAGAAGCAAACCACTATACCACGTTCCTGGGTTTTGCCCGCCGGTATGCAGTCGATCTAAACGTAGATAAGCGGTGGAAAGAATGGCTGGAATTTGAAGGCGATCTCATCACCTCCTACGGCACAAAGGAGCATATTCATGGGTAGTGAGTAGCTATCGGTTGACGGCAGATTCGCTAAGAAAACCTGCAAAAAAATGACCTGACATCTAGTTTTAGGCACAGTATTTGAAGGTGTTTTTTCGATATTAAATTGTCTTTTCATAATTTAGGTTTATAATTGGTTAGTTTGAAAGGCCCTGATTCTCCCCGTTTCAGGGCTTTCGTTTTACAAACCTGCATTGCCTTTCCACAATTCGGGAAATTAGGCCTTTTGCTGAAAAACCTTTATCTTTGCATTTGGTTAATTTCATTAAGACCATGTAATACGCTACCATACCGCTCCATACGACAGCCGCTTGTGGTTAACCGCGGCAACCAAATTATATTTTTATTTTCACGTTATTTTTGGAGAATACATGGCAAAACAAAAAATTTTCGACACTGCGATACAACCCGAAACCGCTGTTTTGGTAGGCATCATTTTGCCGGGTGAGACAGAGGAAAAAGAACAGGAATACCTCGAAGAGCTCGCTTTTTTAGTGGATACCGCAGGAGGTATTGTAAAAGGCGTATTTACACAAAAGCTCAATCATCCGGACAGGGCCACCTTTGTGGGCACCGGGAAACTTGATGAAATTAAGGCATTCATCAAGGCGGAAGAGATTGACATCGTAGTCTTTGACGATGAGCTCTCTCCATCGCAGCTTCGCAATATCGAACGAGAGTTGAATGTGAAAATCCTTGACCGAAGCAACCTGATCTTGGATATCTTTGCGCGAAGGGCCAAATCGGCACAGGCCAAAACACAGGTCGAGCTGGCGCAGCTCCAGTACCTCCTGCCTCGCCTGACACGGATGTGGACTCACCTTGAACGGCAGCGCGGCGGTATCGGCATGCGGGGGCCCGGGGAGAGTCAGATCGAGAGTGACCGCCGGATGATTCTCAACAAGATTGCATTACTCAAGGAACGGCTCAAAGCCATCGACCGACAGGCGGAAACCCAACGCAAGAACCGGGGCCAACTTATCCGTGTCGCCCTCGTAGGGTATACCAACGTAGGCAAATCGACGATTATGAACTTGATTTCAAAATCGGAGGTTTTTGCAGAAAACAAGCTTTTTGCGACGTTAGACACCACGGTACGCAAAGTTGTCATCGACAATCTCCCCTTCCTGCTGTCAGACACCGTAGGCTTTATCAGAAAGCTGCCGCACCATTTAGTCGAGTGTTTCAAATCAACGCTCGATGAAGTACGTGAGGCTGATATACTGCTGCATGTCGTGGACATTTCACATCCCAGCTTTGAAGACCATATCCGGGCGGTAACCGACACGCTAAAAGAGCTGGGCGCACTGGATAAACCCATCATCACAGTATTCAACAAGATAGATAGTTATCGTCCTGAACGGGTGCCAACCGATTCCGGACACGAAGCAGACGAAAATGACATCCAAGCAGTATCCCGACCGGTCTCCCTGGAAGAATTCAAAAGCAGCTGGATGGCCAAACATAATAGTCCGGCGGTATTTGTATCGGCTACTGACAAAATCAATATTGAAGAATTCAGGACCTCGCTGTATGATACCGTGGTGAAAATACATACCGAACGGTATCCGTATGATAATTTGCTATATTGATGGTTTTTCAGGTGTGGTGCTTTGGCCTAAAGGACTAACGTATGCACGAAGATGA
This sequence comes from Parapedobacter deserti, assembly GCF_042646065.1. Taxonomy (NCBI): domain Bacteria; kingdom Pseudomonadati; phylum Bacteroidota; class Sphingobacteriia; order Sphingobacteriales; family Sphingobacteriaceae; genus Parapedobacter; species Parapedobacter deserti. The sequence continues at coordinate 216,145 of NZ_JBHRTA010000037.1, forward strand.
CAGCGAGGAAGCAACAAATATTCGGCAAAAAGCCGGTCGAAGGCATCTGACACATAGTGAAACAACAAAAAAGCGAAACAACGCAACCACAGGTGGGATGAACAAAAAGGTAATTTTCGAGGACTGGGGACTGACGGATTATCAAGAAGCATGGGACAGGCAGGAAGCGCTGTTTGCTCAGGTAATTGCGCAGAAGTCGGCCAACCGCCTCAGGGAAAGCATTGATCCGGCCACGAATTACCTGGTCTTTACGGAACATTCCCATGTGTACACCCTCGGGAAAAGCGGCAAACCGGAAAACTTGCTGCTGGACGATGACGGGCTACGGGAAAAACGCGCTACCTACCACAAGATCAACCGGGGGGGCGACATTACCTACCACGGTCCCGGGCAGATTGTGGGGTATCCCATACTGGACCTCGACAATTTCTTTACCGATATCCACCGTTACCTCCGCACGCTGGAGGAAGCCGTCATCCTTACGTTGGCAGACTACGGGATTGCCGCAGGGCGCTATCCGGGCTATACCGGTGTATGGTTGGATGCGGACAATGACCGTGCCCGCAAGATCTGCGCATTGGGCGTACGTGCGAGCCGTTGGGTGACCATGCATGGTTTTGCTTTCAATGTGAACACCGACCTTGCCTATTTCAATCATATCGTCCCCTGCGGTATCGACGACAAAGATGTTACCTCCATGCAGCGGGAACTGGGTGAGTCAATGGATATCAGCGCCGTAAAAACGCGGCTGAAGTTCCATATTGCGGAGTTATTCGAAATGGAAATCAGCGATTAAGCTGGCCCGGCTTGCTGATGTCGATCGGGACCGGTTTGTTAAGCTCATCTTCAAAGCCTGGAACTTCTGCTGCCTGCAGGCTCCTCGCAATTTGCGCCTTAGCATCCATAGACTTGCTTGCACGTGGCTGCAAACTCGGATCGATCAAAACCAAAGCCCTTGCCAACAGCGGATCATCTGCTGAACCAATGGGTGCCCAAGGCAAATAATCCCATTCGTTTATTTGATACTGCGGTACTAACCCCTTGGGATAGTCGCCGAAGCCATTTTTATTGGCGATCTTCACAATAATGGGTTGAATTCCCCATTCAATTTGCCGCGGGCTCCGTTTGTCAACAATCGTTACCGAGCCCTCGTTTTTGCCGACGGTAGTTCCACCAATGTGCACAACATTACCATCCGACAAAAAAGGCCGCAGATTGTTTATGAGTAGCTCGCTGGCTGAGGCCGAATAATTGGTGGCAATAATGTACACCCTGGGAAGATTCAAATTCAATGCTTTAATGGAGTTGACCACTTGATTAGCCGAGGCCACCTCGTCTTCTTTTTCTGAATCACCACCGAACAACTGGTAATACGTGGCCTTTTCATCAGTATAATTGCTATTAAACTTATATTCGATAAAAGGTTCGTGTTCTTTGAAATCGGCTTGAATTAGCCCCGCCAAAATAGCCGCGATCCATATCCCCCCTCCCCCATTATACCGTAAATCCAGCACCAATTCGTTCACATCAGCGGCTTTGAATGTCGCGAAGACATCCAACAGCTCATTGGGTTGCGTGTTTAAGAATCGGTTATAAAATAAATAGGCTACTTTTTTTCCCGATGGTGTGGTTATTACAGCACTATGGTGGATCGCTTGCTCCTGGAAATTTTGCACCGGAATTAGCTCAACTTCTTCATCCAACACGATCCGGTTGCCTTCTATATGCGCCACTTGCACGGTAAATGGATCTTTGCCGTAATAGATATTTAAAAGGCTTTGGTAATTACCTGTGGTAAGCTGTTGCCCGTTGATTGCCGTAATGACATCGCCTCGTTCAATGCCTGCAAGCTCAGCCGGCGACTTTTTCAACGCATACCTCACGGAGATGATGACATTGTTTGAGCCTGAAAGCTGAATGAGTCCGATACCCAATCCCACCGTTGTAGAAACGCCTGTATTTCCCGCCAATAAGTCGTCTGCGAGTTCTATCCATGAAAAACGGTCGTCGGGATGCAAAATTTTGTCAAAGAAGTCTTCAGGACCGAGCGTGAAGTCCAGGTTCCGGTCTTGCGGGATGGCAGTGTTCCAATAATAAATATCCCGCATGTTACCGATGACCCACTGATTTGTTATTACATTTTGGGAAGATTGTACGTCTTTGCCATTTTCTTTTTTACAAGCTAAAAACAGCGAAACAAGCACCACCGCAAGCAAACCACGATTCGCCAAATGGAAAAAACGATTGAACATCATATGCGCAAGACCTTTACTCAAAGGTATTCAAATAAGTATACATTAAATACCCGGAAACAAGTATTTTGTTTTAAAGCTTAAACCATATTCAGCCGGATACCTGTCTTGAGATGGGATACGAAACGAAAACCTCCTGTTCAAACAACGTATGGGGCGAAATCTGAGGCGCACCCACACGATACACTGCCGTCTCGGCGTAGCGTCCAGCGACGATGATTTCGGTGTCGCCACGGTGTTCGCTGAACAGATTGTAAGCCAGCTCAGGATCGTTATTATCGCGCGACATATGAGACAAAAACAGGTGGCTAAGTCGTGACGAGCGGCAACGGAGGAACAAGTCCAATGCCTCCGTGTTGGACAAATGCCCATATCCACCGCGGATTCGGTTTTTCAGAAAGAAGGGATACCGCCCCTTCATGAGCATATCCACGTCATAATTGGCCTCTAGGAACACCGCATCACATTTGCTGAAAAAATCAACCATCCGATCGCACACCCGTCCAATGTCCGTGAAAACACCGACGGTATATTTTCCGTCCTGAATCAAAAAGCTATGAGGTTCTGCTGCATCGTGGTATTTCCGGAAAGACGTCACGGTTAGCCCGCCGATAGCTACGGTCTGAAGGTCGGCAAGCCGGTGCAGCAACCGCTCCGGTATGGCCAGTTTGCACGCGCGCCGAGTACCGTTGGTCAAAAACACCGGGAGTTGGTATTTATTGGCGAGCACGCTCAATCCCCTGACATGGTCAGTATGTTCATGGGAGACAAAAATGGCTTTCACCTGCTGCATGGACAAACCCTGGCGAGCCATCCGTTTTTCGGTTTCGCGGCAGGAGATGCCTGCATCCACCAGTATGGCCTCATGGCCATTGCCGATATAATAGCAATTACCATTGCTGCCTGACGCGATTGAACTGATGAATAGCGGCATGCCGCAAAGTACGGTAAAATTCAGCACTCCGGCAAGCTTAGCGGGATATTCACCGCCAAACCGCCATCAGCAGTTTCCTTATATTTAGCATTCATGTCCTGCGCTGTGTCCCACATGGTTTTGACCACAGCATCAAGACTAACCCTCGCCTTATCGGGGTTAGACTGAAGCGCTAATTGTGCCGCCGTAATCGCCTTGATCGCGCCCATGGTGTTGCGCTCGATGCAGGGAACCTGCACCAGGCCGCCGATCGGGTCGCAGGTGAGCCCCAAATGATGTTCCATCGCTATTTCAGCAGCCATGAGCACTTGCCGCTGCGAACCGCCTAAACATTCGGTAAGCGCCCCGGCGGCCATGGCCGAGGATACGCCGATTTCCGCCTGGCAACCACCCATGGCCGCGGAGATGGTTGCCCCCTTCTTAAAAACACTGCCGATCTCAGACGCCGCGGCCAAAAAACGGATAATATGATCTTGGCCATAGCCATCGTGGAATACAATAAAATATTGCAACACCGCCGGGATAACCCCAGCTGCGCCGTTTGTCGGCGCGGTGACCACCCGGCCGAACGACGCGTTTTCTTCGTTGACCGCCAAAGCGAAGCAGCTTACCCAGTCCAACGTATATTGGAAACCATCACCACCAGCGCGGATGGCGGCTATCCAGCTTTCGTAATCGTCATACGGCCGGCCAGCAATCAGCTTGCGGTTGAGTTTGCACGCGCGGCGCTCAACATGAAGCCCGCCTGGCAATGATCCTGTAGTATGGCACCCCCGGTAGATACAATCGCGTATGGTTTCGAATATTCGCAGCATACCGGCTTTCGTTTCTTCCTCAGGCCGCCACGCTTGCTCATTTTCCAGCACCAGTTCGGATATCTTGAGTCCGGTGCGCATACACCATACCAGCAGATCATTGGCATGCTGTACGGGGAATGGAAGGTCAACCTCACGTGTTGCCGTTCCATTGCTCCCTTCTTGAACGACAAACCCGCCGCCAACGGAATAATAGGTTTCACTGATCGCTCTGCCGCCTGCAAGAAAGGCCTGGAAGCTAACGGCATTTGGATGAAAAGGAAGGCTTTCTGCGTATAAGAACACCAGGTCATCTGCATAGGAAAAGGGGACTTCGTGCTGCCCGCCAAGGGCTAGGCGCTGCTGCTGCTTGATTTCGGCCACCTTCGGTGCGACTGCGTCAACGGCAAACGTCTCCGGGTCTTCACCACTCAGCCCAAGTAAAACGGCAACGTCCGTGCCATGCCCGATGCCTGTCTTGGCCAGCGAGCCGTAAAGCAGTATTTTGACCCCTTCGGTATGCATGAGATCACCGTGCTGCGCCAGACGCTGCGTAAACTGCTGAGCAGCACGCCACGGGCCAAGCGTATGTGAACTCGACGGACCGATGCCGATTTTAAACATGTCAAAGACTGAAATCTGTTCTTTTGCCACCATTAGGAATGAGGATACTTGCGCTTGCAAAGGTATTGCTTTTATTTGATGTACAGTTCATCTTGATTTTTTCTTTCCTATCTTTACAGCGCATTATGACATTGGAGATGAGCTATATTCGTGAACACATTAACTACCTGAACACTATTTTCTTTTTGCTTACCTCTTTCGCCGGCTATTGCCGCCAAAATCCTCCGGTTGATGTACTGCCAAAGCGCGAATTGCGGGGGGTGTGGATTGCCACGGTGGTCAACATAGACTGGCCATCGGCAGCCGGTCTCAACACCGAGCAACAGAAGCGGGAGTTGATCCAGCACTTGGACAATCACCAGCGGGCGGGAATGAATGCGGTCATGTTGCAAATACGGCCCTCAGCCGATGCGTTCTATGCCAAAAGCAAAGAGCCCTGGAGCCGCTTCCTGACCGGCAAACCAGGGCAACAACCCTCTCCGTTCTATGATCCGCTCGAATTCGCTATTGAAGAAGCCCATAAACGTGGCATGGAGCTCCATGCCTGGATCAATCCTTACCGGGCGACGTTCGACCTGGTATCCACGAATACCACAAGTGACCACATCACACGTAAAAAACCCCATTGGTTTTTTACTTACGGTGGAAAGAAGCTCTTCAATCCGGGTATTCCCGAAGTCAGGGAATACATTACAGATATCGTCATGGACGTCGTTCGCAATTATGATATCGACGGCATCCATTTCGACGACTATTTCTACCCTTATCCAGAAGGCGGCAAACCGATTCCCGATGGCGAAACATACAGACAATATCCAAACGGCATTAATAACATAGCCGATTGGCGCCGAAATAATGTCAATCTTCTGGTCCAAATGGTTTCAGAAGGTATCCGCGTCGCCAAGAAGCACGTCAAATTCGGGATAAGCCCGTTCGGCATTTGGGACAATAAGAGAGATCATCCGCGCGGCTCCGCTTCTTCAGGGCTCAGCGGCTACCGGCAGCTGTACGCCGACGCGTTGAAATGGCTGGAAGAAGGGTGGATCGACTATATCAACCCGCAAATTTATTTCCCTTTCGGAAACCCGGCTGCTCCCTATGAAGTACTGGCAGATTGGTGGAGCCAACACGCCAATGGCAGGCACTTTTACATCGGGCATGCAGCATACCGCGTCAATGAAAATCGCGAGGGTTGGCGCGACCGTAGCCAGATCCCGAATCAGATTCGGTACGCACGGCAGCATGCCCGCGCACAGGGCAGTATCTACTACTCTTCCAAACACATCAGCAACAATGCTGCGGGCCTTAGGGATTCGCTGCAATACAATCTATACCGGTACAAATCTCTCCCTCCCAGTATGCCCTGGTTAGACAGCGTACCTCCCGAGCCTCCTTTCGGCTTGTTGGCACGGGCAACCGAGAACCGGAAGTCTGTAATCCTTCACTGGATGCCTTCAGCGCCGGCCGCTGACGGCGATGAAGCATACGGCTACGTGATCTACCGCTTCAATGAAGGCGAAGAGCTAGACTTGGACAATCCGCAAAACATTCTGTACATCACCTACGACAGTACGCAGTTGACTTATACGGATAACCTGGTTCGCGCAAATGCCCATTACAGGTACGTGGTCACGGCCATTGACCGGTTGAAAAACGAAAGCAAACCTTCTAACGTCAGGGAATTGTATATCGAGTGACGGACTCCGGCCGCTGATCTTCCGGTCTATTTCCCGTCGCCGTATCGGAAAAACGAGTTAATGGTGACCGGAAGTTTGCCCGAAGGGGTCAATCGCTTCAGGATGACTTTAGCAGCGGCCCGCTGCATAATATCTTCATTCTGGTAGCATATAAGAATCGATTTTGCCGCTTCGATACCTGGCAATCCAGCAAGGCTATACGGATTGGCAAAGACGCAAAAGATAGCGTTCATACTTGCCAGTTCGTTGATGAACAGGCGCACGGTCCCATTGTAATGCAGCGTACTCCGCGGGCGTGCGCGGTTGTCGTGGAGCGCTACGATAACTTGACTATATCTCCTCAATTCATTGGCCACAGCGGCCACGTCGTCGGCCGTTGCTTTCGGAGACAAGACGTAGTTCATGTGGTTGTCAAAACGCCATGTCAGCATATTCTGAAATTCGGAAATCGTGTTGCCTCCGATGCAGATGATTGCAGTTCGCTTCGAATAATCCAATGCGTTGATGAGGCTGTCACTATTGAGCAAGGTCACCGATGCATCAGCCAGCCGTTGATTAAGCAACGCAGTTTGCGGCCGATTGAGATCGCGATATAAGTTGTGCAGGTCCACAGGCTGGATGTTGTCAAGGCCAAGCCAATATTTTGCAGCAAGTATCTTCTTAACGCGGCTATCAATGTCCTGCTGGCTGAGTCGTCCTTGTTTGACAGCTTGCAACACCATATTGATCGCCCTCGCGCTATTTTCCGACAGTTCGAGCACATCATTCCCCGCAATGATGGCACGTACATCGGCCTCGCCGTTCCTAAAATGCTTTACGACGCCTTTCATATCCATGGCATCGGTAAACGTGAGCCCCTGAAAACCGAGTCTCTTCTTTAAAACATTGGTGACGATATGCTTGGAAAGCGATGACGGCAGATTAGGCGTATTGTCCAAACTGGGAATGTTCATGTGTGCAACCATTACCCCCGAAGCCCCCGCTTTAATCAGTTCCCGGAAAGGATACATCTCCAGCGAATCCAGCCGGCCGGCCGTAAATGGGAGGCGCGGCAAATCATAATGCGAATCCACATCGGTATCACCGTGACCCGGAAAATGCTTCAGTGAAACAATCAGCCCGCCATCCATCATACCGCGCATGTAGGAAAGTCCTTTACGTGTAACGTTATGTTTATCTTCGCCAAACGAACGGAAATTAATTACAGGATTGCGCGGATTGTTGTTGATATCGACTACCGGCGCAAAATTTATATTCATCCCCAACCGCTTGAAATCCCTTGCAACCTCACGGCCCATCTGATAGATCAACGCTTCGTTCTGTATAGCACCCAAAGCCATCTGATAAGGAAAAGAAATGGTTGAGTCGGCCAGCCGCATACCCAGTCCCCATTCACCGTCAAAGGCCACAAGTAATGGTATTTTGGCAAGACTTTGGTACCGGTTAATTGCCTGTGCATGACGTACGGGTCCACCTTGAAAGAGGACAACACCCCCCAGTTGCTCTTGTTGGATAATCCTGGCCACCGAATCAATATAACGCTGGCCAAGGTTAGTATGGGCGCGCACCATAAAGAGCTGTGCAACCTTATCCCGGTCACTCAACGTGTTGAATACCGAATCTACCCACGCATGCTGTGAGTTGACAAACGGGATGAACGCACTGCGCTGCTGGGCCGATGCGCCGGGATGGAAACACAAAAATAAAATGATTACGAGGCTAGCCGTTACGCGCATATCAATTGAGCTTACAAAAACAATACCGTTGGTTTACTAAATCGCAGTCAATATTAAACAATTTCTGCGTGTTTATGCGTGATTCTCATATATTGTTGCATTTTTATGCACCTAGGCTCCGAGTCCGTATTTTGTTTCCAGCAATCTCGCTATTTCGGCTGATTGCTTCAGCTCGCCATTCGCCTCCTTTTTCCACAGAATTTCGATGATCAAGAGCAGGAGTTGGGTTTCATGTTCGGGGCTTTCATACCCCAATTCAGAGAAGGCACGTTTGATCGTAGGATACACAGGTTTCATAAAAAGGTCATGTTGCTGCTTGGAGAATTCGTGATGTGACAGGCGCTCCTGTAGCTTCCAGAACAGGGGTTCCTCATTAACCAGCTCCTTTGGCAGGTTGATCATATTGCGAAGAAAGCTTTTGGCATCCCGGTATGTCATCATTCCCCGATGGTGCTGCAAAACACGCCTATATCCTGATTTAATCAAATGGAAAAGTAGATTGTCCTTATTGCCGAAATGTTTAAAAATAAGCGCTTCCGACACGCCTGCACGCTGCGCTATAACCTTGGTGGAGGTATCGAGATAGCCTTTTTCAGCAAACAACAAGAGTGCTTCCTTCAATATTTTATCCCTTCTGCTCTCTACTTTTTGCTTTGTCACGGCTTTATGCTAATTAAATGCAAATATATCATCAAAACGCGGTTATGCGACGCTGATCAGCTAAAAAAGACAAAACTTTTCGTCAAACAGCCCACATAATTCAGTGTAACAATAAGCTTACGATTAACCAGTGAGCGTGCAATTTCGTCGCAAAACGTTAAAATTGCTCATCCAGCTACTAGAACTTCAGCATGAGCAGCAATTATAAATGCTATTTACCGTTTTTATTGATTTTTCTCACCGGCACGGCCGTAGCACAGCAGGGTATTCGGGGTAAGGTAGTAGATAGCACGGATCAGGTGGGGCTACAGGGCGCTAATCTCCGGTTACTTTCCATGAAGGACTCCCTGATCGAATTGCGGGCTTCCGCTGAGGGCGGCCAGTTTCAGCTGAAACAAGTGCCTCCGGGCAACTACCGCCTCCAAGTGAATTTTCTCGGCTATAAAACCACCAATCTTCGCATCCAGGTATCCGCTGACGGTCCACCTGAGCCACTTACCATCACGTTACTCCCAGCGTATCGGGCATTGGAAGAGGTTGCTGTCATCGCGGCGCCACCAGCAGCCGTATTGAAAGGTGATACCACTGAGTTTGACGCTGCCGCCTTCAGCACCGAACCCTATGCGGACGCCGACGCCCTGATCATGCAGATCCCGGGTGTCGAAATCGACGAAGACGGACAAGTAAAAGCGCAGGGAGAAGACGTGCAACGTATCATTGTGGACGGCAAGGAGTTTTTCAGTACCGACCCCCGCATAGCGCTGAAGACGTTGCCAGCTGACATCATATCCAAAATACAAATCATCGACGAGCAGAGCGAACAGGCTCAATTTTCGGGGTTTGACGATGGCCAGCGCCGCAAGGTGATCAACATCGTCACCCGTCCCGACCGCAAGAAAGGGTATTTTGGCAGAGCTTCGGGCGGATACGGCGCGAGCGAACGCTATAATACCGGAGGCAACGTAAACATCTTCGATGGCGACAGGCGGCTGACGGTCTTTGCCATATCCAATAACATCAATCAGTCAGATTTTTCCATGGCAAGCATCGCGGGCGGGGCGCATGAGGGAGGGCGAAACAACCGGGGTGGACGTAATCGGAACAACCCCGCTGGGGCTGGCTCAGGGCGGGGTATCAATACGACCAATAGTGTATCGACTAACTTCAATGACGAATGGCTCAACGAACGGCTGGATTTCAACGCCAACTACTCTTTCAATTCCACCGATAATGAAACCAACAGTTTCACCAACCGGGAATACTTGATCGGTGCCAATGCCAATCAATTCAACACGCAAAACCAAGCCTCAGGAAGTGTTAATTACAGCCACCGTGCCAACATGCGCATACGGTTCGACATCGATTCAAACCAGCGCGTCGATTTCCGGCCCAACCTGTCATTTCAGCAGAACAACCGCAATTCCATTTCCAGCAATAATACCGCGCTTCATAACAGCGAACCGGTAAACGCTTCCGTACGCAACAATAGCAACGAAAATTCCAACTTCAATCTCAATGGAAGCCTCGACTACCGCATGCGGCTGGGTAAACCGGGAAGAACGGTTTCATTGAGTGCAAACGGCTCCGTCAACAGCAGCGAAGGGTTCGCTCACACTCATTCGCTCAACGAGTTTTTCCGAGGAGACCAGGTAAACCGTATCGACACAGTGAGTAACCAAAGTTATACCGACGGATACCGAAACGGCATCACAGGTCGCATCGCCTACACAGAACCATTGGGCGAAAACAGCCGCATGCAGACCAACTACAGCCTGCGTAACACAGCGAGTTACTCCAACCGGGAGACCTTTGAATTTCTGGCCGAAACGGGCCAATTGGGAGAACTCGACCGTCTTTTGTCCAACGAATTCCGAAACGACTACACCTACCATAGCGGCGGCCTGGCTTATCAGGTCGGAGTCCGCGACTCTTTCCGATTCGAGATCGGGCTTGATTTTCAGGACGCCCGGATTAATAACAATCGCACATTCCCGGAAGTGGTAAATACCGGCAGTCATTTCCGCAGTTATTTACCGAGTGCTGAATTTTCATACCACTTTACGCGAGACAACACCTTAAATTTCAGCTATCGAACCGCCACAAATCCGCCTGCTATCGGACAGCTGCAGGACGTAATCAACAACCAGAATCCACTGAGTATCCGTACGGGGAATCCAAACCTGAAACAAGAATATGGCCACCGCTTCAATATCCGGTTCAACAGCGTGCGCCGCGAGTCGGGGAGCAACTTCTCGGCAAACGTCAATGCCGAATTTTCCAACAACCGCATCGTGAATTCGACCTACATCGCCAGCGCTGATACGCTTATCGGCGCGGATGTGATGTTAGGAGCCGGAGGTCAGTTTGTCCGGCCGGAAAACATCAACGGGTATTACAGCATACGGGCCAACACCACTTATGGCACCCCGATCAAACCATGGAAAATCAACGTCAACCTGAGCACCAACCTATACCATAATCACGATATTGGGTTGGTTAACAATGCGGAAACGTTTACGAATTCTTACGGCATCAATCAACGCATCGGTGTAAACAGCCGCTTTGGGCCCAATTTTATCGTCGCATTGCGTTATACGGGCAATTACAGCATCGTACAAAATAATTCCGATGCTGCTTCCAGCTACAACTATTACAATCAAGTCATACGCAATGACGTCGCATATACGTTCTGGAAAGGTATACGGATAGCCTCGTCACTCCACTACACATACAACCGGGGACTGGCTGCGGGCTATAATCAGCATTTCACCCTTTGGAATGCATCAATAGGCAAAAAACTGTTCAGAAAGGAAGAGGCAGAAATCACCCTATCGGCATATGACCTGCTCAATAAAAATACGGACATCAACCGTAGCTTTAATGAACGGTATATCCAGGATACGCAAAACAACGCACTGCAGCGCTATTTCATCCTCAGCTTCACCTACAATCTCAGGCATTTTGGAGGTGGCAGCGCCATACCGGCACGGCGCCGTGGCAGCTTCTGATGCCGTGCGGATCGTCCCGACAGCAAAAAAGCATCTGCTGAATTGACAGATGCTTTTCGGTACTCGACAATAAGTCTTTACAACAAGCCTTTTTCCAATAGCTTTTCGGCAATCTGAACGGCATTGGTTGCTGCGCCCTTACGCAAATTATCCGCGACAACCCAAAGGTTGAGCGATTTGGCCTGACTTTCGTCCCTACGGATACGGCCAACAAACACTTCATCTTTGCCATGTGCGTCTTTCGGCATGGGGTATTCAAGGTTGCCAGGATTATCCACGACCACTACACCAGGCTGCTTCGCCAGCAACGCCCGCACTTCGGCTATGTCAAAATCATTGCCAAACTCGATGTTCACTGACTCCGAGTGTCCCCCGATGACGGGAATGCGCACCGTAGTGGCTGTGACACGGATGGTGTCGTCCCCCATGATCTTGTTCGTCTCCTTGATCATCTTCATTTCTTCCTTGGTGTACCCGTTCTCCTGGAAAACATCAATCTGAGGGATGACATTCAGATCAATTTGATAGGGGTAAGCTTTTTCGCCTGCTATTCCAGCACGTTCGTCTTGCAGCTGCTTGACCGCCTTTACCCCCGTACCGGTTACAGACTGATAAGTAGATACAACAACGCGCTTTATCGTGTACCGATCATGCAACGGCTTCAAGACCACGACCAGCTGTATGGTGGAACAATTTGGATTAGCGATGATTTTGTCCTCCGCGGATAGGACCTGCCCGTTTACTTCGGGCACCACCAATTTCTTGGTAGCGTCCATCCGCCACGCTGAGGAATTATCGATGACGGTAGCACCAGCTTCGGCAAACTTGGGTGCATATGCCAACGACGTGCTGCCCCCAGCGGAAAACAACGCGATAACAGGCTTGAGTGCAATGGCTTCGTCCGGTGTGACCACCTTGTATTTTTTTCCCTTGAATTCGACTTCCTTGCCCTTGCTCCGCTCGGAGGCTACCGGAATCAATTCTGTTACGGGAAAATTACGCGCTGCTAACACAGTTAACATCTCCGAACCCACAAGCCCGGTCGCGCCGACCACTGCCACTTTCATTTGCTCTGTTGATTTTGGTGAACTAATTTTTATTGTTTAATTTTATTTTTTAACTGCCAAACATACGAAATTTGGATCAACTTAACGACAAGTAATTTCAACCGATGAAAACCGCTGCACTTCCACTATGGGTGATTTTTCCGTTTATCCTCGCTATGCAGACCGGTCACGGGCCGTCCCGCAACAATTTCAGGAGCTTTTTAACCGATGAGGCAACCAAGCTCGTGCCGGATGACACCAGTGGAGCTACTTTTTTTGAGGATTTTTCCTATAGGTTCCCAGACGGGTGGCATGGCGACGTACCCTTGTTCACCACGATAGATGCGCGTCTGCGCCTTGCCGAACGGGCAACCGGGCCAGCATCCGTATCGATCGGTTCAGAACGCCTGCATAATACGGTATGGGAGATCGGCATACAGGTCCATGGCACACTGTCGGCCAGCAATTATATGAGGCTTTACATGACTGCCGGCCAGGGGTCACCCACGGCCGGCCAATACGGGTATCACCTACAGATCGACGGTACGCCGGCCGGGCACAGGTATGGGCTGTGGCGGCAACATGGCCATACCCGCTCACTGATTTTGCAAAGCGCAGTTATACCCAGCCAGCAGGCGCGTTTCCGGGCGCGGGTGCGTGTCGTCCGTGACACCGACGGGTATTGGCAAGTTCTCACGGATGAACATGACACCGGTACCTTTACCCTGATTACCGACGTTATCGGAAACAGCACCGTAAAGGACGCTACGTATACCATAGGTCAGCACGTCGGATATTTTGTCAACTTTTCACCCATGAGGAGGCAAGACTTTATCCTTGATTATCTGCTGATCAAACCATTTGATCGCAATGCAGATTCCGTTAAACCCGATGTGCCTCAACCGGAAGAGATACTTATCAACGAAGTATTATCCCATCCAAGGCCCGGCGGTGTCGATTTCGTTGAACTCTACAATAACTCAGCGAAAACGGTTGACCTTCGGCACATCAGCGTCGCTCATGTGAATTCCCGCGGCGAGGCAGGCCCAAAGCGTAAAGTAACCGATATCCCCATTCTCTTTCACCCAAATGAATACAAAGTATTGACGATCAACCCCAACATCCTGAAAGAACACTATCCCAATGGCGATTTCAATACGTTCGTAGGGGTGACAGCATTTCCCAATTTCAACAATGAAAACGGTGGGGTGGTGCTCTATTACGAGGATAAGATGATTGACAGCCTGTTTTATACCCCGGCGATGCAATCGCCATTCAGCTCAAGCCATCAAGGTGTCTCGTTGGAAAGGCAGCACTTTTCTTGGCCCACCCTCGCTCCCGGCAACTTCCGTTCAGCGGCTACTTCGGTGGGCGGCGCCACACCCGGGTACCGGAATTCAACCAATCCGGTAGAACCGGCCGAAGACGCGGTGTTCTTAACTTCAAAGACCTTTTCACCCGACAACGACGGTTTTGAGGATCAACTCGAAATCAATTACCACTTCCCCGCTGCTGGTTTCGTGGCTACTGTCGATATCTACAACGATAAAGGCCTCTTGGTAAAAAGATTGCAACGCAACCAGCGTATGGCTGTCCATGGCACCATCACCTGGGATGGTCTCTCGGACGCCAACCAACGTCTACCCGTTGGAGTATACATCGCGGTGATCGAGGCCTACAACGAAACGGGGATACAACGAATCTACCGCAAAAGTTTTGTGCTTGCCGCAAGGCTGTGATTGCGATAAAAAATTTTACTAAGTTTGCACACAATGGAAGAACAAATCGTCATTATTGGTTCGAATGGACAGATCGGAACGGAACTCGCCATCGCTTTGCGCACCAAATTCGGAGCGCAACGGGTGGTCACCTCCGACATCAGGGCACCTCACGTGCCGGACACGGACGGACCGTTTGAAATCGTCGATGTTTTGGACAGAAAGTCCCTGCACTTACTATTTTCCAAATACCGTCCCACGCAGGTTTACCTGCTAGCTGCGATGCTTTCCGCTACCGGAGAGAAATACCCCCGCCAAGCATGGGAGCTAAACATAAACGGTTTACTGAATGTCTTGGACCTGTCACTTGAATATGAAGTAAAGCGCGTGTTTTGGCCAAGTTCGATTGCCGTTTTCGGCCCCAATACACCGAAGATAGACACCCCCCAATATACGGTGATGGATCCTAATACGGTTTATGGTATCAGCAAGCTGGCAGGCGAACGGATCTGTGAATATTACCATAACCGCTATGGATTGGATGTGAGGAGTATCCGGTATCCGGGCATCATCAGTTGGAAGGCCGCACCGGGGGGAGGCACCACAGACTATGCTGTCCATATTTTCCATGAAGCGTTGAAAACCGGCACGTACCTATGTTTCCTTTCGGCGGACACCAAATTACCGATGCTTTATATGGATGACGCCATCGATGGCACGCTTGCCCTGATGGAAGCTCCTGCAAACACGCTTAAGATACGATCAAGCTATAACCTGGCAGGGTTGAGCATCTCGCCAGCCATGCTTGCGGATGAGATCGTAAAAATTCTGCCCGGTTTTACCATCACTTATGAAGCAAATGATCCCAGGCAGGCTATCGCGGATACGTGGCCAAACAGCATCGATGACGCAGAAGCCCGGCGGGATTGGGGCTGGGCACCCCGGTTCAGTATCGCCGACATTACAGCAGACATGATTGCAAACCTTAAAGACAATATACACATAGTAGATGGGAAGAGCATTTGAATTCAGGAAAGAGCGTAAATTCAAACGGTGGGCCAAAATGGCCGTCCAATTCACCCGGTTGGGCAAGGAAATTGCCATAGCCGTCAAAGAAGGTGGAGCTAACCCCGAAGGCAATTCACGCTTGCGTACAGCCATACAGAACGCCAAAGCCGTAAATATGCCCAAAGATCGCATAGAGGCAGCGATAAAACGGGCGTCGGACAAAGATGCTAAGGGATACGAAGAACACGTTTACGAAGGCTATGGCCCGCACGGTGTCCCTGTCCTTATTGAAACGGCGACCGACAACACCAACCGTACGGTAGCTAACATTCGCAGTTATTTCAGCAAAGCAGGCGGCACCTTGGGTAAAACCGGCTCGCTTGATTTCATTTTCCAGCGCAAATCGGTATTCCGGTTCATTGTTGGGGAAGACGTCGATCTGGAGGAACTGGAATTAGAACTCATCGACGGGGGATTGGAGGAACTGTATGTGGAAGCCGATGAAGAAGGAAATGATGTAGTCGTAGCGCAGACATCGTTCGAAGACTTCGGCAATATGCAACGTCTACTGGAGGAAAAAGGCATTGAAGTTAAGAGTGCGAAATTAGAGCGTATCGCTTTATCGCATACCGAAGTATCGGAGGAAGATGCCGTAGACGTGCTGAAGCTGATCGACAAAATCGAGGAAGACGACGACGTGCAGGCAGTATACCATAACATGAGCTAATGACGTTTGAGGAGTTCTTTATAAAGAAAAAAATCGATCTGGCACGAATGAAACGCGCCAAACCGGACCTTTATGAGGAATTTCGCGAACACTTTGCCCTTATGGGAGAAAAGAGCTTCGATCATACCAAAAAGTATTGGTTTAATCGGCTCCGCAAAGACTTCCTCCTCGAAACGGCCGAGATACCATCACCGAAACCTGCGGCAACGCCCGCTACCGGCCCAGTGGAAGATCCCGTGGCACCTGCCACCGAGGCGGCGAAGCCTACGGGATTTAAACCCAGGTTCAAAGCTACTGCTGCAAAGTCCCCGCCGGATCCCGCTGCTACGGAGGAAAAATCCTCGGAAGGAACAAAAAATACCAGCCCTATTGGTTTCAAGCCACGCTTCAAGGCTGGCGCTACAACCTCTTCCAAGCACGCGCAGCCCCCTTCCCAGGCCAAAATTTTAGAGCAACCGGCCGGCACCGAGGAAGCGCCGTCCCCGCAAACCGCGCCAAAACCTTTCGGCTTCAAGCCGCGATTCAGGGCTGCAAAACCTCCCGACAAAAGCGACGATGCTCCGTAGATATCCTGGCAATCTTACCTAACTGCCTATAGCGGCCAACGAATCGCGGTGCAAACCGGCGGAAGAAGCCCTGCCACACTGGATTGTTAGGCTTAGGTACAAATTGAAGCAGGAATCGCAATAAAAAAAGCCCCTTTGCGAACGCAAAGGGGCTTAATAAAATCCGGCACCGACCTACTCTCACGCCTGTTACGGCAATACCATCGGCTCTGGCGGGCTTAACTGCT